>JBJKRE010000315.1:0-2546 GCA_046704825.1 Acidobacteriota bacterium
TCCCGCGCCCGCGCCCAATATCCCGGGCACCATGAGCCTGAAGACCCTGGTGACCCGTTCGTCGTGGAGGTTGAAGGTCGGGCGGAAGGACATGCCCTCCCGCCTGAGCAGGGGAATCTGCACGGCGAACTGGGCGCATCCGCCCACCAGTACTCCGTAGGCCAGGATCTCCGTGGGATTGGCCGAGTGGTAACCCCAGACGATGGCGAAGACGACGATGGTGGCGTTGAGGATGGCCGGCGTCAGGGCGGGAAGGGCGAAGACGTCCCTGCAGTTCAAGATCCCCATGGCGACCGCCGACAGGGAGACCAGGGTGATGTAGGGAAAGAGCAGCGCGGTCAGGTGGCGGGTGAGGGCGTACACCTGCGGCGCCGTTCGGGCCAGTTCCCATGCCATGAGCTTGACAATCACGGGCGCCGCCAGCGACCCGACGAGGCCGAACACGACCATGAACGCCCCGAACACGTACAGAAAGCGGCGCGCGAAGAGCCAGCTCCTCCCGGGATCGTCCGCCTCGAACGACTCGGAGAGCACCGGGACGAGCGCCGCCGTCATGGCGCCCTCGGCGACGAAGCGGCGGAAGGTGTTGGGGATGCGGAAGGCGATGTAGAAGGCGTCGGCCCAGTAGGACGTCCCGAGCAGACCGGCGAGCACGCGGTCCCGGACGTAGCCGAGCAGTCGGCTCACGAGCGTCATGGCTGCCACGTTCACCGTATGTCCCAGGATCCGGTTGCGCCGCTTCCCCATCGCCGCGAGAATAGCACAATTGGATTTGGGAATTGGGATTTCGGAATTCGGACTTGGTGAATGGAGCCCGTCGAAGACGAGACAATGCCTTCAGAGGACGGTGCGAATTCGACACTCCCCATCTCCATGGGTTTCTTTTTCAAATCCCAAATCCCAATTCCCAAATCCGAAATTCATTGTGCTATCCTTCGTTTGGAGGCCTTGCAATGAGCGACAAGAGTTCTTTTACGGTCACCTGCCCCTGCTGCCAGGCTCTCCTGACCATCGACAGGGACGCCGAGGTGGTTGTCCACAGCGAGGCCAGGGTGCAGAAAGAAAAGACCAGCTTCGAGGAGCGGCTGAAAATCCTCAACGACGAGAAGAGGCTCGCGGAGGAGAAGTTCAAGGAGTCCGTCCGCGCCGAGGAAAGTAAGAAGGACGTGCTCGAGAAGAAGTTCCAGGACCTCTACAAGAAGGCCAAAGAGGGGCCGCAGGGGCCCTTCAAGAGAGACATCGATCTGGATTGAGGCCCATCGGGCCGCGATGAGGTAGCGATTCTCTATCGGAAACGAGGAGGTTGGCGATGAAATACTTCCGAAGTCTGGCCCTCGCAGGCACCATAGTCCTGCTTTTTGCAACAATGGCGTGCTCCAACAAGCCCAAACCGCCCAAGGACATCGCCGTTTTCCCGTGCAACAACACGGACAAGGTCGTGACGCAGGGAGCGGTCAAGGAAGACAAGACCGTGTCAGCTGACGGTCAGGGCTCCCTCAAGATCACCACCGACATGCCTACGACCATAAAGCTCTTCCAGATCCCCTACCCCCGCATAGAGGGTTGCAAGGTCTGGTACAAGGCGAAGATCAAGACCCAGCAGTTCGGTGGCTCCGCCTACCTCCAGATGGTCGTGCACTTTTCCCGGGGCGGACAGATCACGGCGCAGAACTACCAGAACGCAATCCGCGGGAACACGAAAGGCTGGGTGGAATCCGTTCTCGAGGCGACCGTCCGTGAGGGGCAGAAGCCAAGTTCCGTGGAGCTGAACCTGGTCGTTCAGGGCGCGGGCACCCTATGGGTGGACGACGTCCACGTGCTGCGTCAGGCGCTCGTCACCGACTGAGCAAGGCCTGAGAGTTGGAAACGGAGAAGCCCGGCCGCCGGCCGGGCTTTTCTTACGGCCGCGGGCGCTCGCGCGCGGGATAACGCTGCATGGCCGGTGGAACGAGGCGCAGGTACTCCCGGCGCGTGATGCCGTTCCGCCAGTGGCCCGACAGCTTCGCCGCGCCGATGCCCCCGAAATACACACCTGCTACCAGAGCAAGCGCCAGCAACGCAAGCCGTCCCCGCGACAGCTTGCGCGCAGGTCCAACGGTCAGGGCCCGGTCCTCGGGGCAGGCGTCGATGCACAGCATGCAGCCCGTGCACTCCGGAGATCGGATCGTCCCCACCCGGTGCACGTCCAGGTGCATGGGGCAGGCGCGTGAGCAGGACGTGCACCCCGTGCAGGCAGACTCCAGGCGTTTGACCTTCATGGGACTCAGCAAGCTCGCCAGCCCGAGCAGAGCGCCGTAAGGGCACAGGTAGCGGCACCAGGCGTTCTTCACGAGAAACGACAGGACGACCAAAGCGGTCAACACCACGAGGGTCAGCGTCGAAGGATGTTCGAAGAAAGCCAGCATGCGCACGTCGGCCACCCGGTTGTAGGGCCCCGTTATGAAGCCCGCCAGCCCGGCCAGGGGCATGGCGAAAATGAACACTCCGAAGAAGAGAAGCAGCAGGTACTTCGGTGCCATGAGCAGGGCATCCAGCCACCGCGGTAC
>JBJKRE010000316.1:0-11354 GCA_046704825.1 Acidobacteriota bacterium
AGCCACAGGACTCTCCTGCCGCTGAGCCGGAGACTGGTCGATTTCGAGGCCGCGCCCTCCCCCTGGAAGCTGCCCGGCATTCTCGTCGATGCGATCAGGGGTTGAGGAACGGGCGTTACAGTCATGATCGGCGCGTTTGAGTGATAGAGCGTGGTCTTCTTCGCGAGGCCCGGACGGCCTCCGGGGAGGTGACATGAATTCTCAGATGAGGAGACGCAGGTTCGGCCGTGTCAGACGAAAGAACCCCGCACTGATCGAGGCCATAGGGCAGGAGGGCAGGGGCGCCTTCGGCGTGACCGAAGACATGAGCCGGGGGGGATGTTCGGTCATCGCGCCGACTCTGTTGAGCGCGGGCGCTCCTCTCAGGCTCTACCTTTCCATCCGGTCGGAAGTGCTCGAAGCGGAGGGCCGGATCGCCCACCACCGGATCATGCCCGACGGCCGCTACGAGATGGGCATCGAAATCCTCAAGATGGACCCAGTCCAGCGCAGCCGCTACAACCTCCATTTCGGGGGCCTCTCCGGAGACCCGCCCCAGGAAGGAGCGGGGCCGGAGGACGGGTAGGATCGACCGGGACGCGAGCATCGTGCGGCGACGCTCCGCTATGGCCGCAAACTCCGTCGCGCGTTCTCAGGAGCGCTGGAGCAGAGACGCGAATTTCTTGCGGAACTTCGCCACCTTCGGAGAGATGACGATCTGGCAATAAGGCTGGGCCGGGTTGTTCCTGTAGTAGGAACGATGGTAGGCCTCGGCGGGATAGAAGGCCGCGAAGGGTTCCACCTCGGTGACGACGGGGCCGTCGTAGAGCCCTTCCCTTTCCACTTGGCGTATCGCATCTTCCGCCGCTTTCTTCTGGGGCCCGTCGCGGTAGAAGATCACGGACCTGTACTGGGTCCCGATGTCCGCACCCTGCCGGTCGAGGGTCGTGGGGTCGTGGACCGTGAAGAATATTCCGAGAATGTCCTCCAGGCCCACCACGGCCGGATCGAAGCCGACCTGAACCACTTCGGCGTGGCCCGTGCCTCCCGTGCAGACCTCGCGATACGTCGGGTCCGGGATGTTCCCTCCGGAATAGCCCGACCGGATGTCCGTGACGCCTCTGACCTCTTCGAACACGGCCTCCATGCACCAGAAACAGCCGCCTCCAAGGGTTATGGTCTCCATTTTCGCCTCGCTCATAACGCCGCGGTGCGGGTTGAACTCCGCCGGGCCTCATGCAGACAAACGAAATCAACAAACACTCTCAAAACCTGACCGGTTCGGATCTGCCCAGTCAATGCACAACGCCGTGCCTCGGTCTTTGTTCCACAAGGTAAAGCGGATCGAGGTAGTCCGTCCGCCGGGGACGGGAGGCTTCCACACACGGGTCAGGACGTGGACGGGCTGGGGGCCTGCGGGCTTGACGCAGGGCCTCCGGCCACTCTTCCTCCATGGAAAGCCTTCGTAGTCATTCGGTCCAGCACCTTGAACATCAGTTCGTTCGCTTTCTCGAAGCGGCGGGGGTCGGAAACCATGGCCCATCGACTCTGGACGTAAGCACGGTCCCGCGCAAGGTCCGGGTCAGAATGGGCGATGAGGTCCATCGCCGAGGCGAGTGTCACCTCGAGGTGGAACTGGAGGGCCAGAACCCGATCGGCATACACGAACCCCTGGTTCTCGCAGGCCGAAGACCGCGCGATCCGCCTGGCACCTTCCGGAATGGAAAAGGTGTCGCCGTGCCAGTGAAAAGCCCCGAAGGCCTCCGGAAGGGCCGTCCCAAGCAAGGGGTCCAGCCTGCGGCTCGTGCGCTGGACCGGGAACCAGCCGATTTCGGGGCGTTCGTTCTTCGAGACACACGCGCCGAGCACCTCAGCGATCAGCTGCGCACCGAGGCATATCCCGACCATTACCGTACCCGACTCGATCGCAAGTTGGATGAGACGCTTCTCCGGGATCAGCCATGGATGGGCCGCATCGTCGGACGTCCCCATGGGCCCGCCGAGGACGACCAGACAATCCGGTGAGCCTCTCCTCTCCGGAAAATGCCCCTCGAAGAGACGGAAGACCTCCAATTCGTATCCGTGCTTCCGCGCCCACTCGGCCACCGCGCCCGGACCCTCGAAAGCGGCATGCTGGAAAACGTGAATACGCAAGTTCGTCCACCCCGGTGATCTGGCCCGGCCAGACAGGACCTTCCGGGCATCGCGGCAATGTCGCTCTTATATAACTGGCTTGATTGTAGACACATTTTCGGTTTTTGGCAACCCGTCAGCGGAACCGCCGGTCCGAACGGGCGGAACGGACTTTACCTTTCGTCTTTTCCAGCCATCCGCTTTTCGCGTCATCAGGGCGATCGAACTCAGGCACGTAGGGTTTGACGTCCAGCACGGGCGTCCCGTCCAGGATGTCGATATCCGCGACGTGCAGGACACAGCCGTCCACCCTGAGGAGCCTCAGCACGGATATTCCGATGGGGTTGGGCCTGCTCGGCGCTCGCGTGGCGAACACGCCGCGGGGCTCGGAATCGAGAAATGGCGTCACCGTCAGGGTGGCCGCGCCGGCGCGGTGAAAGTGGTAAACAACGATGACGTGGGAGAAACCGTCCATGTCTATCAGCCCGGCCTCGTATTCCGGCGAGAGCTCGATGCGCCCTCGCGCGCCGTCGGCGCCTGCCGGCTGGATGGGCATCCCCTCCACTTCAATGAAGGGACTGCGGACGGTGCCGATGGGCTGGTAAAGGATCTCCATGCCTACACCTCGAGCAGAGCAAGCGGGCGCTTATGCCGAAGCGCGGAACAACCGTCGGAACCTGTCCTCCAGGATGGCCCCGACCACGTACCATTGGAACGTGGAGGCTGCCGCAAAGACGGCGGCCGCCACCCAGGACTGCGCGCAGAGGGACAGGCCCCCAAGTAGCGGCAGAGATCCCATCAGCATCCGAAGGAACACCACCAGAACGACGGACAGAACGTTGCCCACGATCAGGATCTTGAGCCACATGGGCTCGGCGCGATCACCCTTCGCCCAGAAATGTACGGCGCGACAGGCGAAAACACCGTAGGCGTCTCCCCCTGCTTCCGCCGGCCTCCGAACCGCCGCCGGCTCCATCGCGGGCCTCGACGTCACGAAATAGAGACAGCCCGCCACGTTCAGGGCCGCAAACAGGCCGCCCACAACAAAGGTTGGCAGAACTCTTCGAAATAACCTCTTCATGGCATGTCCAACCATCTCGTTGAAGGTCGCGCGCCCGACCGCTCCCACACCGATTTCGAACCTGCCGAGCCCGACCGGCACCTCCGGGATCAGGCCGTAGTCATTGAACGTAACGCGGGCGCCCTCTCCTACTTCTTGATCCCCAGAAGAAGGCCGTCTCCGGTGCCTATGCACACCGATTCGAAGGCGTCGCGCGCCTCCTCGTGCATGCGGCGGACGCACGCGGCCTCCTCGCCGTCCTCGAGGAGGCGCCCGAAAAAGAAGGCGTTGTCCGCCAGAAGCAGCCCGCCCTTCCGCACGTTCGCTGCGGCCCAGCGGCCGTAGGCGGCGTAACTGGCCTTGTCGGCGTCCACGAACACTGCGTCGAACGGCCCTTTCGACTCCAGTTCGCGCAGTACGTGCAGGCCCTTTCCCTCCAGGACCGTGACTGCGCCCTCCAGGCCCGCGGCCTGGATGTTGCGTCGAGCGACGCCCGCGTGCTTCGGGTCGGCCTCGATACTCCAGAGCTGTCCTCCATCCATGAGCGCCCGCCCGATCCAGATGGCCGAATAGCCCGCCAGGGTTCCGACTTCGATGACCTTGCGCGCGCCGGCGAGCCTCAGCAGGAGGCCGATGAGCCGCCCTTCCGACGGACCGACCTGGATGGCCGGCATCCCCTCCTTCTCGGGCGCGTCGAACGCACGCTGCAAGGCCTCATCGTGCGATGCGTGGAGCCGGTTAAGGTAGTCGAGCAGTTCCTTCGACGTATACCGGACGCCGGTTCGGGACGTGGGATCTGCCATGCCGGGGGTTCCTCCTTTCCGAGAGGTTATGCGCCCGTTGCTAGAGGCGCTCTTTGGCCGTCATCTTTCGGAGGGTGAAGGCGCTCAGGGCCGTGATAGTCCGCCGTGGCAGGATCCTGTCGAGAAGGACCACCGCCACGTTGTGGAGACCGGTAACGATGGAGCTCCTGCGGCCGAGCGACCGCAAGGCGGCGCCCGTCACCCGCTCGGCCTTCATACCCATTGAGTTGCCGGACGAGCCGGCCACTTCGCCGAACTCCGTGTGCGTCGCACCAGGATTGAGAACGAGCACGTCCACGCCCGTTCCCTTCAGTTCGCGGCCCAGCCCCTCGCCCAGCAGCAGGTCGAAGCCTTTCGTCGCCCCGTAGACCGACATGAACGGCGTGGCCTGGAAGCCTGCCAGGGAAGCCACGATGATGATGCCCCCGCGACCGCGACGGGCCAGCCGGTCCGCGAAGATGTGCGAAAGGAGCATGACCGCCGTGCAGTTCAGGCGGATCATCTCCGCCAGGCGTCGCCGGTCCTGGTTCACGAACCGCCCGAAGTAACCGAAGCCCGCGTTGTTGACCAGGAGGCCGACGTCCAGGTCGCGGACCGCTTCGGCGAGCGCCTCGGCCGCACCCTCCGCGGCAAGATCCAGCGGCTCGCAGCGCACCTGCACCCCATGCATTTGCGTGAGTTCTTCGGCCAATCCCTTCAATCTGTCTTTGCGCCGGGCGGTCAGCACGAGGTCGAAGTGCAGGGCCGCGAGATGCCGGGCGAAGTGTTCCCCCAACCCGGACGAAGCGCCTGTCACGAGTGCCCAGGGACCGTGTTTTTCGAGATCTATCATCGAAGCTCCGCCGACCGGGTACGGCTGCATACGCCGTGCGGATCGAGCCCACTCGGGCCCACCAGAATCATACCCTACCACGAAACCGCGGACTCTCCGTCATACTTCCCGGTCTGCTCCTCCGAGCCCCCGCGCTACTTCCATGGCCGCGCCGTAGACGAGTTCTATGGTGGCCGCCGTTCCGATGCGGCCCGTGTCGATGCACAAGTGGAAGTTGGCCGGCTGCATCCAGGCCACGCCTGCAGCAGATTTGACGAAGTGTTCCCGGTCCTTGTCGGACTGCTCGATGAGTTCGACGGCCTGGGCTCTGTCCGGGAGCCTGTAAATCTTCTGAATACGCCGGACACGGTACTCCAAGGGCGCGTGCAGGAAGACCGACAGAAGGCCGGGCTCGTCTTTCAGGAGTGCGAACCCTGCGCGGCCTACGACCACGACCGGCCCCCTGTGGGCTGCCTCCCTCACGATCTGCTTCTGGGTATCGAAGAGGTCCATGTCGTCCACCGTGACCGGTGGCGGCGCGTAGGGAGAATCCGGAACGCCGAAGGCGTAGGCCATGCGCGTGCGCTCCCAGAACGTCAGATGCCTCTCGTCGAAGTTCTCGAGCGCCTCCGGGTCGCGGTTGAGCCTCCTGGCCGCTTCCACGAGGATCTCCCTGTCCAGGTAGCGACAGCCCAGCCGCGTAGCCAGCCTCTTGCCGACGAAACTGCCCCCGCTTCCCATGGTGCGCGCGATCGTGACGATCAGATAGGACTTATTTTCTCCATTTTCTTCTCTCATTTTCGCCCCCTGTGCCCACATCGCTTCCGAGACGGGATAAGGTCTCTCCGTGCGTTTCGCGTTTCCGGCGGTTGCCTAGTTAATATGGCTCCCGCGCACGAATCTTGCAAAAGAACGGGGAGCATGACCCGAACGTCCACCTTTCCCCCTCGCTTTGGGCGCACATCGCCTTTATCCGGACACTCCCGAGGGGCTATACTGAACCACCGCGGCCCCCTGGGTCGGGCCGAAACTGCTGAGAAAAGACCACGCATAAGGAGCCATTTCATGTTCGATATGAAGCAGAAGACGGTCTTCATCACCGGAGCCAGCGCGGGCATCGGCGAGGCGTGCGCCAGGACGTTCGCCGCCGCCGGCGCGCGCCTCGTACTTGCCGCTCGACGTACGGATCGGCTCGAGAGCCTTTCGGCCGCACTCGCGGACGAGTACGGTGCCGAATGCAGACTCCTCGCGCTCGACGTGCGCAACCGGGCCCACGTCGAGCAAGCGGTGGCCGGCCTTTCGGAAGATTGGGCGGCGGTCGACGTCCTGATCAACAACGCCGGCCTTGGCCGGGGGATGGACAAACTGCACGAGGGTAACGTCGACGAGTGGGACGAAGTCATCGACACGAACGTGAAGGGCCTGCTCTACGTCAGCCGGGCGATCATTCCAGGCATGGTCAACAGGGGACGGGGCCATATCGTGAACATAGGCTCCGTCGCAGGGCGCGAGGTCTACCCCGGCGGCAACATCTACTGCGCGAGCAAGTTCGCCGTCAAGGCCCTCACACGCGCCATGAAGATCGACCTGCTCGGCACGCCTCTCCGCGTGAGCACCATCGACCCCGGCATGGTGGAGACCGACTTCTCGGTCGTCCGCTTCAGGGGCGACAGGGACAAGGCGGCCAAGGTGTATCAGGGACTGGAAGCCCTTCAGGCCGAAGACATCGCCGACGCGGTGCTGTGGGTCGCCACGCGTCCGGCTCACGTGGACGTGACCGAGATGGTGGTCATGCCGACCGCTCAGGCCACGGCCACCCTCAACCACAGGAAGTAGAAGACTCGAGGCGGGCGACCAGCCCGGGAGGTCCGGATGCGGAAGATCAGGGTGGGCATCATCTTCGGCGGACGAAGCGCCGAGCACGAAGTCTCCATACAGTCGGCCAAGAGCATCTACGAAGCCCTGGACAGGGAGAAGTACGCCCCGGTTCTGCTCGGCGTCGACAAAGACGGGACGTGGCACCTGGGTGCCGACGCCTCCATTATCCTCCACGCCGAGGATCCGAGACTCATCGCCCTCAACGGATCGGCTCCGGCCGTGCTGCCCCTGGAGGGAGAGGACGGGTCGCTCACCCTGGTCTCGCGCGGTTCCCGGGAGGTCGTCGGCGCCGTGGACGTTTTCTTCCCCATAATCCACGGTACGCTGGGCGAGGACGGCTCCCTCCAGGGCCTCCTCAGGCTCCTGGACGCGCCCTATGTGGGGGCGGACGTGCTGGGTTCGGCCGTGGCCATGGACAAGGAGGTCATGAAGAAGCTCCTGCGCGAAGCCGGCCTCCCCATCCCGCAGTTTGCGATCGTGCGCTCGCGCGAACTGAAGGACCTCGACCCGGACGCACTGGTCCGCGAAGCCGGCGGACTGCCCCTCTTCGTCAAACCATGCAACCTCGGATCCTCCGTGGGCATCACCAAGGTGAAGCGCCTCGAGGACCTCATCCCGGCCCTGTCGCATGCCCTGCGCTTCGACCGCAAGGCCATCGTCGAAGAGGCCGTCGTCGGAAGGGAGATCGAGTGCGCCGTGCTGGGCAACCAGGCGCCCGAGGCATCCCTCTGCGGCGAGGTCGTGCCCCAGGGGGGCCACGAATTTTACTCGTACGACGCAAAGTACATCGACGACGCCGGCGCGAAACTCCTCTTCCCCGCCGACCTCGACGAGGCGACCTCGGACCGCATCCGCGCCCTGGCCGTGCAGACCTTCAAGGCCCTCCAGTGCGAGGGCATGGGTCGAGTAGATTTCTTTCTGTGTCCGGACGGGCGCGTCTTCGTGAACGAGCTCAACACCCTTCCGGGGTTCACGCGCATCAGCATGTACCCGAAGCTCTGGGAGGTGACGGGACTGCCCTACCCCGGACTGCTGGACCGGCTTATCGAGCTGGCCCTGGAGCGACACGCCGTCGAGGCCTCGCTGCGCCGGCAGGCGTTCGAGGACTGACACGCCGACCGGCTCACGCGCCGGAACCGCCCCGGCCTTCGGCGGGAGCCTCTTCCTCCGCCGCGTCCTCTTTCTGGGAGCCTCCTCCGCCCAACCAGCCCTTCCGCCTGAAGTACAGGAGCATGGAAACGGCCGCCAGCGCCATCAGGCCAAGGGCGAAGGGGTAACCCCAGCGCCACTCGAGTTCGGGCATGTTCCAGGGAGATTTGGCGGGGTTGAAGTTCATGCCGTAGAGCGAAGCGATGAAGGACAGCGGGATGAAGATGGTGGCTATGATGGTGAGCACCTTCATGATCTCGTTCATGCGGTTGCTCAGGCTCGAGAGGTACACGTCCATCATGCCGGTGGCGATTTCTCGGTAGGTCTCCACGAAGTCGATGATCTGGATGGTGTGGTCGTAGCAGTCGCGCAGGTAGACGCGCGTGTCCTCGGCCACCAGCCGGCTCGGTTCCCTGTAGAGGGCCGAAAGCGCGTCCCTAAGGGGCCAGACGGCCCGCCTCACGGTCAGAAGGTCCCGCTTGGCCTCGTGGATGCGCCGGATCAGGCCCTCGCTGGGTCTCGCCACAACGTCCTCCTCCAGCCCTTCGAGCCGTTCACCGTAGTCCTCCAGTACGGGGAAGTAACCGTCGATGAGCGTGTCGATCAGCGCGTAGGCCAGGTAGTCCGGTCCCGCAGAGGCGATGCGCCCCGACGCGGACCGGATGCGATCGCGGGTCACGTCGTAGTCGCTCGAAGGGTGCTCGTGGAAACTCAGGACGAAGTCGGGCCCGAGGAAGAGGCTCATCTGCTCGGTGGACACCCTGTCGTCGAGAACGGGCGACCGTGCCACCACGAAGACGTACTCCCCATACTGTTCGACCTTGGCCCGCTGGTGCGTGCTGAGCACGTCCTCGAGCGCCAGATGGTGGAGCCCGAACAGCCCGCCCACGGCTTCGACGACCCCGGCATCCCCCAAGCCTTCCACGCTGACCCAGAGGACGGGCCACTCGCCCCTGAGTCCTGCGATGCTGTCGAGATCGGCGTGCTCCAGCTCTCTGAGCCCGTCGGGTCCGTAGGCCATTGCCCGCAGAACGGGTTTCGGGGCACGCGGGTCCGCAACGAGCGTTCCGGGAGGAGCTCCGCGAGGCACCCGTTTTTTCATTACCACTCTGTGGGGTTTCTTTCGGCCTTTCGCCTTCTTCGGCACGCCCTTCCCCTCCGCCTAAATGTGCTCGCAGGCTTACTTTAGACTATCCTCTTCGAGCATTTCAATGGAGTTTCCCGATGGGTCCACGACGTACACGCTCCGCGTCCCGTCCCGGTGCGGCCTGGTCCGGCCGAACCTGCCGGCGTCTTTCCTGAGAAAGCCCAGGTGCGGGGGATGCCGTCCCGGTGCCATCAACGCCACGCGAACGTTCTCGAAGCGGAGCATGGCCCAGGTCGGGTCCCTGTACTCCACTTCGCAGCTGAAGGTCTTCGTGTACCACGCCACGGCTGCGTCCACGTCATCGACGCAGACGGCCACGTGATGCACGGATTCGAGCGTCTCGTCCTTTTCCGTCATTCCTGTCCTTCCATCCTCGACCGACGCGAGCTCCCTGGGCCGTCTGCCGCGACCGGACTCCGAGGGCCGGTTATCAGCCTCGCGTAGCGGTTGTAGGTAACGTAGTTCCATGCCCACTGGACTAAGACCAGGAGCCTGTCCTGGAACTGTACAATCTTCATCAGGTGAATGAACAACCAGGCGAGCCAGGCCGGATAGCCTTTCAGGTGGAAGCGTCCGAAGTCCGCCACGGCCTTCGAGCGCCCGATGGTGGCCATGCTTCCGAGGTCGCGGTAGCGGAAGATTCGCTCGCCGCCCTTGCCCGCCAGCCTGGCCCTGATGAGCTTTGCCACAAAACGTCCCTGCTGGATGGCCACGGGAGCCACCCCCGGCAGGGGAACTCCCCCACCGCGGTCGAACCGGGCCAGGTCGCCGACCACGAAGATCTCCGGCGCTGCGGGTATCGAACAGTCCGGAGCGACTACGATCCGCCCCTGGCGGTCGGTCTCCGCATCGGTGGCGGCGGCGAGCCCCAGTCCCAGCGGCGAGGCCTTTACGCCGGCGGCCCACAGAACCGTGCCGGCCGCTATGTTCTCCGTCCGCCCGCCCGCCTCTACGGTAACCGAGCGCCCGTCAATATCTCGGACCATGTGCTCCAGCCGGACGTCCACCCCGAGCTTTTTGAGGGCCGACGCGGCTGCCTTCGAAAGATCGACCGGGTAGGTCTGCAGAATGCGTTCCCCGCCTTCGATCAAAACAATTCGTGCCTTGCTGGTGTCGATGCGGCGAAACTCGTGGAGCAGCGTGTCCCTCGAGATTTCTGCGAGGGCACCCGCCAGTTCGACTCCCGTGGCACCGCCTCCGACGACCGCAAAGGTCAGCAGGCGCTCCGTTTCGCTGGGGTCGTCCGACCGTTCGGCCGCCTCGAAAGCGGACAGCACGCGCCGTCGGATCTCTATGGCGTCCTCAACGGTCTTGAGCCCGGGAGCCAGGTCCTCCCAGGTTTTATTGCCGAAGTAGTGGTGGCTCGAGCCCGTCGCGACTACGAGAGTGTCGTACCCGATCTCACCATCCGCGAGCAGAACCTTCTTTCGCTCGAGGTCGAAGCCCGTCGCTTCCCCCATGATCACGTGCACGTTAGGCGCCTTACGGAGGATGTTCCTTAGCGTATAGGCGATGTTCGCCGGGGAAAGCCCCCCCGTGGCGACCTGGTACAGGAGAGGTTGGAAGAGGTGGAAGTTCCTCCTGTCTATCAGGGTAACCTCGGCGGGTGCACCCCTCAGCGACCTGGCGGCCTGCAGCCCTCCGAAGCCGCCTCCCAGGATAACCACCTTGTGCCCTTGCGCCATGTCCGGCCCTCCCCGTCTTGGCCTCGCGCCGGGGTGCACGGACCTTCCCCGACCACGTCTGTATTAACCGGCACGCGGGTGAGGCTTATTTCACACGAAGACCAAGTTCAGCCTCCAGCGCCCCGCCGAGGTCGGGATGGAGAAAGGGGAAGCCCGAGTCCAGGAGCCTGGCCGGCCTGACCCGCGTGCTGGACAGGAGAAGAGCTTCGCCCATCTCGCCGAACACCGCCCTGACAGCGGCCGCGGGGAGGGGAAAGAGGGCCGGCCTGCGCAGGGCGGCGGCAAGGCGCTGTGCGAACGCGGCGTTGGTGACGGAGCCTGGCGCGACCGCGTTGACCGGACCGCTCAGCCCCTCCGTGAAGAGGCAGAACTGGATGACCCCCAGGAGGTCATCCAGGGAAATCCAGCTCATGTACTGACGCCCGCTGCCGACCCTGCCCCCGAGCCCGAGGCGGAAGGGGCGCAGCATGCGCTCGAGTGCGCCGCCCCGCCGTGCGAGGACCACTCCGATGCGCAGGTTGAGCACGCGGATCCGGTCCGAGGCGGCCCGGCGGGAGGCCTCCTCCCATTCCCGGCACACGCCAGCGAGGAAATCGTCCCCGGACGCCGAGCCCTCGTCGAGGACCTCCTCCCCCCTGTCGCCGTAGTATCCGATGGCGGAGGCACAGACCATCACGCGCGGCGGCGACTTCAGCCCGGCCAGGGCCGA
>JBJKRE010000317.1:0-7927 GCA_046704825.1 Acidobacteriota bacterium
CGAAGGCCCTTCGGGCCGGACCCCGCCCCCGAATCGTTCCATGAGTCCCGCGGTCATCCGCACGTAGGCCGAGGACACGAGGCCCCTAGCCTCCAGCCGGACCGGACCGGCGGCGAGTGGCGCGGCCAGGAGCAGCCCGGACAGGAACTGGCTGCTCGACTGGGAATCCACTGCCACGGTACCTCCCGGCCAACGGCTGCCCTCGATGTCCACGGGCGGATAGCCCGAACGGACAGGGAACGCCACCTTCGCGCCCGCGGCCTCCAGCGCCTCGGCCAGGGGCCCCAGCGGCCTCCGCCGGAGCTGGTCCGACCCGTCCAGGCGAAAACGGCCCGGCAAGGCCGCGCAGAGAGCGGCCATGAGCCTGAGGGTCGTCCCCGACGACCGGCAGTCGAGGGCAGCCTCGTCCGACGGGAAACGGCCTCCCCCGCCGAGGATCCGGACACCGTCGCCTTCACGGGCGACGGACACGCCCAGCACCCGGAGGCAGTCCAGGGTGGCCGCCACGTCCTCGTTATCCGGCACCGGGCGGACGACCGTGTCCCCCGACGCCAGGGCCCCGAGGATGAGCGCCCGGTGGGCGACGGACTTGGAGGCCGGGACTTCGGTCCGGCCGACGGCCCGCCGGCCGTGCGGCACTTCGTAAAAAGGGGGTGTGGGGGACGTGTTCAAAACCGGGACGCCCTTCCCCGCGGGACTCTCAGCGGTCCCTGAGGGCCCGCTCCTGGTCCCGCGCCATCTCGCGCGCCTTGATCGACTCGCGCTTGTCGTAGAGCTTCTTGCCCTTTCCGAGCCCCAGCTCCACCTTGACCTTGCCCCGGCTCAGGTAAACGCGCAGGGGCACCAGCGTGAGGCCCTTCTCCTCCACCCGCCCCCTCAGCTTGTCCAGTTCCTTCCGGTGCATGAGCAGCTTGCGCTTTCGCATGGGGTCGATGGGCGTGAGCGTACTGTGGGTGTGGTGGCTGTAGGGAGAGATGTGGCACTGGTGGAGCCAGAGTTCGTCGCCGTCCAGAGACGCGTAGGCGTCCTTGAGCTGGAGCCGCCCCTCGCGGATCGACTTGACCTCCGGCCCCAGGAGAACGATCCCCGCTTCGAACTTGTCCAGGATGGCGTACAGGTGAAAGGCCTGCCTGTTCCGGGCGATGTCTCGCTGCCCGGCGTCGTCCGCGCTCATGAATCCCCGCTCTCCTTGGACGGCGGGATGTGTCGCATGACGGCGTCCTTGAACGAACTCGGCACACCGATGGAAGGCATGGTCTCGAGGGTGTCGAGCAGCTGCTTCATGGATTCGTACTCCGCCTGGCAGGCCGGACACCCGGCCAGGTGCTCCGCGATCTCGGCCGATTCCTCCGCGGTGAAATCGTTCTCGATGAACCGGGGGAGGAGGGCCAGAATTTTGGTGCAGCGCTTAGTGTCCTCGTTACCGGTCATGACGTCTTCTCCAAATCCCGAAACAGCGTAAATACGGCACCTTGGCCATCGTCCTCACGGGACCTGCCGTCGAGGCCTGCTCGCTCCCGCCGCGGCTACCGAAACTCCTCCAGCTTCTCCATGAGGATCTGCCGGGCCCTGAAGATCCTGTTTTTGACCGTCCCGATGGGTAGCCCCGTGATCTTGGCCATCTCCTCGTAGGACCGGAAGTTGAAGTGCCTGAGGAGAATGAGCTCCCTGTAGGACGGCGGCAGGTCTTTCAGCGCCCTTTGAACCTCCACGAGAAGCATTTTATTTCTATACGCCTCCTCCGGCCCCAAAGTTGCGCTTTCCAGCGGCAGGTCGGGCATGTCCGGGTCGTCCTCCCGTTGCTGGATCGAGGTCGTGGTCATGCGCTGCCGGCGGAGGTGGTCGATGGTGTGGTTGCTCGCGATCTTGTACAGCCAGGTCGAGAACTTGTACTGGCCGTCGTACCTGTCGAGGCTCTCGTAGACCTTGATGAAGACTTCCTGGGAGAGTTCGAGGGCCTCCTCGTAGTGGTGGACCATGTGGTAGATGTAGGTGGCCAGGCCCTTCTGGTAGCGCTCGACGAGGGCGCCGAACGCGTCGCGGTCCCCGTCGAGTACCGCCTGGATCACCTCGCTGTCGGTAAGGACCCTCTGCCCTGCCATGCGCTCTCCCGGTCCTCCATTGTAGGGAGTTGGCGGCCATCCCACAAGGGCAGGGCGTGCTATCATGATTTAAAGACGCATAGTGACCTGGCGGCCCGCGCAAAGGCCGCCCGTGTTTCTCCAAGGAGGCCGCCATGAAATCCCACCGTGAAACGCTGACCTTCAACACCGCCCACCGACGGGACTTTATCAACATCACGCGGAAGGTCGAAGAGGCCGTGCGCACAAGCGGCATCGCCGAGGGCATATGCCTGGTCAACGCCATGCACATCACCGCCAGCGTCTTCATCAACGACGACGAACCGGGTCTGCACCGGGACTACGAGGAGTGGCTCGAGGACCTCGCGCCTCACGAGCCGGTCTCCCAGTACCGCCACAACCGAACGGGCGAGGACAACGGCGACGCCCACCTCAAGCGTCAGATCATGGGCCGCGAAGTGGTGGTGGCCGTGACGGGCGGGCGCCTCGATTTCGGCCCATGGGAACAGATCTTCTACGGAGAGTTCGACGGCAAGCGGCCCAAGCGCGTGATGATCAAGATCATCGGCGACTGACCGCGTGTCGATTTCGGCGCCCTGCGTGATCCCGCGGAAGCGTCAAGTTAAAGGGAGGCCCCGGATGGAACGGAACTTTTTCGTGATCGGCGCCCTCTTCGCCCTCCTCTCCGTGGCGGCGGGCGCGTTCGGAGCCCACGTGCTCAAAGGCAGGCTCTCGCCGGACATGCTGGACGTGTTCGAGACGGGCGCACGGTATCAGATGTACCACGGACTGGCCCTCCTCGTGGTGGCCTGGGCCGCCGCGCACTGGACGTCCCATCTCGTCAAGGCGGCGGGCTGGCTGCTCGTGGCGGGCACGGTGCTCTTCTCCGGCAGCCTGTACGTCCTGGCCCTCTCGGGCATCCGCTGGATCGGAGCGATCACGCCACTGGGAGGCGTCTGTTTTCTCTTGGGCTGGGCCCTGCTCGCGTGGGCGGGCTGGAAGGGCTGAGGTCGGACGGGCGTTTCTCCTAAAAGGCGGCCCGGCGTCCGCCGAGAAAGGATGCTGCCATGTCTTCGAAAAAGGACATCAACGACGATCCCGACGCTCTCATTACCATTCGAACCTACCTGAGCCCCGTAGAGGCGGAATGGGCCCAGGCCGTCCTCACCTCGGCCGGGGTCTGCTCCTTCATTCCCGACCGCAACGTCAACTTCGGCTTCAATTTCATCGGCGGCGTCCGGCTACAGGTTCCGGCCTCCAAGTCCGACGAAGCCGAAGAAATCCTATCCCAAACCGAGTTCGAACAGCACAACCTCCTGAGCGAACGGGCGGAAGATGATCTTTCGGCGGACGGCGAGGATACGCTGGCCGACGAGAACGAATCGGACCTGCCCGTGGACGCGGTCGACCCCGAGGACGTGTGCCTCATGGACCGCGAACTCGAGCGCTGCCCCGCCTGCGGGTCCGACGAGGTGGGCGCCACCGTCCCCCCCGACTACGTCGTCGAGAGCCAGCTCAAGACCCTCCTGCGGCACTTCCGCGGCCACGGCTGGCTCAAGTGCAACGCCTGCGGCCACACCTGGGACGATAGCGAGGGGTAGGGACATTTAGGATTTGGGAAGAGGGATTTTGGATTTGGGATTGGGGAATTTAGGCCCGTCAAGCAGTGATGCGGGGGCGTCTTCCAAAGGCTAAAGGCGAAGGCCTAGGGGCTAAAGAAGACGGATACGGACCGGGACGGTCCGTTGTAAATATCGACGAAATTTGATGGCTTTGATCGGTCTACAGGGAAGACGGATTCCACAGAAGATACGCAAGTCTCCGGCGATCCTCAATCTTGCCGTCTTCCTCTCCGGCCGTCCGAATCCTGAACAGCTATAGAGGATCCCCGCAGCATCTTCCATTGAAGTGTCTCTCTGTGGCCTCTGTGGTTTCAACGGCCTTTAAGTTTTCTCGCACCCACCGAAAAACGTGCGGCCGAGGGCGCGGGCTTTTTCGAGATAGCTTTTACGGGCGGCGTCGGTGGTGTTGAGGACGTCGTGGAAGATGACGTGCTCCACCTCCTTGACGCCGCACATTTTCAAAGTCCACTCGTCCAGCGTCTTTTTGAGCGGGCCGTCGAAAGCGAAGGCCTTGTAGAAATCTTCCTTCGCCCCGGCGGTGTTGACGACGAGAGCTTTCCGGTGGGTCAGCAGCCCTTCCACACGGCCGCCGTCGGTGAAGCGAAAGGCGAAGTCCTCGAAGAACACCCTGTCGAAGAACCCCTTGAGCACGGCCGGCTGGCCGAACCACCAGACCGGGAAGACGAAGGCCAGCCCCTGCGCGGCCCGGACCCTGTCCTGGTAGCGCACGACGTCCGGCGGGATGCCGCCAGTCTCGAAGGTCGCGAGGTCTTCGGCCGACAGGCCGGGGCGGAAGCCCTCGGCGTAGAGGTCGGCCAGGTCCACCCTGCAGCCGCCTTCCCCCATCCCCTCCGAAAGGGCATTCGCCACGGCGGCGTTGAAGGAATCGGCCCGGGGGTGGGCCAGGACGAGAAGGACGCGCATGGCGATCCCTCCCGCGCCTCAGTCCCGGCCGGGCACGAAGCGCTCCGAGCCCCAGACCGCTAGGACTTCGCCCAGGAAGGCCGTGTGGTAGTCGCGCTCCGGGTAGTTGCCCATGAGCCCCTGGTCCAGAAAGCGGGTGGGGTCCACGGCCATGGTGGCCATGACGCGGCACTCGATGGACAGCTCGGCCTGGGCGATGCGCGGCACGGACACCTTCTCGCTGGGAGCGGGCGTCAGGCCGGTGGCCTCCCACTTGTCCGTATCGCGTCCGGACTGGGAGCCGCACAGGTCCAGGGCCGCCCTGAAGTCGTCCGCCAGGACGTTGAGCGTGAACTCGGGCGTGGACTTGAGCAGCGAGAACGTGTGGCGCGTGGGCCGCACGTAGACGGTGACGGTGGGCCGGTTCCACAGGGTGCCGAACCCGCCCCACGAGACGGTCATCGGGTTGGGGCTGCGGTCGCCGCCCACCAGGAGGGCCCATTCCTTGTCCAGCAGGTGAAAGGGTTTGACGGTCAGTTCTTCGATTTCGATCCAGCGCATACCAATGTCCCCGTTACGTTAATGCCCGGTACCCCCGCCGCGGGGGGGTCCCGGTGGCGGAGGCGTTGCCGGGGTTTACTTGCCGAGCGTCTTCCTGAGCGCCCTGGTGACTCGCCTGAGGCAGATGCGCGCCGCGGCCTCGGGGCTGTCCGCGAGGGACCAGCGCCCCTGCAGCTGGTACTCGGCGGACCACAGCTTCTGCCCGCCGGCGTCGCGGATGGTCATCAGGAGCGTCCCGTTCTCGTAGGTCCGCGGACCGGCCGTGGGGATCCCTCTGTCCGCAGCCGTCCCCGACGGAGGCGGGTACACGCCCGAATACCAACTCCGGCCCACGCCCACCGAGCCCCAGGCCGACGCCGTGGCCCTGCGGCTTGAGAAGGCGACGGCCACCGTGCCCGCCGCGCCCTTCGCCTTGCCCATGGGCAGGATCGTCTTGAGGTCCGCCATGGCCATGTCGTAGACGGCCCGCTCCAGGTCGGGGTTGTCGGCCCGAACCTTGAGCTGGTAGCTCTGAGTGGTCAGGAGCGCCTGGGGGTCGTCGGCCGGAACCGTGCGAAGCGTCGAACAGCCGGTCAGGACGAACGCAAGGGCGATCAGGATCAACAGCGGGAGTCTTCTCATCACCATGCCTCCGGGCCGAACCTCGGCCCTTGATAACATTATGGCACAGACTCGCCCGCTTTCCAGCCGTCATGGTGGCGGCTCACGCCGCCGGTGAGGTCCCCGAAAGCTGGAGGATCCGTTCGAACTCGTCCTTCCCGACGGGACAGACCGAGAGCCGCGACTGCCGCAGGAGAGCCATGTCCCGGAGCCCCGGTGATGCCTTGATGTCGGACAGGGTGACGGCCCGTTTCAGCGCGAACGCCGGGACCACGTCCACGACGCTCCAGTCCCCCCGGTCGGCCGTGGGATCGGGATAGGCCTCCCGGACCACCCTCGCCACGCCCACCACCCGTTTTTCAGTGACCGAGTGGTAGTAGAGGCAAAGGTCCCCCTTCTTCATCATCCGCAGGTTGTTCCTGGCCTGGAAGTTCCGAACGCCGTCCCACGCCGTCCGGCCGTCCCTCATGAGATCTTCCCAGGCATAGGCCGAGGGCTCGCTCTTGATCAGCCAGTACGCCATCGATCGTTCACCCCCACGGCACTCAGGCCGACGCCCTGACGTCTTCGAGGACCTTGTCCGCGTGCCCCTTGGCCTTCACGCTGGGGTAGACCTTCAGGACGGTTCCGTCGGCCGCCGCCACCACCGTGCTGCGCACGATGCCCATGTAGGTCCTGCCGTAGTTCTTCTTCTCCCGCCACGCCCCGGCCGCCTCGCACAGCGCCCCGTCCGAGTCGCTCAGCAGGGGGAAGTTGAGCGACTGCTTTTCGGTGAAGTTGCAGTGGGACTTCACCGAGTCCTTGGAAACCCCGGCCACGTTGAACCCGGCGGCCCGGAAGTCCTTCAGCCGGTCTCGGAAGTCCTGGGCCTCCAGCGTGCAGCCCGGCGTGCTGTCCTTGGGGTAGAAATAGAGCACCAAACCGCTGGGCCCCTTCAGATCGTCGAACGTCTTCGCCTCACCCGACTGGTCGGGAACGGTGAACTGCGGCAGCTTGTCGCCTTCTTTCAGCATTGGATCGGTCCTTCTTCGATATCGATTTCCAGTTGATCAGACTGTCTGCAGTATAACCGGTTCACAGGGGCCTTTGTTCCGGCATGCGCCCTGAGCCCCGCCGGACGGGGAGCACGGGGCGCACCCCGAACGAAAGGGCCGTCTCCCTTGCATTTGGCGCACGCGTTCGCCTATGCTGGAAGGGGGCTCAATTGAGGGCATGCGCCAGGGAGACAACCCGGAGGAACGCATGGGCCGCGGCCCGGTTTGCGGCCTGCGGGATAACCTGCGTTCTGCCCGTCGCCGCACTCGCCCGCCCGGCGGCCCTTTCGACCGGGCTCGAAGCCCAGCCCACCACCCTCCTCTACGTCGCAAGGACGATCGCCTTCGTGCTGGCCGCGTGCCTGCTCTTTGCCGGCCGCCGGATGCCCCGCCTCACGATGGGCGTTTTCTTCCTTTCGGCGGGCCTCGCCATGTCCTGGGTGCGGCTCTCCCCTGCGAGCTATGCTGCGGTGGCCGGCGCGTGCTTCGTGGCCCTGGCTCTCGGACTTGCGGTCTACCTCTTCCTCCCCCGCCTCGCGCTGGCGATGGCGTCCTTCTGGCCGCTGCCCGCCCTGTACGTGGCCTGGCTCTATTTCGGCGGCAGTTTTTCGGTCAACCGGCCGATCCTCCTGGCGCTCGCCGTCCTGGGCGCCGTCCTCGGGGGGCTGTTTCCCCGCTTCAGCACGGGCCTTGTCGCCGCGGCCATGGGGACGGTCCTGGTGGGAGCCGCATGGCCCCAGGAGCCCCGTTTCTGGCCCATGGCCGTGCTGTTCCTGGCCTGCCTGTTCTGGCAGACCCTTCTCCTCGACAGGCTCCTTCCGCCCGCACCCGCCTGGCCGGTCAGGCGCGAGGAACGGCGCCGTACGCAGCGAGCCCGGTGGGCGGGAGCCGTCACCTGGGGTGCCGTCCTGCTGGTGGCGGCCTTCCTCCTGGCCGCTTTCCTGGCGCCCATGCCCTTTTCATCGAAAGAGCCCTGCGCGGGGCGGATCGAAGCCCTGCGAAACAAGGGAGCGCTCGACCGGCCTGGGTTCACACTGTCACCCCAGGACGGCTTTTACCTCTTCGGCCGCCCCGTCGCCGGCGCGCTGGTGGGGCGGACGTACGGGTTCTGGAACAGGCTTGCGGT
>JBJKRE010000318.1:0-17912 GCA_046704825.1 Acidobacteriota bacterium
CGTCCGGACGGTACGTTCGGTGTGCAGGTCTACCGGCGCGGGCTCCGGCGCCGGCCCGGTGCGGGGAGCCCCCGCCCGTGCCGGGATCCGCCGGCGACCGTCCGCGGGGCGCTTCTTACACGCACCCCGTGGGCTTGGGCAGACCGGCCAGCTTGCAGGCGCCCTTTGCGGGGCCCGAAGGGAACATGTCGTAGATCTCGTTCAGCTTGAAGCCCGTCTCCTTGCAGAGCTTCCGCACCATGGGGGCGATGCCGAACTGCAGGTAGTAGTTCCTCAGGTAGTTGATGACCTTCCAGTGGTTGTCGGTCAGTTCGTTGACCCCTTCGGTCCCCGCGAAGTCCTTGGCGACTTCTTCGTTCCAGATGGTGGGATCTTCCAGGAATCCGTCTTCGTCGACGACGTAGGTCCGTCCGTTCAGTTCGATGTTAGGCACGGTCAGGTCCTCCTCTAAACCATTTCTATGTACCCGCAGGGGCACTCTTCTGCGCACTTCTTGCAGCCGTTGCAGAGTTCCAGTTTGATCTTGTAATGCTCTCCCTTGGGGAGCTTGGCGAAACAGCTGTTGGTGCAGTACATCCAGCACGTCTCGCAGTCCATGCACATGCCGCAGGACATGCAGCGCTTCACCTCGTCCAGGGCCTGTTCCTCCGTGAGCCCCTTCTCGATCTCCGTGTCCATGCCCCGCCCGTCCACGGGGATGTGCTCCCGATCGTTGCGGAAGGCCTCCTTGTACCAGCCCAGCTTCATCCTCTCCGGCTTGATCGGGGGCGGAAGTTCGGGCATCTCCAGCGTCTTGCCGTTGAAGCGCGCGTGGATGGCCTCTGCCGCGAAGCGGCCCTGGGAGATGGCGATCGATGCGAGGCCCAGCTCCACGTCGTCGCCGCCGGCGAAGACGTCCTCGAACTTGGTGCGTCCCCACTCGTCGATCTTGACCCAGTCCTTGCCCTCGTGCAGATCGTCGAACCCCCGGAATTCCGGGGCCTGGCTGATGGCCGCGATGATCGTCGTGGTTTCGACGTCGAACTCGGAGCCTTCCTTGGGCACCGGGCGCGGCCGGCCGGACGCGTCTGGCTCGCCCAGTTCCATTCGGATGCACTTCATGCCCACGGCCTTGCCGTTGCTGACGTGGATCTCGACGGGCGCTGCGAGGAACTGGATGTCCACGCCCTCTTCCAGGGCGCCGTCGATCTCGGGCGCAATCGCGGGCATCTCGTCGCGAGTCCGGCGGTACAGGATGGTGACGTCGGCCCCGAGGCGCTTGCTCACCCTCGCCGCGTCGATGGCCGTGTCCCCGCCGCCGATGACGACGACCTTCTTGCCGACGTCGACCTTTTCGCCGCTGTTGACCCTGTTGAGGAACTCGGTCCCCGTAAAGACGTTGGGCGCGTCCTCGCCCGGTACGCGCAGCTCGAGACCCTTGTGCGCGCCGATGCCGACGAAGATGGCCTTGTAATCTTTCCTGAGGTCGTCCATCGTCGCGTCCTTGCCGACGATGAAGTTGCATTTCAGGTCCACCCCCAGGTCCAGGATGCGGCCGATTTCGGCGTCCAGCACCTCTTCGGGGAGGCGGTAGGACGGGATGCCGTAGCGGAGCATGCCGCCCGGCTTGCCGAAGGCCTCGAAGACCGTGACCGGATAGCCCCTGCGCGCGAGCTGGTAGGCGCAGGACAGGCCGGCCGGGCCGGCGCCCACGATGGCCACCTTTTCCGTTCGCCGCTCTTCCGACACCTTGGAGGGCTTGAGGCCCTTGGCGATTCCGAAATCGCCGATGAAGCGTTCGAGGGCGTTGACGGCGACGGGTCCTTCCTTCTCGCCCCGGTTGCACGCCTCTTCGCAGGGATGGGGACAGACCCTTCCGCAGACGGCCGGGAAGGGGTTGCGCTCCGCGATCATCTGCCAGGCGATCTCGTAGGCCTGCTCGTTGGTGCGGCCGTAGGCTTCGGCCTGCGCGATGGTCGTCAGCCATCCCCGGATATCGACGCCGTTCGGGCAGTTGCCGATGCAGGGCGGCGTTTTGGGCGTGTACTTGGGGCGGAGCGGGCTGATTTCCCCGCCGCTGCTAGGCCCCGCCTTGATGACCGGCTTCTTGACTTCTTTGAAAAGACCCATGGCTCGGCCCTCTTTCCTCTCAATGGGTGGAAATCTACACCTACCGGTAGATTTTCCGTGTGACATCCTCGAGCTGCTATGGGACGCGGGCGGGGGCGCGGACACCCCGCCCGCGGGCTGTGCCGGCGATCAGTCCGGCGCGGCTCCCTCCTTGTGTGGCAACGTGATGTAGCTACCTCCGAAGTAGCTGTAGACGCAGCGGCCCGAATCCATGAGCGTGCGGATCGCCTCCTTGCACATCTTCTTGTCGCAGTTGTCCGCACCGTATTTGGCGATCATCTCCTTGATGAGATCGGTCGCCTTCAGGTTCTTCTTGCCCATGGTGTCCGCCACCATCTTGTACATGTCCTCGGCCAGTTCTTCGATCGAAACGGCCATAGTGCACCTCCTAGAAACGAATCTGCGCCGACCTGGCGAAGGTGGTGCCCGCGAAGCGGAAGTCGTCGATGTGGTACTTGGTGAACTCGATGCCGGTCAGCTCAAAGAACCTGGGCCAGCCGATCCGTTCGATCCACTCGCCCATGCGTTCGTACTTTTTCGCGTGCTTGGCGTAGACGTCCACGATGTTGACGACGGCGTCCACCACGCCCGGCCACCTCGGCGGCTCGTTCGGGATGAAGGGGATGGCCAGCTTGGAGAACCTGGGCTGCGAGCGGGCGTCGCTCACCTTGCCGCCGACCCAGATGGACAGGCCGTCGTTCTCGGGATCGTTCAGCGGCATGGCGGGGCACACCGAGTAGCAGTTCGCGCAGTACATGCACTGCTCTTCGATCACCTCGACGGTCTTCTTGCCGTCGGGCGTCTCGGACGGGCGGATGGCGCCCGTGGGGCAGGAGGCCACGAGGTTCGGGATTTCGCAGACCTTATGGAGGATGTCATGCTGGATCCTCGGGGGCTTCCTGTGCACGCCCAGGATGGCGATGTCGGAGCAGTGGACGGCGCCGCACATGTTCAGGCAGCACGCCAGGGCGATCCGCAGCTTCGCCGGCAGGTCCTCGTGGGTGAAGCGGTCGTACAGGGCGTCCATGACGGCCTTCACGATGCCCGAGGCGTCCGTCGCCGACGAGTGGCAGTGCACCCAGCCCTGCGTGTGGACGATGTTGCTGATGGAGTTGTTGGTGCCGCCCACGGGGTAGCCGTAATCGTGGAGGTCCTTCTTGAGGGGCTCGATGTTGTCCGGGTTGTCCAGGAGGAACTCCACGTTGTTGCGGCTCGTGAAGCGCAGGTACCCGCCGCAGTACTTCTCGGCCAGGTCGGCGAACTTGCGGATCGTTTCCGTGCTGATCAGGCGGGGCGAACCGGCCCGGACCGTGTAGATCCTCTCGCCGGACTCGGCCTCGTGGAAGAAGACGCCGGGCGCCATGGATTCGTGGAACTTCCACTGCCCGTAGTTCTTCTTGATGACGGGATGCAGGAACTGCTCGAAGTTCGGCGGCCCGATATCGGTTATTCTCTTGACAGGCTCTTCGGCCATCTTTCACTCCTCAGTTATCTGGTTCACCTTTCTCGAAACTTTCCCCGATGCTCTACGGCCGCTAGTCGCCGTCCGTCGCCATGAAGACGAAGGGGTTGTCCCTCGGGGCGCTGACCATCTCGGGCACGGCGTCCAGGCCGATGGCATCCAGGAAGTTGCCCATACCCACGCGCTGGATCAGCTCGCCCACGCGCTCGCGGTTCTTGCCGTACTCACACCAGAAGTCCCAGACCCTGTCCACGAGTTCCTTGATGGTCTCCATCAGTTCCTCTTCGGGCACGAAGGGCACCAGGACGGAGGCCAGAAGTGCACCCTGCACGATGGGGGCCTTGGCGCCGATGAGGATTGTGGCGCCGCGTTCCTTGCCGGGCCTGAGCGCCTTGGGCATGACGTTGATGCTGTGCATGCACCGGACGCACTCGCGGTTTTCGATCGAAAGCTTGTTGCCGTCCCACTTCATGCACTTCGTGGGGCAGTGGTCGCAGACGTCCGCCTGGATGTCGAGGCCCTTGGCCGCGTAGTTGGTCACCTCGGCGTCGTCCTGCTGGATGTCGTCCTTCCAGGTGCCGATGATGGAGAGGTCGGAACGCGCCTTGGAGCACACGCAGTCGTTGGCGCAACCCGCGAACTTGAACTTCCACTTGTAGGGGAACGCCGGCCGGTGCAGTTCGTCCTGGAACTCGTGCGTGATGTCGTTGCAGAGCCCCATGGTGTCGTAGCAGGCCCATTCGCAACGTGCCTTGCCGACGCAGCAGGAGGGCGTCCTGACGTCGGAACCGGATCCGCCGAGGTCGAAGCCGTTCTTGGTCAGTTCGGCGAAGGTGGGCTCGAGTTCGTCCGTCGTGGTGCCGAGGAAGATGATGTCGCCGGTGGAACCGTGCATGTTGGTGATGCCGGAGCCGTGCCTGTCCCAGATGTCGCACAGGGTCCTCAGAGCGTTGCTGGTGTAGAACCACCCGGACGGCTGGTTGACGCGCAGTGTGTGGAAGTGCGCGACCTTGGGGAACTTTTCGGGCACGTCGCTGTAGCGGCCGATGACGCCGCCGCCGTATCCCATGACGCCCACGATGCCGCCGTGCTTCCAGTGGCTGATCTTCTCCTCGTAGGAGAGTTCCAGCTGGCCGAGTAGGTCGTGGCAGACCTCGCTCTTCTTGGCGCCGCGCTTTAGTTCCGTGACGAAGCTCGGCCACGGACCTTTCTCGAGCTCGTCCAGAAGCCTGGTTTGAACCTTTTCATCCGCCATATTTGTCCTCCTGTGATCCCCCATCAATCGCGCCCGCCGAAGTCGCCCGGCCGGCGCTACACCACTCGGACGGCCGCCCGCCGGGGCGGTCCGCGCATTCCCTATCTCAAGGCCGCTTCCCCGCCGCCGCCAGCGCTACCGTGCGGTAGAGCAGGTGGGCGAACTTGGAGTACGGCGCGTACAGAAAGAGACCGAAAATCAAAACCAGGTGGACGAAGTAGACCGGGTACATGACCGCGGCCACCTGGGACAGCCTCAGGATTTCGGACAGGATGCCCGTGAAGATCACGCCGGCCAGCGTCAGAAGGAAGAACCGTCGAAGTACGTGCTGGCGGCCCTCTTGACGGGATCTCTGACGCGGTCCACGAGCAGCACCGTGACGCCGATCAGGATGATCACCGCGCATACGTTGGCGAAAATCTTGAGGACCGACTCCACGGGCAAGGTGGGATTCCAGAACGGGAGAGGCGTCTGCATGAGGCCCACCATGGTCCCGATGCCCACAACGGTGCCCATGAACGCCAGCCCCGCGAAGCCCCAGAGCGTCAGGAGGTGCCCCCAGTACCGGCCCTTTTCGGCCTTGCATTCGGAGAAGCGCTTGTGGGTCATGATGTCCACGAACGCGGGCACGAGCCCCGCCATGATGGGACCGTCGGCGCCCGATGCACGGAGCGCTTTCACGAAGCGCGCCAGGCCTGAGACGAAGGCGAGGAGCACGAGCCCCGTCACGGTGAAGAAGAGGGCCTCGAGGATGTGCTGCGGAAAGACGTTCGCGAACTCGAGGGACTTGGTGGCCTCGGCCCTGGGCGCCCACAGGGCGATGGCCCCGAAGATCAGCGCCGGCAGGAGGAAGAGCGCGGGCCAGCCCTTCGGGCTCGCCACGAGCCGGCCCATGAAGCCGGGCACCGAGAACGCCTTGATGGCCTCCTTGCGCAGGGCGCCCAGCACGTCGCCGGGGCGGGCGCCCCTGGGGCACCGCGTCGAGCAGTCCCCGCAGTTGTGGCACAGCCACAGGGCGGGATCTCCCAGCAGTTTGTCCTTCAGCCCCCACTGGGCCTCGATCATCTGCTTGCGGGGAAACGGGGCGTCGTCGGGGGACAGCGAGCACACCGCCGAGCAGGTGGCGCACTGGAAGCACTTTTTCAGGTCGCCGCCTCCGGCGTTCACCACGTCCCTGATGAACCGCGCGTCGGGTTGGATGAGAAGGGGTTCTGCCATGGCATCCCTCTCCTAGAAGCCCTTGTAGGGGTTGGGGCCGATCTCGCGGATCTGCTCCATGAATTCGTTGATGAGCACCGGCAATTTGTCGTACTCGTTGATCGCCAACTGCGTCAGCTGGATGCGCTCGGACTCGAGCTGCAGCCGCTGGAGCGTTTCCTTGACGTTTTCCAGGCGGCGGTTGGCCAGCTCGCTGCCCTTGGCGAAGTGGCACTGGTAGTCGTCGCCGTACTTGCAGCCGAAGAGCATGACGCCGTCGAACCCCGAGGACAGCGCGTCCGCGATCCAGACGATGTTCATGGACCCGAGGCACCGCAGCGGGATGATCCTGACGCTGGGGTCGTACTGCGCGTGGTTCATGCCCGCGATGTCGAGCGCCGGGTAGGCGTCGTTCTCGCACATGAAGACGAGCACCCTCGGTTTCTCGTCCTCCTCGTCGGGCACTTCGATGGCCTTGATCATGGACGCGATCATGTCCACCGAGTAGTTCTTGAAGGAGATGATGCGCTCGGGACAGGCACCCATGCAGACCCCGCACCGCCGGCAGCGGTAGGGGTTGGGCTTGGGCGTGCCCTTCTCGTCTTCGTCCAGCGTGCCGAAGGGGCACTCCTCCGTACAGCGCTTGCACTGGGTGCAGCGCTGAAGGAAGAACTCGGGGAAGGACATGTCCCCGGCCCGCGGGTGGACCGCCTGGCCCTGGGAGGCCAGCTCCACCGACTGGATGGCCTTCATGGCCGCGCCCAGGGCGTCCTCCTTGGCGTGTGAGGAGTCCATGGGGCTGCGCACGCACCCTGCGGCGTAGATGCCCGTCCGCCGCGTCTCGTAGGGGAAGCAGACGTAGTGCGAATCCGGGAAGCCGTACCGCAGCGCGGGCAGGTCCGGCCCCTGGCGGTAGGTCAGGTGCAGTATCTCGGTCCCCTCGTGGGCCTTGAGGAGTTCCACCGTCTTGGCCGCTTCGGCCTTCTGGGACTCGGACTCGCCCTTCTCGACCTTGAGCTTGGCGTCCTCCAGAGCGCGGATCGCCTCGCCGTCGGCCGCGTTGGGCACCATGCCCGCGGCCAGGACCACGAGGTCCACGTGGATTTGCAGGGTCTCGCCGATGAGGGTGTTCTCGACGGTCACGGCCAGCTTGCCGTCCGTGCCCCTGTTCACGGCCTTGACCTCGCCCTTGGTGAGGAAGTTCATGGGGGCGTCCTGGGCGGTGCGGTAGAACTTCTCGTACTGGCCGGGCGTCCGCATGTCCTTGTAGACGATGAAGACCTTGGCGTCGGCGTTCTGTTCGTGCACGTACGCGGCGTGCTTCAGCGTCGCCATGCAGCAGACCGACGAGCAGTAGGGCAGGTGGTCCTTGTCCCTGGACCCCGCGCACTGGACGAACAGGACGCTCTCTATGGGGGCGCCGCTGGAGGGTCTCTTGAGCGGCCCTTCGGCGGCCATCCGTTCGAACTCCACGTTCGTCACCACGTCGGGCGTCAGGCCGTAGCCCAGGTGCGCCAGGTTCTTGGGATCGTAGGGCTTCCAGCCCGTGGCCATGATGATGGTCCCGACGCGGAACTCGGAGGTGTTGCCGTCCGATTCGACGCTCACGTCGAACATGCCCGGCTGGCCCGAGGTCTTGAGGATCTTGGCGGACGTGAGGACCTTGACCTTCGGGTGGTAGCTCACCTCCTGGATCTTGTCCGCCAGAACGTCGGCCGACAGCTCGGTGTAGGGCGGCTCCTGGGGGAACCGCTTCTTCAGCGTGCCGACGAAGCCCCCGAGATGGGCCTGCTTTTCGACCAGCACCACCTCGTACCCGGCCGCGGCCGCCTCCAGCGCCGACGTGATGCCCGTCACGCCGCCGCCCACCACCAGGATGGTCTTGGAGATCTCGTCCTCGACCGGTTCCAGGGGCGACATCTTCTGGGCCTTTACGATGCCCATGCGGAGGTAGTCCTCCGCCATCATCTGGGTGTCCTCGTCCTGGGGCTTCTGGCACCAGGCCACGTGCTCCCGGATGTTGACGCGCTCCTGGACCATGGCGGGATCGAAGGCGAAGGCCTCGGTCTTCATCCGGGGCGAACACCCCGCGATCACGAGCGCGTTGACCGACTCGTCCGCCATGTCCTTCCTGATCAGCTCGACACCCTCCTTGCCGCAGAGGCAGGGATGGACCTTGCAGACCGGGACTTTGTACTCCGACTCGGCCACCTTGGCCAGCTTGTCCATGTCGAGCGACTCGCCGATCGAGCATCCGCTGCAGATGTAGACGCCGATTTTCTTATCCATGATGAGCGCTCCTCACGACGCACTGGAGGGCCTTCAGGGCCGTACCGGTGGCATCCTGGACGGTCGCCGACACCTCTTCCGGGCGACGGACGCAGCCTGCGGCGTAGAGGCCCGTCTGACCGTTCGGAGCGGCGACGAAGTTGAACTCGTCGAGCGCGAATCCCGCGGGCAGGTCGGCCGTCTGGGGCACGATACCCGTGGCCAGGACGAGCATGTCGACGCGCTCGGTGATCTTCCTCCCGTTCATCACGTCTTCCGCCGTGACGAGCAGGTCGCCCGTGGCCGGGTCCTCCTCCACCTTTGCCACCTTGCCCTTGATGAGGCTGACCTTTTCGTCTTCGGCGACCTTGGCGTGGAAGTCCTCGAGCCTGCCGGGCGTTCGGATGTCGATGTAGAAGATCTTCACCTCGGCCTCGGGGTCGTGCGTGCGGACGTACGTGGCCTGCTTGAGGGAGGCCGAACAGCACACCGCCGAGCAGTAGGGCAGGTGGTTCTCGTCCCGGGACCCTGCACACTGGACGAAGGCCACGGTCCTGGGCGGCTTGTTGTCCGAGGGCCGCAGGATCTTCCCGCCCGTGGGGCCGTTGGGGGCCGCCAGGCGCTCCATGATGACGTTCGTGACCACGTTCTTGAACTTCCCGTAGCCCAGGTTGTCGATCCTCGACGCGTCGTAGGGCGCCCAGCCCGTGGCCGCCACGACGCTCGCCACGTTGAAGGTCTCGGTCCGTTCCTGCTGGGCGAGGTCGATGGCCCCGTACGTGCAGGCGTCGGCGCAGGCGCTGCAGCCCTCTTTGCAGGCCGGCCTGTCGATGACGTACGCGGCGGGGAAGGCCATGCTGTGCGGCAAGTACGCCGCCTTGGTGGACCCGAGTCCCATGTTGAACTCGTCCGCCCGTTCGGCCGGGCATACCTCGGCGCACTTGTCGCACAGCGTGCACGCGTCCGTGACGAAACGCGGCGAGGCCTTGACCGTGACGTCGTAGTTCCCGGGCGCGCCGTCGAGGCCCACGACCTCGGCGAGCGTCAGGAACCGTATCCGCGGGTTGTTCTTGATGCGCTTGAAGTTGATCTCGAGCCCGCAGGTGGGTGGGCACAGTTTCGGAAAGTACTGGTTGAACCGGGAGACACGGCCGCCTAGCCAGGGGGATTTCTCCACGAGGATGACCTCGCACCCGGCCTCCGCCGCTTCGATGGCGGTCGTCATGCCCGCGATACCGCCTCCCATCACCAGGACCGCCTTGCCGTCTTGTCGTGTGGATAGGGGTTCTGTCATGCGTATCCCTGCCTCTCCTGAAGTAGCCTGCTAGCGGGACGGCGGGGGCGCGGCCCCCTCCGCCTCCTCGGTCGTGCGCCTTTCCGCCGTGACCGATTTCCTGATCTTCATGCTCTTCTCATTGAAAAGGCTGAACATGAGCCACTGCATGGCGAAATCCAGCAGCTCCTCGTCGTCCGTCTTCATGGCGTCCACGCGGGCCTCGTCCACCACGAACATCTGGAGGAACCGGCTCTCGAACACGAACCGGCGGAACCGGTCCAGGTCGTAGCACGCCATGTAGTACATGGCCCTCTTTTCCGGCGTAAGGGCCTCTTTGTCGTTCCATCCCGGATGCAGCATGAGGGCCTTGAACGATGCGCCCATCATGTCGTACTCTTCGATACCCTGGTCCGAGATCCACTCCCTGACCGTGAACGCGCGCCCCTCGCCGTGGCCGTGGCAGAGGTCTTCCTTGAGGAGGAAGTTGAATGCGTGGTCCGTCGGGTTGGGGTTCTGGGGTTCGGCCGCGCCCAGCGGGTACATGCGGCAGGCCCAGGGGCGGTTCCCGTAGATGCCGCACCCCTCGTCGGACACGAAGGGGCACCTCTTCTCTCCATCCATCTTCAGCAGCAGGACCGGGATGTTTCTCTCGCCCGTGGAGGCGGTGATCGTATATGTCTGCAGAAATTCTGTGGAATCCATGTGGAGGGCGTTCTTCATTCTCAGGACGTCGTAAGGCGTGAGGATGATGGAGACGTCCCGGCAGCAGCAGGTGAAGCAGTCCAGGTCCTTTCCGCACCGGAAGGTGAAGGCGTCGTCCAGCTTCATTCGCGGATAATCTTTGAGGATCGCGTCCCGGGTAATCTTTTCGTCAGTCATGGGGGGTTTCCTTTTCGGTGAGTATGCTGCTCTTCAGCGCGTTCTCGGACCACACGGGCAGCGGCCCGGTCTCGCCCGTTTCGGGATCCAGCCGGTGGCGGTAGGAGGCCTTGACGCTGAAGCGGTCCATCATCCACGACCAGCCTTTGACGAAGTAGGTGCACTCGTCGTTAAAGCAGACGTACTGGTACTCGCCGCTCCACGTGCCGAGCGACGGGTTGGCCCACTTGAGCATGGGCTTTCCGCAGTGAGGGCAATTCGGGCGTTCGGTCGGTTTCATGGCAGCACCGTCATAAAAGAGGGAGGTCCCTGCCCCCCCGCAGGGACCTCCCGGTCACGCCGATCCTAGAAGATGCGGTGGATCGGCCGAGTCATCATTTCCCAGTTACCGGTACCGGGATCGAACTTGCAGTTGGCGAAGACCGTCCACTTCTCCTCGTCGAGCTTCGGCGTGTCGGAGCGCATGTAGTACCCCGGCCAGCGGGTCTCTTCGCGGAAGAGCATGGTCCGGACGTGGGCTTCGGCCTGCCACATGCGCTGGTTGTTTTCCCAGCAACGCATGAGTTCGTGCAGGTTGGAGGCGCCCAGCTTGTCCGAGTCCTCCTTCAGCATGGCGAGCAGTTCCAGGGCCTTTTCCAGGGAGGCCTTGTTGGTGATGAACTGGGCGGAGACGCCGCCGGCGTACTCGTCCATGATCTTCTGGAGCCGGAACATGAACATCTTGGGCTTGATGTAGTTCGGGTTGACCTCGGGGTCCGTGGTGGCGTTCTTGTACTGCTCGTACAGATCCATGGGCTTGAGGATGGTGGTCTTGAGCTCGTCGACCTTGGCCTGGTCCACGTTCGGCATCGTGTTGTTCTCGACGATGAACTTGACGGCGGCCTTGGCGGCGATGCGGCCCTCGGCGTGCGAACCGGAGGAGAACTTGAGGCTGGAGGCGCCGGACGCGTCACCCGCGCAGAAGAGGCCCTTCACCGTCGACATGTTGGCGTAGCCCCAGAAGTAGTCGTTCTTCGTGTCGGCCGTCTGCAGGTCTTCGGGACCGCTCACCCATGCGCCGGACGCGCCGGAGTGCGAACCGATGAAGTAGGGCTCGGCAGCTGCGATCTCGGAACTCCGCTCTTCGGGCTGCACGTTGCTGGCCGCCCAGAGGATGGCCTGGGAGATGGTCATGTCAAGGAAGTCTTCCCACGCCTCGGACTCGAGTTCCTTCATCTTCTTCTTGTAGGCCTTCTCGTCGTCCTTGTACTGATCGGCGAGCTTCTGAATGGCCTCTTCGGTGCGCATGAAGATCGGGCCCTTGCCGTCCATCACATCGAGCATACCGAGGTAGTTGCGCAGGTTCGCCGGGATCGGTTTGACACGGCCGTAGGGGCCCCAGTTCTCCAGCTCGGGCCGGCGTTCGACCATGTACTCGCCGCCCATGGCGTTGGTGGCGCGGGACTTGAAGAGCAGGAACCACGCGCCGACGGGACCGTAGGCGTCCTTGAAGCGGACCGGGATGAACCGGACTTCCTGGCAGGTCATCTCGGCGCCCGCCTTCAGCGTGAAGTAGGCGGAGGAGCCGGAGTTCCACGGCGGGTACCAGGCGCGGCCGAGGCCCTCACCGGTGCTGCGGGGTTTGAAGATGTGAACCGCGCCGCCCATGACGTCCAGAACGGCCTTCGCCTTGAAGGTGTAGAATTTGTTCTCGCGGACCGAGAAGCCCACGGCGCCGGCGATCCGTTCGCCGTCCATCAGCGGCTCCACGATGAAGACGCGCTCGTAGATCTCGCCCACGCCGGTCTGCAGCAGGGCGTTCTTGGCGGCTTCGGCCACGATGACCTTGTAGGACTCGCCGTTGATCATGAGCTGCCAACGACCCTCGTGGACGTAGTTGCCCTCCTCGTCCTTCCAGATGGGCAGGCCCCACTTCTCGTAGAGGTGGACCGTGGAGTCCACGTGGCGTGCGATGTTGGCCACGAGATCTTCGCGGGTCACGCCCATGAGGTCGTTGCGGACGTAGTCGACGTAATCCTTGACGGTGTTTTTCCCGTCCTTGAGGCCCACGTACTGGTTGATGGCGGAAAGGCCCATGGCCACGGCGCCGGAGCGATCCATGGCGGCCTTGTCGACCACCGTGACCTTCAAGCCCTTCTGTTTGGCCCAGTAGGCCGCTTCCACTGCCGCTCCACAGGCGGCCATGCCGCCTCCGAGGATCAGCAGATCGGTTTCGACGGTAACGTTTTCAAAGTTGGCCATCTCTACTCTCTCCCCTTATTTGTTCAAGGTGAAAACTTCGGCCATACCGGTGGAAGCGGGTTCCGTGAAGAGGGCCTGACTGTTGAGGTCGCCGGCGCTCTCGAAGCCGCCGTCGGGAACGGCCGCGCCTTCGGGCGTGGTGCGGATGGGGAATTTGAAGCGCTTCAGCATGCCGTTCCGGAATTTGACGGTCCACATGATGGAGTCGGTGGACCGCATGGGTGTCACCGATGCGCCCATGGGGACGAAATCGGCGTAGCCGCGGACCTCGACGGCCTGCGTCGGGCAGATCTTGACGCAGTTGTAGCACTCCCAGCACATGGAGACGTCGCGGTTGTAGGCCTTCATCTTGTCCTTGTCGAGGACCATGAGGTCGTTGGGGCAGATGTGCTGGCACGCGGTCTTGTCCAGCGCCTTGCACCCGTCACATTTTTCTGGGTTCACGTAACTCGGCATAAGTTCACCTCCTAAACAGCGATAAATGAGCCAACCGGATCCGCTGGCGGCCTCCCCCCTTTCGGGTCTTCGGCCTCAGCCCCTCTCTTTTGGGTAAACTTCTCCTTCCGGGCTCGAGGCCCGCTTTCGTGAAACTTCGTCAAATTGTCCGGCCAAATTGGAAGCTGGTTAGCTAGTCACGGCGTGACTTTCCCCCCCAATTCGTACCTCCTTCCGCTCGCGACACCGCCAATGTAAGGCCCCCTTTCAAAGTGGGTCAACGATTGGCCTCGCGGGAGAGAGATTCTGGGTCAAATCTCACATCACAGAGCTTGGTGAAGGCTCTCGTCTTCATGCAGTTCGATGATTACACTTTATATAACAGCATTTAGCACCAGCACCCGAGGAACAAGGTCATATAGCCCTGCAGCATAATGGTACATATTGTTACATTTCTTTCATCGCACAGAATTTCCCCTCCCACGGGGCGGATCGGGGGCCCGGAGTGCGGACGGGGTTGGAGCGTTGTTGCGAGGCCGGAGTTCGGGCCGCAGCGCCGCCGCTGTGCCACGGAGCGGGGATCAGCGGGCCCGGTTGAGGTCGATGCTTTTGAGCTGGTCGAGCTCCCTGCGGAGGTCCTTGATGGTCTGATCCTGCCGCTGAACCGTTTCGGTCAGTTCGGACACCCGCTTGCGGCTGGCCTCCAGGTCCAGACCGGCCTGCCTGGCCGCGTCCAGGCGGTCTCGGGCGGCCCCCAGCTTCCTGCGGAGTCCGGCGGAGTCCCGGGTCGCCGATTCCAGAGCCTTCAGAAGCGCAACGGGCAGCTCGGCCCGGCGGCTGTATTTCGAATCGGGAAATTCCTTCCGGAGCCGATCGAACGCCTTCAGAGCCCCGGCGGGGTCGTAGGCCCGGCCGCCCGGCACGGCCCGAGAGACGCCCAGCCTGTAGAGCCATAGCGCTTTGCCCCGTCCGCCGGCTCTGTCAAGCGCCTCCTGGTACCCCCGCGCGGCGCCCGCGTAGTCGCCCGCGGTGAACAGACGGCCGGCCCTTGCCGCAGCGGGCGAACACGCCGTCAGAGCGCCCAGAACGATACAGGCCAACAGCCCGAACGCCGCCTGTCGCATGGTCACGGCGCCTCCTTCCCGGACGTGTCGCCGTCCGAGCGGCCCGCCGGTCCCGCCTTCAGGGCGACACAGAACACGCTTCCGCCGCCCGGGTTGTCCCGCACCCAGAGCAGGCCTTCATGGGCGCCGATCACCTCACTGCAGATCGCAAGGCCCAGCCCGACGCCCCCTCCGGCGGGCCGCCTTCCCGTGTCCACCTGGTGGAAGCGCTCGAAGATCCTGCGCTTGTGGTCGTCCGGCACGCCGGGTCCCGCGTCGGCGACGGTCACCAGGGCGTAGTCGCCGTCGGTGCTTCCCGGACGCGCCCTGGCCTCGGGCGGGGCGTCAGCGGGCAGCCCGCGCACGGCCGAGGCCGAAAGCGTCACGGTGCCGGCGTCCGGCGAAAACTTCACCGCGTTCTCCAGCAGGTTCTCCAGCACCTGGAAGAGCCTGTCCGCGTCGCACCGCGCCGGGAGCGGACAGGCGGGCAGGGCCGCGCGGAGCGATACGCCGCGCTCCTCCGCGCGAAGCCGCACGGCTTCGATCGACTCCTTCAGCAGCGGCACGAGGTCCCGCGTCCTCAAGTCGTAGTCCATGACGCCCGCCTCCAGCCGCGCGAGGTCCAGGAGTTTGGCGATCATGGCCGAAAGCCTCCTGGCGCTCTGAAGGTTCATCTCGAGGAGCCGCCGCTGCTCCTCCGTGGTGGGGCCGGGGATGCCCTCGAGCATGAGCTGGTTCGTCTCCTGCATGGCTGCCAGGGGCGTCTTGAGGTCGTGGGACACGTGAGACAGGATGTCCTTCTTCATGCGGTCCAGTTCGCCCAGCCGCCGCACCATGGCGTTGAAGTCCGAGGCGAGCTGCGCGAACTCGTCGTTCCCGCCGTCCTCGATGGAAAGGTCGAAACGCCCCTCCGCCAGCTCCCGGGTGGCGCGGGTGAGGCGGCGGAGCGGGTCCCTGATCGAGCGGAAGGTGGCCAGGAGGACAACCGCGCTCGCGGCGATGGCGAGGAGGGCCGCGATGAGCGACACCCACTGGGCCTTGAGAGCGGCCCGCTCGGCGCGGGCCGCCTGGCCCCCGATGGATTGCTGAGTGGCCTTGAACACGGCCCTCGCCTCGTCCCGGGCCTTCCCGAGAGGCGCCAGGAGGGCGCTTTCGTCGCTCGCGGTCTGCCCGGAGATCAGGGCGGTCTCGGCCCGTTGCCACCACTGCCCCATCCTGGCCACCCTCGCCTTCTCGGCCGCGGGCAGGCCGAGGGCGTCCAGCGCCTGCTGGCGGTTCGAGATGTTCAGCGCCAGGGAGCGGGCCAGCTTTCCGTAGTCGGGATCGCCCGTCACGAAGAGCTTGCGCGAGGCCTGTTCGAAGGCGTCCAGGTCGTGGACCTGCTGGAGTGAGAGCCGCGACGCCTCGAGCCCCGTCCGGGCCAGGCTCCGGCCCAGGTTCGCCAGGTACTGCACCTCGTACACCTGGTAGGCCAGCACCCCGAAGAGAAGCAGGAGAACCGAGCCCGATCCCAGCGCCAGACGCGTGGTCACCTTCATTCCGTGTCGTCCTCGCCGTAGGCCTTCAACTTGTTGCGGATGGTCTTGACGTCCAGGCCGAGCCTGCGGGCCGCCTCGGCCTTGTTCCCGCCCGCCTCGTCGAGCGTGTTCATGATCAGGAGCCGCTCCGCCTCGGCCATGGTCAGGCCGGGCGGGAGTTTCAACCCGCGGCCGGCGCCCTCCCGGTTGCGCACGTAGGAGGGAAGGTGGACGTCTTCCACCCAGCCCGATGCGGCCAGAATGACCGCACGCTCCAGCACGTTCCTCAGCTCCCTCACGTTCCCGGGCCACGGGTAGGCCTTGAGCAGGTCGAGGGCCTCCCTGCGGACGCCCTCAACCCTGCAGCCGTGCTTTTCGTTGAACCGGGCCACGAAGTGATGGGCCAGGAGGGGGATGTCCTCCGCCCGGTCCCTCAGCGGCGGCAGCACGAGGGTGAAAACGTTCAGGCGGTAGTAGAGGTCGGCCCGGAGCAGCCCCTCGCCGACCGCCTCCTCGGGCACGCGGTTGGTGGCGGCCAGCAGGCGTACGTCGAACGCCGCCTCCCGGCTGGCGCCCAGGCGGCGGACCCTCCCGTTTTCGAGCGTCCTGAGGAACTTGGGCTGAAGGGAGGCGGGCATCTCGGCGATCTCGTCCAGGAAGAGCGTCCCCCTGTCGGCCTGCTCGAAGCAGCCGGCCCGGCTGGACACGGCCCCCGTGAAGGCGCCCTTCTCGTGCCCGAACAGCTCGCTCTCGAGCAGCCCCTCGGGGATGGCCGCGGCGTTCACCGCCACGAAGGGGCCGCCGGACCGCTCCCCCAGGTCGTGGACGGCGCGGGCCACCAGCTCCTTGCCCGTCCCGCTCTCGCCCGTTATGAGGGCGGAGGCGCTGCTCGCCGCGAGGACCTTGATCAGGCGGTACAGCTCCCGCATGGGCTTGCTGGTGCCGATGATGGGGCCGAGGCCGGGGCTCCGCGCAAGCCTGTCCTCCAGCCGGCGGGTGGACCGGCGCTGCTCGACTTCCTCCACCGCCTGGTCGAGCACCGCCCTGAACTTCTGGTAGTCGAGCGGTTTGGTCAGGAAGTCCATGGCGCCACGCTTGACGGCCTCCACGGCCGCATCGATGCTGCCGTGGGCCGTGATCATGACCACGGGGCGCGGCGAAGCATCCGTCCTCAGGACGGGCAGGAGGTCCAGCCCCGAGCCGTCGGGCAGCACGACGTCGCAGACGACGATATCCGGATCTGCGTCCTCCGCCATACGCGCCCCCTCGCGGGAGGACTCGGCGACGGTCACCTTGAAATCCCACTGGGCGAGACGAAGCCGCAGAACCTCCCTCATGGAGGGCTCGTCGTCGATCACCAGAACCGAGTAGGGACGTGCCATTTTGCGTGCCTCCCGCAACCGGACGCTATGGTGGCGAGTATAGCAACCGCGCGGGGCGGCCTCAAGGCGGCCCCGGGGCCATGCACCAAGTCCTCAGGCGGCAGCCTCATGTTATGGAGGTCGTTCCCGGAAACCCGGCCGATTTTCGAACCCGGGATCGGAATCGGCATCGGGACTGACAACGAAATCGGGGAATATTTCCCGCTTTCCGTCGTATTCACCCGCGGCTGTCCGGCGCCGTTCTTAACGCCATCCTATTGATATACAAGGCGATTTGTACCGCTTCGCGCACATGGCACGGGCCTTGCCTTTACAGGGGGCGTCCGAGGCCTCGGGGGAGGCCCGGAGAAGAAGAAAAGGAGGCTGACCATGAAACCAAGATCATTGCTCCCAGCCATTCTGATGATGGCCCTGGCCGTGGCGTGCTCCCGGGAAGGGCAGAAGGCCTCCCAGGCAGTGAACGCCCAGATGCAGACGGCACAGAAGATCTCCAACCTCGAACAGGACATCGACGCCAAGCAGAACCAGCTGAACACGCTCCTCCAGGCGTACGTCAAGTCGGGCGGGCAGGACCTGGGCTCCGTGATGGGGCAGGGACTGAGTCCCGAGCAGACCCAGCTGCTTGAGGCGCGGCTCAAAAACGAGCAGGGCGTCGGGTACCGGGACCTTATCTCCGACATCCTCACCAAGCAGAAGGCCATCGACGACCTGCACGTAAAGGTGCAGGACCTCGAGAAGACGCTGCCGGCGCCCGTCGACGTGGCCAGGGGTGAGACCCACTACCAGAT
>JBJKRE010000319.1:0-5727 GCA_046704825.1 Acidobacteriota bacterium
GCCCGGACCTATCCGCCGCCTTCCGATCCGGAGGCCCGGCACGCGCTGTCCGAGCGAGTCGAGCGCCGGACCCAGAAGACGCTAGCCCCACTGGGATTTCCTTCTTACGGTTCAAAGAAGTGGCCGCAGGAAGACGGGTCGGGAGAGACTATGACGATCGTTGCATCACCGACGCCGCGCCGCGCCTTCTCCACCTCGATCACAATACCGTAGCCGTGGGGATCCTCAGAGGGAGTCTTGCTGGAGAAATCGGCGACCCTGCCGACAAAGATGCAATCCGCGCGCTTAATCGCCAACTTGTGAGTCCGATCAGGGCAAAGGGTGGAACCGATCGGCACTGAAGCCAGCCAAAACGCGCAGCATACGAACGCAGCCTGAAGGAGAAAAAATAGTCCTTTTCCCAGGGGCCCGACGCGGGCCTGGGCTTTTCGCGGTCATCATGCGGCGTCCCCTTCCCACCTGTGCAACCCTGCCACCAGGTTACTCTCTCATGGCGAACGCCCAATAACTAAGGAGGCGCGGGCATTGCCCGCGCCTCCCCAATGGCAGACATGGACGGACGGATTCAGGCCGGAGGCTGATCCAGACCGCACCCCGCCGGGTCGTTCGACAAGCTCGAGTCGTACAGGCTGGAATAGAACCCCGTCGCGTAGTCGTAGAGGTATCCCCAGGCCGTGTGGTTGTTGGGATCGTAGTAGAAATACACGTACTGTGATGCGCCCGGTTGGCTCCAGAACATGGTCCCGCCGTTGTAGATGTTGAGCGTACCCGTGAAAGTCTGACCGCCGGCCGCGACCCACTGAAAAGCGCCCGTGGTGCTGTCGACGCACAGGGCCGACGCGTCACCGTCGTCGTGGAAGCCGCTAGAATAGCTCGCGACGCTGTACGCTCGCTCGCCCGTGCATCCGTTCGCATCCGTCACGGCGACCGTAATGCTGAAGTTTCCTGACACCGTTGGCGTCCCCGAGATCACCCCGTCGGAAGACAGGTCAAGTCCCAGGGGCAGCACACCGCTGCTCAGTTCGAAGGTGAAGGGAGCCACCCCGGCAGACGCCGACAAGCTCTGGCTGTAGGCCTGCCCCTTCACGGCGGCCGGCAGCTGAGACGGGAGGACATCTATGATCGGGCAGACGATGGTCAGAGAATAGACCCGGCTGGACGAGCAGCCCGAAGCCACGTCCTGTGCCTTGACCGAGAAGGTGAACGTTCCCGTTTGCGTTGGCGTTCCGGCCAGCGTAGCCGTGCCGTCGGCATTGTCGGTGAAGGTCATGCCCGCCGGAAGATCGCCGATCCGGGACCAGCCGACGGACCCGGTGATGCCGGTTTGTGTGAAGGTTGCGGCCGCGTAAGGCAGCCCCACCGTCCCACCGGGAAGAGCGGCCGGGGAAATCGCTAACGCAGGACATTTGATGATCAGCGTGTAGCCCTGCTCCCCATGACAGCCATAGGTGTCCGTAACCGTAATCACGATCGGGAAGGACCCTGCCTGCGCCGGCGTACCCGACAGTGCAGCGGTGGCCGGATCGAAGGACACACCGTTCGGCAGAGCACCGCTCTCGGACCAGCGTATCGTTCCGGAAGCACCGGTCTGCCGGAAGCTGGTCGAAGGATAGGCGACACCCACGGTACCTTCGGGAATGGAGGGCGGATCGATCACGATCGACGGACAGTTCATCGCGACCGTATAGCTTTGTTCGCCCGTGCACCCGTACCCGTCCGTGGCGGTCACCGTGAACGTGTTCGTCCCCGAGGCGGCCGGAGTGCCGGAGAGCGAGCCGCCCGCCGCCAGCGACAGCCCGGCCGGAAGGCTCCCGGACGTCACCGCGTACGTGTACGGCCCCGTGCCGCCGCCCGCCGTCAGTGCCTGCGTGTACGTCGTGCCGACCACACCGCCCGGGAGCGTGCCCGGCGACAGGGCGATGGCCGGACAGTTCATCGTGACCGTATAGCTCCGTTCGCCCGTGCACCCGTACCCGTCCGTGGCGGTCACCGTGAACGTGCTCGTTCCCGAGGCGGTCGGCGTGCCGGAGAGCGAACCCCCCGCCGCCAGCGACAGCCCGGCCGGAAGGCTCCCTGACGTCACCGCGCACGTGTACGGCCCCGTGCCGCCGTCCGCCGTCAGTGCCTGCACGTACGTCGTGCCGACCACACCGCCCGGGAGCGTACCCGGCGACAGGACGATGGCCGGACAGTTCACCGCAACCGTATAGCTTTGTTCGCCCGTGCACCCGTACCCGTCCGTGGCGGTCACCGTGAACGTGCTCGTCCCCGAGGCAGCCGGCGTGCCGGAGAGCGAGCCGCCCCCCGCCAGCGACAGCCCGGCCGGAAGGCTCCCGGACGTCACCGCAAACGTGTAGGGCCCCGTGCCGCCGCCCGCCGTCAGTGCCTGCACGTACGTCGTGCCGACCACACCGCCCGGGAGCGTACCCGGCGACAGGGCGATGGCCGGACAGTTCACCGCGACCGTATAGCTCTGTTCGCCCGTGCACCTGTACCCGTCCGTGGCGGTCACCGTGAACGTGCTCGTCCCCGAGGCGGTCGGCGTACCGGAGAGCGAGCCGCCCGCCGCCAGCGACAGCCCGGCCGGAAGGCTCCCGGACGTCACCGCGTACGTGTACGTGCCCGTGCCGCCGTCTACCGTCAGCGCCTGCGTGTACGTCGTGCCGACCACACCGCCCGGGAGCGTGCCCGGCGAGAGCGTCAGCGCCGGACAGTTCACGCTCAGAGTGTACTGCGTCGAGGCAGAGCACCCTTCCGAGTCTTCGGCTCTAATGGTGAACGTGCTGGGTCCGGAAGCCGAGGGTGTTCCCGAAAGCGTACCGTCGGCGGCCAGAGCCAGGCCATCCGGCAGGGTACCCGAAATGACGGTGAAGGTGTAAGGGCCGGTCCCTCCCGAGGCCGTGACGGGTTCGCTGTACAGATTACCCACGATCGCACCGGGCAGTGTGGACGGGCTCATGATGATCGCCGAACACGTAATGGTGATGTCTGCGCTGACCGATTGGCCGTCGACCGTTGCGGTTCCCGATCCGGTCCCGTTCGCCGAGCCGGCCGTGAAGGTGGAGGTCGCCGATCCGCCGGTGAGAGTGGCCGAGGTCGGGCTGACGACGCCCAGCGTGCCTGAGAACGAAACGGGCGTGATGTCGGCAATGTGCCCGGAACCGCTCGTGTCGCTGCCGGTGTTGTCCTTCGTCAGATCCGCGGTGAGGGTCGAGGTCTGCGTCTGCTGAATCGAGGTTGGACTGGCGGTGATGCCTAGAACAAGCCAGGTGGAGCTATCGAGGGTGGCGGCCGGATTGACGGTGCCTCCGCAGCACATGCTGAGGACGGTCGTCTGGCACGCACCCGAACCCGTCGGCCCCACGTTGCAGCCCCACCAGTTATTGTCGGCCGTCACGGCGCCGGGATTTCCGTCCTTGTGAAGACCCGAGCCCCAATCCGTTCCGGCGGGATCACCAGGATTGGTTCCCGCCGTATTCCCCGCGAAACGGCAGAAGGAGATCGCCGCGTTCCCACCGCCCAGCGCGATGCCGCCACCGCCTCGGTTGTCCGGCGACGCCCCCGAGTCCACCGCGGAGTTGTTCACGAAGCTCGACTGCTTCACGACGAGGGAGGCCGAAGGATAGGTCGGGTCGGAGGAGTAGTATCCGCTGACGTAGAGGCCTCCGCCTTCCGCTACCGACGTGCCCGATCCCGTGGAACTGTTCCCCGTAAAGCTGCAGCCGTTCGTGATGCTGATTGTCTCGCCTTCGCCGCCCCCGAGAGAGGCCCCTCCGCCTCGACCCACCGCGGTATTGTTCGAGAAGTCGCAGCCGGATACCGTGAAGCTCGCAAAGTTGCTCGACCAACTCGCGATCCCGCCGCCTTCGCTGTCGGCCTGGTTTGAGCAGAAGGTGCTCCCGGTGAACGTGATGGAGGGCGCGTTGGCGGCAACCGCCCCGCCGGATCCGGTGACGGCGTGGTTCGAGGAAAAAGTACAATTCGTAACGTTCTGGTCCGAAGAGTTGCTCGTGCCGCCGAGCACGAGCCCGCCGCCCTCGCCCCCGCCAGCCGTGTTGTTCGTGAACTGGCAGTCGCTGATGGTTACCGTTCCTCCGTCGTAGAGGGCCAGCGCCCCGCCCGCGTCGTTGTCCGTGGAATTGTAGGTGAAGACGCACTGACTGACGTCCAGGGTGCCACCGCCCGTGGTGCCCGCATCGAAGTCCATGGCTCCGCCGACGCTGCTCCCGCCGTACTGGGCGTTGGGGTTCTTTCCATATCTGAGGGTGAGGCCGGTAAGGCTCACCGGGAACCCGCCCGCCACCCATGGGCTGTAGCTGCCGTTCTCGACGGGGTTGAACGAGAAGATCTTGTCGATGCCGTTCGTGGCGTTTGTGCCCGCCTGGATGATGGTGTTGGAGGCCCCGTTGCCGACGATGATCAGGCCGTCGGTTACGTCGAGGTCGCCGATCGCAGGAGTGTTGTCGTTGCTCGTCGTCGACACGCCGTCCATTCCCGCGATCGTCAGAGTGATGGGTGTTCCGTCGAGAGACGGATCGAACTCTATCTCGTCCACGCCCGCGTGGGCGTTGGTCGCTATGACCGCCCCCCGCAACGTGGACATGAGGTACGGGTCGGCCGCCGTGCCGCACCCCCCCGTCGGGGTGGCGTTGGTATCGTCCCCGCTCGTCGTAACGAGGTAATAGGCGGTTGGCGTCGGCGCGAGAGCAACCGGAAAACCGGCTCCCTGGCCAAGCGACACCAGGCCCGGGGCCGCGTCGGCGTTCAGGCGCATGGGCAGCAGCGCGACCGGCGGACTGCCCGCGTCCACAGTCATTATGGCGGCACGCCCGGACTGATCCTCTGCCCCACCGTACAGAATCCTGACTTTATCATCTTGAGAATTCGTCAAAAGGATCTGATCGCCGAGCCGCGGCGCCAGGCAGGCGCTACTCATGGTGAAGGCCGCTTTCCCGGACCCGCCAGACCATGCGCCCTGCACGATCTTGAGCGCCGGCGTCCACAGGTCCGACGGACCCGGTTGCCAAGATTGGTTCAGGGAAGGTACCCCCGGTGCGCACTGCCGCCCGCGGCAGGCCCCCGTTCTGACCTCCGCGGCACCCCGGCGAACCAGAATGTACATGCTCCCATCCTCGGCAAGCACGGCCATCTCCTCGGTCGCGCCTCCGTCATAAAGACCAAAGCGGCCGACCGCCACCTCCCTGGCAGGCACGGGCATGGCGACTTCCGTCAGTCTCTGCGAGGCGTCCGCGGCCGAGGCTCCCGCGCCATTCTCTCCGTGCAATACGTAGACCTTGCCACCTGCGACGATGGCCGCATCGGCTGGCGCGGCGTCATCGAGCTGCCCTAAAGCAATGGACGTGGCCGCCGAAGACAAATGGAGGATAAGCGGAGAGTCCGCCGCCAGAGCGCGAGGATTGTCGAAGATCGCCAGCGCCGCCCCTTCGGACCCGCTCACCCCGGCCACCAATGAGCAACGGCCCTTAGAAGCGTCAATGCGACCCGCTGCGAGCTCCGAAAGCCCCCCCGGAAGCCCGATCATGACCGGCGCCCTGAATCCGCCCCGTCCGTTTCCGGGAAGCAGGCACAAGGACTCGCCACCATACGAACCCGCGAGCAGATCTGCGTGACCGTCACCGTCGAAATCGCCCGACACCAAGACATCGGGCTCGATCGGGATTTGGACGGTGGAAGCCTCCGGCAGGAAACATGCGGGAGAAACGCCCG
>JBJKRE010000320.1:0-19278 GCA_046704825.1 Acidobacteriota bacterium
CCAGATCGACTCCCCCTTTCTGGCCTTGGCGTCGCTCAGCGTGAGGTAGCCGTACCGGTCGGCGGGGGCGTCCGTCGTCAGGTGCAGCAGGGTGTAGTCGAGTTCGTGGTCGGTCCTCACCAGATCGGCGCCCACGGACGTACTCTCGGTGGTCACCGAACCGCACCCGCAGTCCGCGTACTGGTACCGCCAGCGCATCTCCAGAGACTGGGCTTCGGACTCGGTGGCGATGCAGTGGTTGTTCGTCAGGACGTGGTTGTAGGGGGATACCAGCGATCCCGTGCAGGCGTAGATACCCCCGTCCGCCCCCTGAAAGAGCATCCTGCCGACCGCGTCTCCGGCGGCCTGCATGCCTGCGGCGTAACACGCCGGATCCTTGAGGTCGCTCACCCCGCAGATGGATTCCGGGGCGGGAGCTGGACTGTACTTGACGGGATCGCCGAAGGCCACCTGGTCCACCACGAGCCCCCAGGACTGGGACGCGCCCTCCAGCCAGACTTCCAGCGTCGCCGCCTGGCCGTCCACCGAGGGAAGCCACGAAGGGCCGGCCATAGGCCCCACATGGGCGAAGACCTCCCGACCGTCGGATCCGAACACCAGGAAGAGGTCTTCCGGGCCGACCTGCAGGGTGTCGAGGTGGAATTTAACGAAACTGGCCCCTGGAATCCGGACCTCCTGCCGCCACACGGTCCCCTCCAGGGGATGGGGGCTCTCGATGCGGGCCTGCCACGTATCCCCGACCCGCGCCTGGCCGAACACGGAGAGTCCCGTGAGCATCAGCAAAGCGGACAGCGTCGCCAGTATCCTTCCCCGTTTGACCATAGGAACACCCTCCCTTATCGAACCGGTTCCCTCATTCGTCGTTGCCCACACGTTACCGGACCGACGGGCCGGGGTCAATCGGGATGGACATTTTCGATTTGGGAACCGGGAATTGGGATTGGAAGGACGAAAAGAATGAAGGTGATCATCAATTCTCAAAGCCTAAGGCCGAAAGCCTAAGGGCTAAAGAAAGGAAATCAGGCGGTGGGGGACGGGCCTTCGATGGCCTCCCGTCTGCCGTAGTCCAAATCCGAAATCCCAAATCCCAATTCCCAAATGTCCTTCTCACCGCCTCACTGTTCAAATAGATGGAGTCCCTGAGCCTGCCGCTTTCCAAGCGGGGGGCGCGCAGGATACCATGGGGCGGGAGGTGCGATGCGGCTGAAGATTCTCAACCGATACATCCTGAAGGAAATGACGGGGCCCTTTCTCATCGGCCTCGCCGTATACACTCTCCTCTTCCTGATCCAGCTGCTCTTCCAGCTCGCAAACCTCGTGATCCAGCAGGGCCTGTCTGCCGGGGTGAGCTTCCTCATCTTCCTTCTGAGCCTGCCCGGCCTCCTGGCCTACACCATCCCGGTGGCGCTCCTCCTCGGCACGATCATCGCTTACGGCCGCCTCTCCTCTGACAGCGAGATCATCGCAATCCGCGCCAGCGGCATCCGGGGGGGGAAACTGCTCATCGCCCCGCTCTATTTCGCCGGCGCGGCAACCGTCGTCATGCTGGTCTTCAACGTATGGCTCATCCCCTACGCCCGCTTCACCATGGACCGCATCCAGGGCGACTCCACGCAGGCCATCAAGCTCGTCAGGCTGCTCCGGCCGGGCGTCTTCTTCGACCGCATTCCGGGCGTCCTCCTGTACGCCCGGCGCGTCAACGAGCAGAAAGCCCGGTACGAGGACGTCCTGGTGTTCCAGAAGGAGCATCGGTCGGAGGACATCCTGACCCTCGCGCGCTACGGGCGGACGGTGAGCTCACCCGCTTCGGGAACCCTCCAGTTCCTGCTCGAGGACGGCGAGACCGTCCGCTTCGACCGCCGAGACCCCGGGAAGGTCCAGCGGTCGAGCTTCAAGGAGCAGACGCTCACGGTACAAACGTCCGGCGGCTCGACCGGCGGAGGCCAGAGGAGTCTGTCGGAGTACACCACGTCGGAGCTCTTAGGGCGCCTCAAGCTGCCGCCCCAGTCCAAGGACCCCGAACTCATCCGGAAGGACCGCTACGCCTGGCTTTACGAGCTGAACCGACGCTTCGCGGCCTCGCTGGCCGTCCTCTTCTTCGTCCTGGTAGGGGTACCGCTCGGCATGGTCAACGTGAGGGGTGGAAAGGGCGCGGGCTTCAGCCTCTCGCTCATCGTGCTGCTGGGGTACTGGATCCTGAACTCGGCGCTGGGCGACCTCGCCCTCGCCGGACGGATGCACCCGTGGCTTGCGGCGTGGCTGCCGGATATCCTCCTGCTGGTCGCGGGCCTCTGGCTCATGCGCATCCGCAACCGCATGACCGCGCCCGGATGGATCCGTCTCTTCCTCCTCCTCTTCCCCGCCCGGCGAGCCCCGCAGGCCGGTCCGGACCGGGCGTCGAAGGGCTCGGTGCGCCTCACGCGGGGCGTCCCCATCCTGGATCGCTACGTCTTCAAGCGCATGCTGCGCTTCCTGGTCCTCATATCGGCCTCCATCATTCTGCTGGACTGGCTCATCGAGGCCAGGGGGCTGTCCGAGTTCGTGACGAACCGGCACCAGTTCCACCTTCTGATGCGCTACCTCGTGGACCAGACGCCGGGCATCCTCATGATGCTCGCCCCCTTCGCCGTCCTCATGACGGTTCTCGTGACCTTCGGCGTCCTGGAGCGGTCCAACGAGGTGATCGCCATCAAGGCCTCGGGCATCAGCCTGTACCGGCTCGCCATGCCCGCCGTGATCCTGGGCTGCCTGGCCTGCGTGTTCCTCTGGTCCATGAGCGAAGCCGTCGTCCCGGGGGCGAGCCGGACCGCTCAGACCCTGAGGGACCGCATCAAGGGCTACACGTCGCGGAACGTGGCCAGCGCCATGGACGTCTGGCTCTTCGCACCGGACCGTCAGGAGCTATTCCACTACAACCACTACGACGCGAAGACGAAGGGCTTCCAGGGTTTCTCCATCTACAAGCTGGACAAGACGGATTTCAGGCTCGAGAGCCGGTTCTTCGCAAAGAACGCCGACTTTTCGGCCCCCGACACCCTGCGGTACACGGACGGCTGGCGGTGGCGGCGCGCCGGCTCGAAAACGTTCGAAATGCTTCCACACGGGCGCCTGGGGGTGGGCGTCCCCAAGAGCTATTTCGTGATCCCGGCTTTCATGGAAGCCCGGTACTTCAACTCGCACGACCTGCGGAAGCTCATCGGCCAGCTGCAGGAGCGGGGCTACCCGACTTACCAGCAGCGAATGGACTACTACCAGAAGTACTCGGACGCCGCCGCGCCGCTCGTGCTGCTGATCATCGGGCTGCCCTTCGCCTTCATGACGGGGCGCAGGGGCTCGCTCTACGGGATCGCCATCGCCCTGACGCTGGTGATCGCCTACTACGCCCTGTCGGCCATCTTCAATTCCATCGGCGTGATGCTCTGGCTGGACCCCTCGCTGGCGGCCTGGACACCGACCATTCTCTTCGCACTTGCGGGAGGCTATCTCCTGCTGAACATCCGCACCTGAAGCGGTTTGCCGGGCGCCGCTTCCGCATCATCCGGCAGGCGGGCGGGGCACCCAGTGCCGGGAATAAGGTTCCCCGCAAGGCCCCGAGGGGCCCTGCGGCAGGCCAGGAACTTGACAGCGGCTTGATTCCGGTGGTAGTTTTTAGGGCGATTAGAAGAGCCATCCGCCCATGGGGGGAAAGGCATGGAATTCAAGGTAGCTGCATGAAGAACAGGCGCTTTCACGTTGTTGTACTGCGGGAAGATGGCAAGGAGTACCACAACCGCGTCCTGGAATGGTTTCAGGTCAAGAAGCACATCACCATAGCGGTGGGGCTCATAGGCGGGCTCACCCTGGGGACGCTTGCCTTCTTCGCCCTTGCTGCCCTCCAGGGGAACCTCGTTCGCCACAACCTCAAACTGGTCAAGGAAGAACACCAGCTCAAGCTTTCTCTCGCGAAGCTGAGCAAAAGCCTCGACGACGCCCGCACAAGGCTGACCCAGAGCGAGCAGCAGCTGTCCAGGATGGAGGAACTCGCCCGGCAGCAGAACCTGAAGGTGGACGAGACGGCCGGCGTGGGCGGCGTTGTGCCGAACGAGGGGAAGACCCCGCAGATCAAGGTCCCGTCGAGGGACGCGGCCGTCAAGGCCATAGCGGAAGGTATCAGCGACCTCAAGGAACAGGTCGATTCGGTCTATAACGAGACGCAGGACGTCCAGCGCATACTCGGGCCCCACCTGGAGCGGCTCGCCCACACGCCCTCCATCTGGCCGGTCAAGGGCTTCATCGCCTCCGGCTTCGGAGAGCGGACCAACCCCATCGCCGGCGGCCCGGAGTTCCACCCCGGGATCGACATCTCCGCCCCCTACGGCAGCCCCGTAGAGGCGCCGGCGGACGGGCTCGTCATCTTTACGGGGTGGAAGGACGGCTACGGCAAGTGCATCGAGATCAGCCACGGCAACGGGTACACGACGCGCTACGGCCACCTGTCGAAGATCCTCGTCAAGGTGGGCCAGCACGTCAAGCGCTGGCAGAAGATCGGCCTCGTCGGGTCCACCGGGTACAGCACGGGTCCTCACCTGCATTACGAAGTCCGGCGGAACGACCATCCTCTCAACCCCAAGAAGTTCCTCCTCTTCTAGGGCGCCGGCCAGAGGACGCACCGCAGGAATGGTCGCCTTTCCTCGCCTTCCTCAACTTTCAAACGGAGAATAGAAATATGTTCATAGATACGGCGCTCGCCAAGCTCTTCGGCACCAAGCACGACCGTGACATCAAGGCCATCCAGCCGCTGGTGTTCGCCGTCAACGAATGGGAACCGAAGCTCGTCCAGCTCAGCGACGAGGCCCTCCGGGGCAAGACGGCCGAGTTCAAGGCCCGCCTGGAGACCATGACGTCGGACGGGCTGACCGAGCAGGAAGCCCTGAACGATCTCATGCCGGAGGCCTTCGCCGTGGCCAGGGAGGCGGCCAAGCGAGCCCTTGGCATGCGTCCCTTCGACGTGCAGGTCATCGGCGGCGTGGTCCTCCACGAAGGCAAGATAGCCGAGATGAAGACCGGTGAAGGCAAGACCCTCGTCGCCGTCCTTCCCGTCTACCTCAACGCCCTGGCGGGCAAGGGCGTGCACGTGGTGACCGTCAACGATTACCTGGCCCGCCGCGACGCCGACTGGATGGGCCGCGTATACCGCTTCCTGGGTCTGACCGTAGGATGTATCCAGCAGGAGATGGACAACGAGGAGCGGCAGGTCGCCTACAGCTGCGACATCACCTACGGGCAGAACAACGAGTTCGGCTTCGACTACCTCAGGGACAACATGAAGTACCAGATCGAGGACATGGTCCAGCGCGGCCACCACTTCGCCGTAGTGGACGAAGTAGACTCGATCCTGATCGACGAGGCCCGAACGCCACTCATCATTTCGGGGCCCTCGGACGAGCGCACCGACAAGTACTATGCGGCCAACAGCATCATCCCGAGCCTGCAGAAGGAAACGGACTACCAGGTCGACGAGAAGCAGAGGACCGCCACCCTCACCGAAGAGGGTATCGCCAAGGCCGAGAAGATGCTCGGCGTCGAGAACCTCTACGACCCCGCAAACATGGAGATCCTGCACTGCGTCAACCAGGGGCTCGTCGCCCACAAGCTCTACCACAAAGACGTGGAGTACATGATCAAGGACGGCGAGGTGATGATCGTCGACGAGTTCACCGGCCGCATCATGCCGGGCCGGCGCTGGAGCGACGGCCTCCACCAGGCCATCGAAGCCAAGGAGGGCGTGAAGATCCAGCAGGAGAACCAGACGCTGGCGACGATCACCTTCCAGAACTACTTCCGGCTCTACGACAAGCTTTCGGGCATGACGGGCACGGCCGACACCGAGGCCGCCGAGTTCGACAACATCTACAAGCTCGACGTGGTCGTGATCCCGACGAACAAGCCCATGGTCCGCGAGGACCGCTCCGACCTCGTCTACAAGACCGTCAAGGAGAAGTTCGAGGCGGCGGCCGACGAGATCAAAGAGGCCCACGAAAAGGGCCAGCCCGTTCTCGTGGGAACGGTCTCAATAGAGACGAGCGAGCGCATGAGCGCCCTGCTTAAGCGGAAGCACGTTCCGCACGTGGTGCTCAACGCCAAGTACCACGAGAAAGAAGCCGAAATCGTCGCCCAGGCCGGCAGCCGCGGCAGCGTCACCATCGCCACGAACATGGCCGGCCGCGGCACCGACATTCTCCTCGGCGGTAACCCGGAGGCCCTCGCCAGAACGAAGGCCGACCCGGAGACCCAGCCCGAGGACTACGCCAAGCACCTTGCGGCCTTCCGCGAAAAGTGCGCGCGGGAGCACGACGAAGTCGTCGAACTGGGCGGCCTGCACATCCTGGGCACCGAGCGCCACGAATCGAGGCGCATCGACAACCAGCTGCGCGGCCGTTCAGGCCGTCAGGGCGATCCCGGCTCGTCGCGCTTCTACGTCTCGCTCGAGGACGACCTCATGCGGCTCTTCGGGGGAGACAGGCTCAAGAACATGATGGGCCGGCTCGGCATGGAAGAGGGCATCCCCATCGAACACTCGTGGGTGTCCAAGTCCATCGAGCGGGCGCAGACGTCCGTAGAGGGCCGCAACTTCGAGATCCGGAAACACCTCCTCGAATACGACGACGTCATGAACAAGCAGCGCGAGACCATCTACGGCCTCCGCAAGAGAATACTGGCGCGCGAGGGGCTCCGCGACTACCTGTTCGAGACGGCCCAGGACATCCTCGACTGGGTGCTGGAGGATTACACGGGCCACGACACGACGCCCGTGGACTGGGACATGGAAGGCCTCAGGAACCAGATCCTCCGCTTCTTCGGCGTGGACGTCGGCGCCTTTGAAATGAACCAGGAAGAGACCACCCAGTCCGACGTCCGCGAACTCATCCTGAAGGCCTACACGGAGAAGTACGAGGAAAAGGAACAGCGCCTCCCGCCCGACATGATGCGCGAGTACGAACGCCTCGTCATGCTTCAGGTCATCGACAACCAGTGGAAAGACCACCTGCTCTCCATGGACCACCTCAAGGAGGGCATCGGTCTGCGCGCATACGGCCAGCTCGACCCGCTCGTGGAATACAAGAAGGAGGGGTTCGCGCTTTTCACGGCCATGATGGACCGCGTCGAAGACGAGATCGTGCGCTACCTGTTCCTGCTCGAGCCGGTGGTTCAGCAGGAAGAGAAAAAGGTGAAACGCCGCGAGCAGTCCTACTCCTACTCCGCGCCGGACCAGGAAGAGAAGAAGCCCGGCAAGACGGTGGTCCGGAAGGACAAGAAGGTCGGACGGAACGACCCCTGTCCCTGCGGCTCCGGCAAAAAATACAAGAAATGCTGCGGGGCGGGCGCTTGACCGTGTCCCGAACGGCTGATACCCTCAACATGCATCGACACTTAAGGATGACCTGATGACGCGAAAGGCGGCCAACACTCCCCCTTACGTTCCCAGAAAAGGCCTGAGGGCCGTTCTCGACCACGCCCAGTCCCACAAGGCGGGTGAAACGCTTTCACGCGAGGAACTGCACAAGCGCGGACTGTCCTCCCACTGGACCTACCCGGCACTCGCGGCGCTCCGCTTCCTGGACATTCTGGACGACGACGACAAACTCACGGGCACGCACCTCGCCTTCAGTCAGGAGAAGCCCGACCTGGAGGCCCAGAAAAAGGTGATCCATAAGGCTTACGCCGAGTTCTTCAAAACCGTCAGGCTCCCCGTCGAGAGCCTGGACGCCCTGAAGAACGCGTTCCGGGACGTGTACGACCTGAGCGAACGCGTGAACAATTCCGCGTTTCCCATCTTCCAGTCGCTGGCGGAAGAGTGCGGCATCGAGCTCGTCCGCCAGGACCCGCAGGCCAAAGGAGGAGAAACGGCGGCGAACGCGGAATCCTCCGCCCGGGCGGCGGAGGGCGAGTCCGCCGATCCGGTCGCCCTCCTGTCATCGGACTCGCCCGTCCGTATCCGCCACACGGGCTACCAGGTCGTCATCAACCTTCAGGTCACCAAGTACACGACCGAGAAGGACCTTATCAAAATGATCAGGACGGCCAACCGGGCCGTCCACCTGATGAAAAAGGCCGGCGACCGACACTGACCCGCCGGCGACCGGGTCTTCCGCGGCGGATGCCCCGGAGCGGCTGCACGCGGTACTTTCACCACGCGGGCGAAGGGAGGGTATCGATGGAAAAGAGCGAAAAGAGTTTCCTCGAACGCCTGGCGGACGCCGTACCCGGACTCTCCGGCTACAGGGCCCGCGAGGACCGCAGGACGACGGACAAACGGCTGAGGGACTTCCTCGCCGGACGGCTGGACCGGGTACGTGACCGGCTCGACGCTGTAAAGCTGGACCTGACCAACAAGGGAAACCTCGGGGCGCTCAACGACCTGGGTCTCATCGGGCGACGGCTTCAGACCTCCACCGAAACCCTCCGCTTCGCCACCTACGGCTACTCCGGAATGTTCGACCAGCTGAAGATCAAAGAAGACCATCTGGACGCCCTGTACGCCCACGACCTCAAGCTGCTCGACGCAGTTGACGCACTCGATGGCGCCGTGGGCGCCCCCGATCCGTCACCCAAGGCTATCCTCGCGGCAATCGATGCGCTGGACAAGCTCCTGGCCGACAGAAAAACACTGTGGGACAGGCCGCCGCAGGACGAAGCAGCCGGTTAACGGCGCTCCAGGGAGGCTCTCATGGCCCAGTACGTAGAAGTCATCGAATGGTTCGACGAATCCGGCAAGGAGATGGTTCACCGCTACCAGATGGGCGGCGAGATCAAGGTGGGCGCACAGCTGGTCGTTCAGGAAAGCCAGTGGGCCGTCTTCTTCCGCGACGGCAAGGCGCTGGACGTCTTCCCTCCGGGGCGCCACACCCTCACCACCCTCAACATCCCGCTTCTGAGCAAGCTCATCAATCTGCCCTTCGGGGGGACATCACCCTTCCGGGCAGACGTATATTTCGTAAACCGGAAGGTGTTCACGGACATGAAGTGGGGCACCAAGGAACCCGTCCTGTTCAGGGACACCGAGTTCCAGATGGTCAGGCTGCGGGCCTTCGGCAAGTACGCCACGAAGGTCCGCGAACCCCAGCTCTTCATCAACACCTTCGTGGGCAGCCGGGGCGCCGAGGGAAGCGACGAAGTGGAGTCCTACACGAAGGACATGATCGTCGCCCGGCTCAACGACGTCCTGGGTGAGAACCTGAAGACGGTTCTCGACCTCCCCCGCTATTACGACGAGCTTTCGGAAGCCCTCAAGGCCAGGGTCAAGGAAGACTTCAGCAAGTACGGCCTCGAGCTGGTGGATTTCTTCATCGGCGCCATCACGCCGCCCGAGGAGGTCCAGAAGGTCATCGACGAAAAGAGCGGCATGGCCGCCGTCGGTAACATGGGCTCGTACATGCAGTTCAAGGCCGCAAAGAGCATGGAGGAGGCGGCCGCGAATCCCTCGGGCAACGGCGCCGCATCGGGCATGGGGCTGGGAGTAGGGGCCGGCATGGGCATGATGATCCCCGGCATGATCGGGCAGGCCATGCAGCAGGCCGGAGCGGCCGCCGCCGGTGCCGGGGCCGCCCCGAAGGACGCCGGCACGGCGCTCGTCTGTCAGGCCTGCGGCCAGTCCAACGCCGCGGGCTCCAAGTTCTGCGCAGGATGCGGGAAACCCCTCACCGTGCCGGGGGTCGCCTGTCCGAAATGCGGGACGCAGAATCCCCAGGGGGCGAAGTTCTGCAACAACTGCGGGCAGTCCCTGGCGCCCCAGGTCGTGACCTGTCAGGCGTGCCAGACCCCCAACCCGGCGGGCGCCAAGTTCTGCTCCAACTGCGGAAAGCCCATGGGAGAGTAACTCCCTGGATGAAAGGGTACACAAAAAGGGGTGGGCGTTCGGCCCACCCCTTCTTTGTGCTTTAAGCGCACTCGCTTGAATCGCTGGCGTTACTTCTTGTGCGCGTGCGTCTTCATGTACATGGAATCTTTGAACTTGTCCTTGTGGCAGGAGATGCAGAGCTTTTTGCTCGGCTTGATGATGAGACCGGCCGCTTCGGCCTTCTTGGGGTCTTTCATGATGTTGGGCTTCCAGTAGTCGGCCCCGTTGCCGTGGCACGTCTCGCACGTAACCGGCGGTTTGAGCTTGGCGTGAGGCGTCTTCACCCAGCTGTTGTACTCGAGCTTGTGGCACATCTTGCAGCGCTCGGGGCCGACCTTGCCGTGCTCGGCTGCGAACGCCCCCACCGCGAACATCGCCGCAATGGCCACAAGAGCGAGCCCGATCAACGTTTTTCTCATGTTCAGTCTCCTCCTTGAAATCCGTTTGCCGGCGAACGCCAAACCGTAAGGCGCCACCTGATCAGGCCATATTCTATACCCTTCGGACGGTTTCTGCACGGACCTGCCGCCTTGCGGTGGCCTTCTCTGGGTTTTCCGCCCCGTTTTCGGGGTATATACCCCACGCCAGACGCGTCCTGGATTTCGAACGTCGCACGCGGCATGCGCTGGACGCTCAGCCGTCGAAGGGAAGGGTGCGGACCGCGCGCTCAGATCCTTACCACAGGATTGGTCGGGGCTCCAACCGGCTTGACATTCAGCGCCCGTTTTCCTATAGTGGTCTTCTTGTCGCGGGGTGGAGCAGTCCGGTAGCTCGCTGGGCTCATAACCCAGAGGTCGAAGGTTCAAATCCTTCCCCCGCCACGAATCAAAGACCCGGCCGGCGGCCGGGTCTTTTGCCTTTCTCAGGGCGTGCCTACCTCAGTGCAGGAAATAGGCCAGCCCGCCCAGTCCCATCAGGATGCCGCCCAGGACGAGGCGCTCGTTGTGTTCCAGCCAGGGGAAGGTGATCCTGCTGTAGCCCGAGTACCCGACGAAGGCGAGCACGGCCATGGCCACGATGGTGATCACGCTCATCAGGACCGCCATGAGCACCAGCGTGGGCCACGACAGGCCGCCCGAGGCGAAGAAAACGGGGATGAGCGTTTCGCACGGAGAGAGGGTCATCTCCACGAACAGGGCGCCCGCCGCCACGCGGTCGGCCCGCACGGGATCGTCGGAATGGTCGTGTACGCAGTGCCGGTGTCCCTCACGCCGCCACCCCATCACGACGTAGTAGAGCCCGAAGGCCAGAAGTATGGCCGCCGGGACGGGCGTGTGCATGCGCTCAACGTAGCTGTGGATCTCTTTGCCCAGGGCCGCCGCGACCAGGCCCACTATGGCCGTGGTCGTGACGTGCCCCAGCCCCGAGACGAGGACGATCTTGAGCATCCTGCCCCGGGTCCAGCGCTGTGCCCTCGCCACGAGGACGAAAGACAGCCAGTGCGTGGGCAGAAGCGCGTGGACGCCAGCGACTACCAGCGCGCCCAGAAACAGGCTGGAGGTCAAGAGGCCGGGGGTCACGCGTCCGTCCTCTTGACGCCTGCCAGCACTTCGGCCGCGGACGCATCCAGACTCAGAGTGCGCTGGGGGAACGGGATCTCTATGCTGCGGGCGTCGAAGACCTCCTTGACCCGCTTGCGCAGGAACCGCTCGACCTCCCACTGCCGCAGCGGCTCCACCTTGCCCTGAAGGCGCACGGTGATCGTCGAGTCACCGAGGCCCATGACCCCGACCACTTCGGGCGCCTCCATGAAGGCCGGTCCCACGGTCTCGTCGGCCGCCGCCTGCCGGCCCACTTCCGCGAGCGCCTCGAATACCTGGTCCAGGTCGGCGCTGTAACTCACGCCTACGTCGAGGACCGCGCGCGACCACTGGCGCGTGAGATTCGTGACCGCCGTGATCTGCCCGTTGGGCACGATGTGGAGGTCGCCGTTGGCCGCCCTGACCTGGGTGGTCCTGAGGTACATGTGCTCCACGAGCCCCGTGAAACTCCCGATCGTCACCACGTCGCCCACCCGGAACTGGTCCTCCAGAACGATGAAGAGCCCCGTGATGATGTCTCGGACCAGGTACTGGGAGCCGAAGCCGAGGGCCACGCCGGCGATGCCCAGCCCTGCCAGCAGAGGGCCGATCTGCACGCCGAAATCGTTCAGGACCATGAGCCCGGCGGTGACGTAGATCACCGTGGTCCCCACGCGGCGCAGGATCGTCGTCACCGTGGTCACGCGGCGCTCGATCTCGCCCTTGGTCCTCGGTTCCTCGGCCGGCGTACGGGCCTGCACGCGCCTCAGGATGATTCTGAGCAGGCGGTCCAGGAGAAAGGCGCCGAGGAGGAACAACGCGGCGTGGAAGAGCCGGACGGTGAGCCACGGCCCCCAGGCCTGGAACTTCCAGATGGCCCAGGTGACGGTTTCCTTCGGAAAGCCTGCGACGAGAAGCGTGAGCATGGTCTGGACCTCCTCAACCGACGTGCCTGAACCTGAGGCACCTGACGACCGCCCCCGGTTCGAACCGTCCCTCACCGGCGGGCAGTTCGACCAGTGCGTCCGCCGGTCGCCACGCCGCCAGATCCGCCGACCCCATGTGCCGCACGAGAGCCACGGATCGCCCGTCCTGTGCCAGGCGGCCCGGCTCGAAGCGGGTCCGCGTCGAAGGGTTTTCCGCCGCTTCGGCCAGCGCGCGTTCGCACCAGCGGACCGTCGGCCTCCCCGCACGGCTCCGCAGAGCATCTCTGAGGAAGAGCACGGACCCCACGAAGGAACTAACGGGGTTGCCCGGAAGTCCGAAGACGGCCGTCTCGTCCCTGGTGCCGAAGAGGATGGGCTTTCCGGGCTTCATGGCCACCTTGTGGAAATGGACCGTTACGCCCTCCCGCCTGAGGAACTCGGGCACCAGGTCCCTGTCCCCTACCGACACACCTCCGGAAAGCACCAGGAAATCGGCCCCCAGGCCCCGGCGGATGGCGGACTGGAGCAGGTCCTCGTCGTCTGGCACGGCCAGGGCCTCGCAGGGCCCGCCGCCCCACGCGCGCCAGAGCGACGCCAGCATGGGGCCGTTCGTGTTCACGATCTGCCCCGGCCCCGGCGTGTGCCCCGCCGGGACGAGTTCGGAGCCCGTGGCCAGCACGACGCACGAACACCGGCGGCTCACCACGGCCCGGCCGACGCCGAGGGCCGATCCCGTCGCGAGATCCAGGGCGTCCAGACGCCTGCCCGGTTCGAAGAGGGCGTCGCCCGCCCTGGCGTTTTCTCCCCGGTACCGGATGTTCTCGCCTGCGTCCACGGGCCGCCCGACCCGAACCCAGCCCTCTCCGGCTTCGCAGTCTTCCACGGGCACCACCGCATCGGCGCCCGGGGGGATGGGCGCGCCGGTCATGATCCTTGCCGCCTGTCCGGCCGCCAGGTCGACCCTGGACACTTCGCCGGCGACCACCGTGTCGGCCACTGGAAAACGTGCGGGACCGGCCGCGTCCTCCGATCGCAGAGCGTATCCGTCCATGGACGACCGGTCGAACGGGGGGTCGTCGCGGACGGCCTGCACGGGTTCAATAAGGACCCGGCCTTCGGCGGCTGACCATTCGACGGCTTCGGCATCCGGGCCGGGCACGTGCGCACGGACCCTCTTGAGGGCTTCATCAACGGTAATGAGGGGCATTCCTTCGCTCTCCACTGTAGGTCCTGCTCCGGTGTCCAGCGCCACTGAGTGTGAAGCCCAAGTCTACCAGAAGGAGGCGCAGCGGGTGGAGAGGGGGCTTTGTTTCGGATTTGGGAATTGGGATTTCGGATTTCGAATTTGAAAGACGGCAGGGGACGGGCCTTTGCAGCAGGAACGAACAGAGAGGACGGGAGGAAGGGAGCAAAGGCGGGCGATAAGGAAGGGCTAAAGGGAAGAAAGGCGGAAGTGGACGACGGCTGGGGGAGGGCCTTCGAAGGTCCACCTCCCGACTTGATCACTCGATCACTCGGTCCCTGCGCCGACAGGCGCACCGATCGCCCATCGAGTCAGTGCTCGGCGAAGCTCCCTGCGTGGTAGGAACTGCGAACCAGGGGACCCGCCAGGACGGCGGGGATGCCGGCGGCCTTGGCCTCCGCCCTGAACTCCGCGAATTCTTCGGGGCTGTAGTAGCGGACGACGGGATGGTGCTTCCGGGTGGGCTGGAGCTACTGGCCCAGCGTGAGGCGCTGGATGCCCGCATCGGCCAGATCGTGGAAGGCCTGGACCAGTTCCTCCCGCATCTCCCCGAGTCCGACCATGAGACCGCTCTTTGTCGGGATGTCCGGGGCGAGTTCGCGGGCCTTCCGAAGGACGGAGAGTGAACGCCGGTAGGTCGCCCTGGCCCTTATCCTGGGCGTGAGGCGCTCTACCGTCTCCAGGTTGTGGTTGAACACGTCCGGGCGGGCCTCGAGCACCGTCTTCAGGCACTCCTCGCGCCCGCTGAAATCGGGCGTGAGCACCTCGACGCGGGAGCCTTCGATCCGGTTCTTGACCGCACGGATGGTCCGGGCGAACGTGCCGGCACCCTCGTCGGGGAGGTCGTCCCTGGCTACCGACGTGACAACGATGAAGCGGAGCTTCATCTTCTCGGCCGCGTCGGCCACGCGGGCGGGTTCGGCGAGGTCCTCCGCCAGGGGGCGGCCGGTGGTGATGTCGCAGAACCGGCAGGCACGCGTGCAGATGTCGCCCAGGATCATGAAGGTGGCCGTGCCCTCGGCGAAGCACGTCCCCTTGTTGGGACAGCGGGCCGAGGTGCACACGGTGTGCAGGTTGTGGGTCGCGATCGTGTTCAGCACGTCGCTCGCCTTTTCACCGACCGCGAGCCGGTTGATCTTGAACCAGGCCGGTTTCCTCTCTAGAGCCATCCTTCCTCCGGTGAAGTACGATAACGCCCCCCCACGAGATTAGCAAGGATTCTCCCCGGCCCCTTATTCCAGCCCTGGCGCCTGGGCGCCCGGGCTGAGTGATCAAGTGAACCAGTGATCGAGTGATCTAGTGGCTCAGCCGGGGGGCTTCGCAGCGCGGTGTGTGCCGTCGGCCATCGGCGGCCCGCTGTCGGCCGCGTCGAAGGCTCGTCCCCTGCCGTTCAGCTTTTGCTTTAGCCTTTAGCCTTTCGCCCTTAGCCTTTGAGAAATGCCCCCTTCCTCATTCACTTCCGCCTTCCGCCCTTCCTTATCGCCCGCCATTACTCCCTTCCTCCCATCCTCTCTGTTCGTTCCTGCTGCGAAGGCCTGTCCCCAGCCGTCTTTCAAATCCGAAATCCGAAATCCCGATTCCCAAATCCACATCCCCCTCTTTTCTCACGTAATTGGGCCTTGACAAAGGATAGAGCGGCCCCTAAGATACATGTGTGGACCAAAGTGGAGTGAAGTGGACCGGATAGAATTCCACCGGGTGGCCACCTCGTTTATCCGCATTGTAAGGGACGGCGATGTTCAGAGGTAGCGCGGACGCCAAAATCGACGACAAGGGCCGCCTCAAGATCCCGAGCCGGTTCCGCGAACTCCTGCTCACCCATTTCGGGCCACAGGTCTTCATCACCTCCTTCGGCCAGCCGTCCATGAAAATCTATCCGCTGAAGGTTTGGATGGAATGGGAGGACGTCCTCCGCCGCAGCGGATGGGGCGACGACCCTCGCGTGGCGCAGTTCCTTCGGACCGTGGACCTCTACGGCGACGAACAGGAAGTGGACAGCCAGGGCCGTCTTCTCGTCCACAGGCGCCTCCGCAGGCACACGCGCATGGAAGGCGGAGTCGTCGTTCTCGGACACCCCACCAACGTACTGGAAGTCTGGAACGAAGAGCTGCTGGAACAGCTCCAGGCCAAGGAACCCCTGACGGAGGAAACGATCCGGTTCGTATCGTCCCTCCTCCGGGAGGCGCGGGATGGAGACGGGGCAGTTCCACATCCCGGTCATGGTCCGGGAGGTGGTGGACACCCTCCGGGTTGACCGGGGAGGGTGGTTCGTCGATTGCACCCTCGGAATGGGCGGTCACAGCCGCGCCATGCTGGAGGCCTCCCCTTCCGTGAACGTCCTCGGGGTCGACAGAGACTCCGAGGCGCTCGGGCGTGCGTCGGAGGCGCTGGCCGTTTTCGGGCCGCGCTTCCGGAGCGTGCACGCGAATTTCAAGGACGTGGCCGCCTGGCGGTCCGTCCTGCCCGAGGCCCCGGCCGGCCTCCTGGCCGACCTGGGGCTGAGCGGGTACCAGCTCAAGGCGGGCAGGGGCTTCAGCTTCAGGGATGAGGCCTCGCTCGACATGCGGATGGACCCGGAAGAAGGTGAGTCCGCGGCCGAGTTCATCGCGGCCGCCGGGGAGGACGATTTGGCGGGAGTGCTGAGGACCTTCGGCGAAGAACCCTTTGCAAGAAGGATCGCCAGGGCCGTGCTGTCCGCGCGCGAGCAGGCCCCCATCAAAGACGCCGCCACCCTCGCCGGAATCGTCGAAAAGGCCGTTCCCAGGAAGTTCCACGGCAAGATCCACCCTGCCACCCGGACCTTCCAGGCCCTCCGGATCCACGCCAACCGCGAACTCGAAAACCTCCGCGGATTCCTCGAGGAGGCGGTGGGCGCGCTGCAGACCGGCGGACCGATCGTCGTCCTCGCCTACCACTCGCTGGAAGACCGGATCGTGAAGGACACATTCAGGGACCTCGCAAGGGGCTGCATCTGCCCGCCGCGGATGCCGGTGTGCGGGTGCGGGCGCACGAAAACGCTCCGCCTGGTGACCCGCGGAGCCCTCCGCCCCAGCCCCGAGGAGGTGGCGGCCAACCCCGCCTCCCGAAGCGCCCGCATGAGGGCCGGAGAGAAGCTGTGAGCCAGCCCGCCCTGAGGAACCGCCCGATCCGCCAGCCGGACCAGCGGGGCTTCGCCGAAGCCATGAAGCTCCTCCTCTTCGTGCTGGGGCTCGCGGCGCCCTTCATCCTCTACGTCCACCTCTCGTCCGTGCAGATCGAGGACGACTACCGGCTCTCCCGCCTCGTCGAGCAGCGCAAGCAGCTCCAGCGTGAGAACGAGAAGCTGAGGCTCATCCGTTCGTCCCTATTGAGCCCGGACCACGTGGTCAAGGTGGCCAAGGAAGACCTCGGCATGATCGAGGACCCCCCGGGGAGGCTGTCCGTGAACGAACCGCCTCCCGCGCAGGCCGACAAGAGCGCCAATCCGCCTCCGGGCGGCGTTGCGGCGGAAAGGACGGTCAGGTGAGCAGCGGATTCGGGCGAAACAGATTGAAGATCTTGTTCGCCGGCGTGGCCGCCGTCGCGGGGATCATCACCGTCCGGCTGGCCTACCTGCAGCTCTTCGAGGGCGGGTACTATTCGGACCTCGCCCAGAACCAGGCCCAGGAGAAGATCGAGGTGGACCTGCCCCGGGCCACGCTCCTCGACCGCAACGGCACGCCGCTGGCGGCGAGCATCCCCTGCCCCAGCCTGTACACGTTCGATCCGCAGAAGGTCAAAGATCCGGCGGACCTGGCCCGTGCGGTCTCCCGCCTGAGCGGCAGGAACTGGAAGGACATCTACAGGGACCTCAAAGGCCGGAGGCGGTTCACCTGGCTCGCCCGCAAGCTGCCCTTCCAGGACGCCGGCGCCGCAGAGAAGATCTCCCAGGAGTTCGCCGGCGTACAGGTCATGCAGGAGCCGGGGCGCTACTACCCGAACGGGAGCATCGCCGCCAACCTGATCGGCTGCATGGGTATGGACGGGGGCCTGTCCGGCCTCGAACACCAGTGGGACAAACAGCTCCAGGGCGGGAAGCGGCACTACCTGATCATGCGGGACGCCGTGGCCACCCGGCTCATCCCCATGGACGTCGTCTCGGACGTTGACCCGGCGCCCAAAAAGGTCCGCTTGACCATCGACCTCCCCATCCAGAACCGGTGCGAGGAGATCCTGGACAAGACCGTCCGGGCGCTCAGGGCGAAGGACGGCGTGGTCATCGTGCTGAACGTGAAGACCGGCGGCATCCTGGCCATGGCCGTCTCCCCCACGTTCAACCCGAACGACCCGGGCCGCTACCCCGCCGCCTGGTGGCGGAACAGGGCCGTGACCGACTCCTACGAACCCGGCAGCACCATGAAGATCGTCACCCTGGCCGCCGCCATCGACTCGGGACGATTCAAGCCCGGCGACACGGTGGACGTGGGGAACGGCACTCTCACCGTGGGCGCGAAGATCATCCACGACGACGAGCCGCCCCTCAAGCCGGTGTACACGCTGCAGGAGGTCCTCGCGCACTCCTCCAACGTGGGCGCTGCCAAGATCGGCATGGCCCTGGGCGACGACACCATGTACCACTACATGCGCCTTTTCGGCTTCGGCCGGGTCACCCCGCTGGACATGTCGGGCGAGGTACCCGGGCTCCTCCGGCCGCCGAAGGACTGGAGCCAGCTCTCCCTGCCCTCCCTGTCCTTCGGGCAGGAACTGAGGACCACGCCGCTCCAGCTCGCGCTGGCCTACGCGGTGGTCGCGTCGGGCGGGCTGAAGGTCGTGCCCAGGCTCCTGCTCGACGCCCCGCAACCGCCCTTCGAGCGCATCATCAGGGCCTCCACCGCCCGCGCCCTGAACCACATGCTTCGGACGGTCGTCACAGAGGGCACCGGCCAGGCCGCGGCCATCCCCGGTATAGACGTGGCGGGGAAGACGGGCACCGCCCAGAAGCTGGGCATCAAGAGCCCGGACGGGCGCAAGCTCTACATCGCCTACTTCGTGGGGTTCGCACCCGCGAGCGATCCCAGGCTCGTGGTCCTGGTCATGATCGACGAACCCGTCGGAAAGATCTACGGGGGCGCCGTGTCGGCACCCGCGTTTTCGCACATCATGGACTTCGCCCTCAAGCGCACGGCTTACCCGGACAAACCCGGCATCGCAGACCTGGCCTACCTGGAGAAGAGACAATGAGCACCGCGGGCGTTCCCCTGGCAGAACTCCTGAGCATGGTCCCCCATTCGAGCGTCACGGGACCGCTCGAGGTCACCGTCACCGGCTGCACCTGCGACTCGCGCGAGGTCCGGCCCGGCGACGTTTTCGTAGCCCTGAGCGGATTCAACACGGACGGCCGGCTCTACGCCGGCGAAGCCCTCTCGCTGGGCGCCACGGTCGTCCTGGCCCACGGAGGGCCGTTCGAGCCGACGCCGCCGGGCGTCACGTGGATCGTCAGTCCCAGGGCCCGGGAGGCCTTCTCGGCCCTGGCTTCGGCCGTGTACGGGACGAATCCCACCACCGTGAAGACGATCGGCGTGACAGGGACGAACGGGAAGACTACCGTGACCTACCTGCTGCGCAGTATCTTCCGCAAGGCGGGCGGCGCCGGGCTCCTGGGCACCATCGAGTACGACGACGGCGAGGGGCTGAAACCCGCCGCGCGAACCACGCCAGAGGCGCACCACATCCACCGCTGGCTCAGGACCCTGG
>JBJKRE010000321.1:0-21085 GCA_046704825.1 Acidobacteriota bacterium
GTGGTGCACAACGTTCTCCACGCGCCCATCACGCAGGTGAAGCGGCTCGTCGTGGAGCAGGACGCGGCCATGGCCCTTCAGGTCTTCAGAGAGCTCTTCCCCCTCAACCAGGACAAGAGGAAACGCAGGGAGGCCCAATGAGCCACGAGAAGCTCCGCATCGGCAGCAGGGGGAGCACGCTAGCCCTCTGGCAGGCCAACTACGTCAGGGACCGCATCAAGGAGCTTTCGCCGGGTGCGGACGTGGACGTGGTGGTCATCAAGACCAGCGGCGACCGGATCCAGGACCGCCCCCTCTACGAGATCGGCGGCAAGGGACTCTTCATCAAGGAAATCCAGATGGCCCTGCTGGAGGACCGGGTCGACCTGGCCATCCACAGCCTCAAGGACTACCCGGTGGCCAACCCGCCCGAGCTGACGATCGCCTGCATCCCGCAGCGCCACGACCGCCGCGACGTGCTCGTGATGAACGCCGGGCTGGACGCCGGCGCGTTCCCCGAGAAGGCGCGGGTGGGCACCGGAAGCCTGCGCCGCCGCTACCAGGCCGAGCTCCTGCACCCCGAATGGGAACTTTTCGGCCTTCGGGGCAACGTGGAGACGCGCCTCAGGAAGGCGGACTCGGACGACCTCGACGCCGTCATCCTGGCCTCCGCTGGCCTCAAGCGCCTGGGGTACGACGGCCGGATCAGCCGCACCTTCACGGCCGACGAGATGGTTCCGGCCGTGGGCCAGGGCGCCCTCGCCGTCGAGTGCCGGCGGTCCGACGCCCAACTGCGTTCGCTGCTACAGGGGATGGAGGACGGAAAGGCGGCGGCCGAGGTCCGCGCCGAGAGGCGCTTTCTGGAAGGGCTCGGCGGGGACTGTACCACGCCCGTGGGCATCAACGCCCAGATCGACGGCGGCCGGGTGGTCCTCAGGGCGTTCCTGGCCTCCAACGACGGGTCGCGGCACATCAAGGACCGCCTCGAAGGCCCCGCCGACAAGGCGGAGTCGCTGGCGGAGGACCTGCTCAAGGCCTTCGATGCCCGCGGCGCGCACGAACTCATGGAGGCGGACTGACCGCCTCCCGGATCCGGTGAGCCGATGGAGCGGACGCTCGACACACTGAAGATTCTGGTCACCCGTGAGACCCGGCAGAGGGACGCGCTGGTGGAGGGCCTGGAGGCGCGGGGCGCCGAGGTCCTCTGGCTGCCGGCCATAGAGACCGTGCCCGTGGAACCGTCGAACGGACCCGAGGTCCTCGCCGACCCCTCACGCTTCGCCTGGATCGTCTTCACGAGCCCCAACGGCGTGCGCTTCTTCCGGATGTGGGGCGAGGCGGCCGGCTTCGAGCCCCGACCGGACGTCCGCGTGGCCTGCGTCGGTAAGAGCACGGCCGCCGCCGCCCGCCGCGCCGGATGGGAGGTGGAGGCCACGCCGCCGACCTTCACGGGCGCCGAGCTGGGCAAAACCCTGGCCGAGAAGTCCCCCCCTTCCTCCGCCCTGCTGCCCAGGCCCGTGGTGGCCCGGCAGGAACTGGCCGAAGCATTGACTTCGGCCGGGTGGACCGTCACGCCGCTGGTGGTCTACGAGACCCGACCGGTGGTCCTGGACCCTGCCGGTCTCGCGGCGCTGGAGCGCGGCGTGGACGCGGCGGTCTTCGCCTCGCCCTCGGCCCTGAACAGCCTCTGGGAGAGGATTCCGGAAACGGCGCGGGCGGCCCTCGTCGCCACGCGCTGCGTGCCCATCGGGCCCACCACGGCCGGGGCGCTCAGGCGCGTGGGGCTGGAACCGGCCATCGTCCCCGCGGAACACTCCCCCGGCGGCATCCTGGCCGCGCTCGAAGAGCTTTTCGCACAAGGCTCCGCCAGCTGACACCCCCGGCCCTTCGCCCCGCCTCCCCCTATCCTGCTACAATGAGACACGACGCCTGACAACGACGCGGCGCGCGGCCGTGCGGCGCACTCCCAGGGGACGGAAGCCATGCCAGACACCCTCTATCTCGTCGACGGGTCCTCGATCCTCTACCGGGCCTTCTTCGCAATCCGCCACCTGTCCACCCACGACGGGCGGCCCACGAACGCGATTTTCGGGACGCTGAAGATGGCTCAAAAGCTCCTGAAGGACCACTCGCCGAGCCACATCGCCTTCATCTTCGACACGGCGGCGCCGACCTTCCGTCACGAGGCCTTCGAAGCCTACAAGGCCAACCGCCCGGACATGCCGGACGACATGGCCGTCCAGATCACGCCGGCCAAGGACATCCTGAGGGCCATGGGCCTTCCCGTGCTGGAAATGGACGGCTACGAGGCGGACGACCTCATCGGCACGCTGGCCGGTGAGGCCCTCGAGGCGGGCATGGAGACGATCATCGTGACGGCCGACAAGGACATGTTCCAGCTCGTCCGGAAGGGCGTGCGCATCCTCCACACCAAGAAGGAGGACGCCGTGCTGGACGAGAATGGCGTGGAGGAGGTCTTCGGCGTGCCGCCCAACCGGGTCGTGGACGTCCTGGCGCTCTGGGGGGATCCCACCGACAACATCCCCGGCGTGCCCGGCATCGGCGAGAAGGGCGCCAAACAGCTCGTGCAGGAGTTCGGCGGACTGGAGGACGTGCTCGCCCACGCGGACGAGGTGAAGCGCAAGGCCTACCGCGAGGGCCTCCTGGAGCACGCTGACCAGGCGCGCCAGTCCCGCGAACTCGCCACCATAAAGACCGACGTGCCCCTCGCGTGGAGCCCGGCGGACCTCCACATCGGCAAGCCGGACCACGAGCGGCTCGTCGCCTTGTGCGCGGAACACGAGTTCGAGTCGCTCCTCAGGGAGTTCCTGCAGGAAGCGCCCTCGCTTGGGGTGAAGGCCGAGGAAGAGAACTGGGAGGACGGGCTGCTCGAACGGCTCGCGGGCGCGGACGCGGTCGGCCTGGCCTGGGACGGCGGAGAGGCCTGGCTGTCGGACGGCGAGACCGCCTGGAAGGGCACCCTGGAGAAGGCCGCGGGCGAGCGGACCCTTCAGCTGCCCCTCTGCGTCCACGGGTACAAGGCTCTCCTGCACCGAACCCGCACCTACGGAAGGGGATCGGGGCGAGGCGTTCTGGACGCGGCCGTGGCCGGGTACCTGCTCAACCCGTCCGGCTCGGTGCCGTCCGTCGCAAAGCTCTCCACCGAGGTCCTCATGGAGACGCCCGTGGAAGGGGACCACGCCGCCGAGTCGCTGCTCCTGGCCAGGCTGAGGGCGCCCCTTAGGGGCCGCCTGGAGGAACTGGGCATGGCCGGGCTCTACGACGGGGTCGAACGTCCGCTGATCGAGGTCCTGGCGCGGATGGAGGCAGCGGGCGTGCTCGTCGACAGGAGCTACTTCGAGAGCCTCTCCGTCGAGATGACCGACAGCCTGAAAACCCTCGAGGGCAGGATCTACGAGGCGGCGGGCACCGAGTTCAACGTTGCGAGCCCGAAGCAGGTGGGCGAGGTGCTCTTCGAAAAGCTCGGCCTTCCGGTGCGGAAGCGGACCTCGAAGACGAAGTCCTACTCCACGGACAACGAGGTGCTCGAATCCCTCAAAGCCGCCCATCCCGTGGTGGCCATGATCCTGGAGCACCGGCTTCTCTCGAAGCTGAAGGGCACGTACGTAGACGCCCTGCCGGCCTGCATCGACAGCGGGACCGGGCGCGTCCACGCGACCTTCCACCAGACCGTCACCGCGACGGGGCGGCTCTCTTCGTCCGACCCGAACCTGCAGAACATCCCCGTCAAGGGCGAATGGGGGGCGAGGATCCGGAAGGGCTTCACGGCGGCCCCGGGCTGTCTGCTCGTGGGCGCCGACTACTCCCAGATAGAACTCCGGATGCTGGCCCACCTGTCGGAGGATCCCGTCCTCCTCAAAATCTTCGAGCGCGGGGAGGACATCCACACCACGACCGCCTCGGAGGTCTTCGACGTGGCTCCGGGCTTCGTCGACGCCGGCATGCGGCGCCAGGCCAAGGTCATCAACTTCGGCATCCTCTACGGCATGGGCCCCTTCGGTCTGTCCAGGGAGCTCGGCGTGCCCCAGAAGGAGGCCAAGGCCTTCATCGGCCGCTACTTCGACCGGTTCCCTTCGGTCAAGGCGTACCTCGACAGCGTGCAGGAGCAGGTCATGCTCAAGGAGGAGGTCACCACCGTCCTAGGCCGGCGGCGCCTCTTCCCTGGCATCGGGAGAGCACCCAAGCCGGCCCAGCAGGCCCTCCTTCGCCAGGCCGTGAACACGACGGTCCAGGGCAGTGCGGCGGACCTCATCAAAAAGGCCATGATCGCCGCGGACGAACGCCTGCCCGAGGACTGCCGGCTCATCCTGCAGGTCCACGACGAACTCATCGTGGAGGCGTCCGAGGAGAGGGCGGACGAGGCGGCAGACATCCTCAAAGCGGCCATGGAGGGCGCCATGAAGCTCCGCGTGCCCCTCACCGTAAGCCTGAGCACCGGCCTCCGCTGGAGCGACCTGAAGTAGCCCCTCCGCCCGCTGCGGGCCCCGCCCGGTTCAGGCCCACCCTCCGACTCGGTCAAACCTGAACGCCTCCGGGCGTCCTGCCCGGACCCTGTTACTTCGCCGCCCTGCCTGCATCTTGCCTTTTTGAGGCGCTCGGCCTCCACAGGTCCCTCGGTCTTGGGTATACTGACTGGGAAAACCACATCCCAGATGACAAGAAAATAAGGGGGTACGATGAAGAAAACAGGAGCATACTCTCTTGCCCTAGCCGCGGCGGTCGTGGCTCTCGCCGTGACACCGCGGCTCCAGGCTCAGGCGCCGGACGTCCCGCCCGCTTCGGTCACTCTGGAGCAGGCCATCCAGCAGGCCAAGGCCGACAACGCCCTGCTGCAGGCCGCCAGGGAGGGCGTAACCGCGAGCCGGGGACAGCTCAAGGAAGCCCGGTCCTACTTCATTCCCGATCTGACCTTCACCGAGAACTACAGCCGCACGAACAACCCGGTCTACGTCTTCATGGACAAGCTGACCCAGGCGAACTTCGGGATGAACGACTTCTACGTCCCCACGCTCAACAATCCCCAGCCGCTGACGAACTTCCAGTCGAAGGTCGAACTCACCCTGCCGCTCTTCACGGGCGGGAAGCTGAAGGCCGCCTACAGGGCGGCGAAAATGGGCGTGGAAGCCGCCCGGAACCAGAGCGACTTCGCCGAAAGCAGCGTCGTGAAGGGCGTCACGGAGGCGTTTTACGGCAGCCTCCTGGCCCGGCAGGCCGTGGGCGTGATGAAGGAGTCGGTCAAGACCGCCGAGGCCCACCTCGCGCAGGTGGAAGCCATGTACAAGCAGGGCCTCGTGCTCGATTCGGACCTCCTGCGCATTCGGGTGTTCGTTGCGGACATGAAGCAGAAGGAGGCCTCCCGGGAGGCCGACAGCCAGGTGGCCCGGGCCTACCTCGCCTACGCCATGGGCACCGACGGCGACGTGAACCCGGTGGGCGACTTCAAGCCTCCCGTAAACCCGCTCCCCCCGCTCAAAGAGGCGGAAAAGGCTGGACTCGAAAGCCGCGGCGACCTGCAGGCCATGATGCTCCAGACCCGCCAGGCCGGCGAAGGCATCAAGATGGCCCGGGCGGACTACCTGCCGCAGGTGGGCGTCCTGGCCTCCTACGAGCAGGACACCCAGCGTTGGACGTCGAGCGCATGGGGCGACAACTGGATGCTGGGCGTCCAGCTCAAGATCCCGCTCTTCGACGGCGGGAACAGGGCCGGCAGGCTTCAGACCGCGCGGGCACGCGAGATCCAGGCCAAGAAGGCCCTGATCGACATGCAGCGCAAGGTGGAGGTCGAGATCAAGAGCGCCTGGCTCCGCGCCAGGGCCGCCGCCCAGAGGGTGTCCGTGACCGTGGACTCGGAGGCCCAGGCCAGGGAGAACCAGCGCATCGTCGCCCTCCGCTACAAGGAAGGCCTGGCGGGCATCACGGACCTGCTGGACGCGGACACGGCACTGACGGCCGCGTCCCTGTCCAGGGCCAAGGCCATCCACGACGAACTGGTTGAACGGGCCCACCTGAACTGGGCCATGGGGAAATAGGGGACAGTCAGCGGAGGAAGCCGCGCGGGGCGGTCGCTGCGCACCTTGTACCCTCCCGCGGGGACCATCCCGTTCCATTAGGTTGGAGTCGAGACATGAAGAGAGTTTTGACCGGATTGATGATAGTCGCCGCGCTGGCCCTGCTGGCTGCCTGCTCGGGCAAAGAGAAGACGCGTTCGCTCGGACCTTCGGTGTCGGTGCACGTGACGCCGGCGGCCCTCACGGCCCTCCCTTCGCCCGAGGACTACGTGGGCAACGTCAAGAGCCGCCAGGCCGTCATGATCTCCACCAAGATGATGGGGCGCGTGGAGAAGATCTACGTTGAGGAAGGCCAGGCCGTCCGAAAGGGCCAGCCGCTCGTCCAGGTGGACGCCTCCGAGGCGAGGAGCGCCTACGAACAGGCCAAGGCCGGCCTGGACGCAGCGGACGTGGCGGTCCGCAACGCCGAGCGCGACCACGAGCGCTTCAAGGCGCTGTACGCCGAAAAGGCCGTGACCAAACACCAGCTCGAACAGGTGGAGATGGGGCTGGCCCAGGCCAAGGCGAAGAAGGCCCAGGCCGCGGCCAACCTGCAGATGGCCAAGACCCTGCTGACCTACGGCAAGATCCTCGCGCCGGACAAGGGCATCATCACCAAGAAGTGGATGGACGAGGGGAACCTCGCTTACCCCGGCGCCCCCATCCTGACGCTGGAGAACCCGGACGACCTCGAAATCTCGGTGGCCGTCCCCGAGGAGAAGGCCCGCATGCTGGCGCCCGGGCAGAAGGCCGAGGTGACCGTGGACTCCCTCGGCAAGACCTACGACGTGACCGTTTCGGCCGTGGTGGCCGCCGCGGACCCCATGAGCCGAACGTCCACGGTCAAGCTCCGGCTCCCCAAGGACTCGGCGCTCAGGCCGGGCCAGTTCGCCCACGTCCGCTTCGACAGCCTAGCCCTCAAGGCCCTCGCCGTCCCGGTGTCCGCGCTGATCACCGAGGGCCAGATGGAGGGCGTATTCGTCGACGAGAACGGCATGGCCCGCCTGCGCTGGATCCAGACGGGCCAGAAGACGGCCCAGTTCGCCCAGGTGATCTCGGGCCTCCAGGCCGGTGACCGGGTGATCGATCCCGTGCCGGACGGGCTCACCGACGGGACGCCGGTGGAGGTGGCCCGATGATCAAGGTTGGGCCGTCGGGGCGGATCGCCCAGTACTTCATCAAAAACAAGCTGACGCTGCTCTTCATCATCAGCGCGCTCATGCTGGGGGTCTTCGCGGTGATCATGACGCCGCGCGAGGAGGACCCGCAGATCAAAGTGCCCATGGTGGACGTCATCATCCCCATGCCGGGCGCCTCCCCCCAGGAAGTGGAGCGGAGGGTCGTCTCTCCCATGGAAAAGCTCATGTGGGAGATCCCGAACGTCAAGTACGTCTACTCCACGTCGAGCGCCAACATGGGCCTGGTCATCGTCCGCTTCAAGGTCAACTCGGACGAGGACACGGCCCTGGTGAGGATCTACGACAAGGTCATCGGGCACATGAACGAGATGCCCAAGGGCGCCATGATGCCCCTCATCAAGCTCCACTCGATCAACGACGTGCCCGTGCTGGCGCTCACGCTGTGGGGCAAGGGGTACGACGCCTACACGCTGACCCGGATCGGCCAGGAGCTGGAGCTGAAGCTCCGCGCCGTGCCCGACACCTCCACGGTGACCCTGCTGGGTGCCCAGAAGCGCGAGGTCCGCGTGACGCTGGACCCGGTCAGAATGGCCGCCCACCACGTGAACCCGCTCACCATCGCCCAGAGCCTTCAGGCCTTCAACTCCCGCCTGCCCGCCGGGTCGCTGGTGAACAACAACAAGGTGATCCGGCTCGAGGTGGGGTCATGGCTCAAGGACGACAAGGACGTGGCCTCGGTCCTGGTAGGCTTCTTCCAGGGCAAGCCGGTCTACCTCGGCGACGTGGCGAAGATCGAGAACGGCCCGCCGCTGCCCGACCAGTACGTCCTGTTCGGCGTCGGGCCGGCCGCCGGCGAGGTCAAAAGCATCCCCGCCGGCGCCAGGGGACAGTACCCCGCCGTGACCATCGCCGTGGCGAAGCGGCCCGGCGTCAACGCCACGGCCCTCAACGAGGCGCTGCTCAAGAAGGTCGAGGACCTCAAGGGGACGCTCCTGCCGGACGACCTCCACGTGACCGTCACCCGCAACTACGGCGCCACGGCGGACGAGAAGTCCAACGAGCTGATCGAACACCTGCTGCTCGCCACCTTCTCGGTGGTCCTGCTCATCGCCCTCATGCTGGGATGGCGGGAGTCCATCGTGGTGGGCATCGCGGTGCCCGTCACGCTGGCCTTCACCCTGTTGATCTACTACCTGGCGGGGTACACCCTCAACCGCGTGACGCTCTTCGCCCTGATCTTTTCGATAGGCATCTTGGTGGACGACGCCATCGTCGTCGTGGAGAACATCTACCGGCACTTCACCATGAAGGACGGCCGGAGCCTCATGCGCAAGGCCATCGAGGCGGTGGACGAGGTGGGCAACCCCACGATTCTGGCTACGTTCACCGTCATCGCGGCCATCCTGCCCATGGCCTTCGTCCGGGGCATGATGGGGCCCTACATGCGGCCCATCCCCGTGGGCGCCTCCGCCGCCATGCTGATCTCACTTCTGGTGGCTTTCATGGTCTCGCCGTGGGCCGCCTTCCGCCTGCTCAAAAACAAGATCCATCCCGAGGAGTCCGAGGGCAAGATCATGGGCGGCCTGCTCAAGTTCTACCGGAAGGTCATGACGCCCCTGACGCACAACCGCAAGTACGGGCTCATCTTCCTGGGCATCAACGTGCTCCTCCTGGTGGGCGCCGTCTCCCTCGTCATGTTCAAGGTCGTGCGGGTGAAGATGCTGCCCTTCGACAACAAGAGCGAGTTCCAGGTCATGGTGGACATGCCCGCCGGCACGCCGCTCGAGCAGAGCCTCAGCGCCGCACAGGCCCTGGCCCAGAAGCTCACGGAGATGAAGGAGGTCACGGACTACCAGATCTACGCCGGCACCTCGGCCCCCATCACCTTCAACGGCCTCGTGCGCCACTACTACATGCGCCGGATGCCCTACGACGCGGACATCCAGGTGAACCTCCTGCCCAAGGGCGAGCGGGACAAGCAGAGCCACGAGCTGGCCAAGGAGGCGCGCGTTCTCCTGGAACCGCTGGCCAAGAAGCTGGGGGTGGCCCTCAAGGTGGTGGAGATTCCCCCCGGGCCGCCCGTCATATCGTCCCTCGTGGCGGAGGTGTACGGGCCTAACTACGCCGGCCAGGAGAAGGTCGGCCACGAGGTCCTGAAGCTCTTCAGGAGCACGCCCGGGGTGGTGGACAGCGACATCTTCGCCCTCGCGCCCCAGGAGCAGATCGACCTCAAGGTCGACCCCAAGAAGGTGGCCTCGGCGGGGCTTTCGGTGATGGAGGTGACGCACGCCGTGTCCATGGCCGTCCACGGCGCGGCCGTGACCGACGCCCACATGGCCCGGGAGCGGGACCCCGTCCCCATCGTCCTGCGTCTGCCCCGCGCGGCGCGCTACGATCTCTCCGCGCTGTCCTCCCTGCAGCTGCAGAACAGGCAGGGCACCATGATCCCGCTGTCGCAGCTGGTGGACGTGGTGAAGACCACCGTGCCGCAGGACATCTACCACAAGAATCTCAAGCGCGTGGTCTACGTCGTAGGCGACGTGGCCGGCGTGGAGGAAAGTCCCGTCTACGCCATGTTCAAGCTCAACAAGAAGCTGGCCAGGCTGAAGCTGCCCGACGGGACCGTCGGCCTCAAGCGGCTGTACACGCACCTGCCCTTCGTGGAGAGCCACTACGTCATGAAGTGGGACGGTGAGTGGCAGATCACCTACGAGGTGTTCAGGGACCTGGGCATCGCCTTCGCCCTGGTGCTCGTCCTCATGTACATCCTGGTCGTTGGCTGGTTCAAGAGCTACCTGACGCCGCTGGCCATCATGGCCCCCATCCCGCTCTCGCTGGTGGGCATCATCCCGGCGCACGGGCTGATGGGCGCGTTTTTCACGGCCACGTCCATGATCGGTTTCATCGCACTGGCGGGCATCGTGGTACGAAACTCGATCCTGGTGATCGACTTCGCGGAAATCAAAATGCGGCAGGGCATGCCCGTCAAGGACGCGGTGGTGGAGGGCGGCGCCGTGCGCTTCCGCCCCATGCTCCTGACCGCGCTGGCCGTGGTCGTGGGCTCCTCGGTCATGCTGGCCGACCCCATCTTCCAGGGCATGGCCATCGCCCTCATGGCCGGCGAGGTGGCCTCCACCCTGCTGTCCTGGGGCGCCATCCCGGTGCTGTACGTGCTGTTCTACGGCGACAAGGCCCCCGTCCATGACGAGGATTTCGCAGAAGTAGAGGACTGACGGAGTCAAGTGCGAGGGCTGCCGCCCGACGGCGGCGCCCTTGCCCGGCATCCGCTGAGGAGTTCGCCATGAAGATGCTCTTTCTCGTTACCGACAGCGAATACGAGCCCCACTGCATGAACACCCTTAAAGAAAAGGGCGTGTCGGGCTATACGCTGATCCCCGAGGTCTTCGGCTTCGGCCGTTCCGGGGCCAAAATGGGCGACAGAATCCACCCGGGCGCATCGGTGGCCGTCATATCCATCATCCCCGACGAATCCGTGGACGAGGTCATGGGCTGCATCCAGCAGTGCATCGCAGACAGCCGCCTGTGCGAGTCCACCCACGCATGGATCCTGCCCGTCGAGGCCGCCATCCACGAAACCGGGCCCAACCGGTGAATCGGCGGGCTGTCGAGCCTGCCACTGCCCTCCGGCGCCCGCTCCCAGGAGCGGGCGCCTTTTTTTCGCCCCGGTGCCGCCGGACGAAAAGCGGTCTTCACAGGGAGGATGGGAGGACGGGAGGATGGCGATTTGGGATTTGGGATTTCGCCGTTGGGATTTCGGATTTTAACGACGGCTGGGGACGGGCCGCTGAAGAGGCCGATGCCCGTTATCGGCCGACGGCCTTTGGCGAGCAAAGGCCGCTACGGGGACGGCAGGCGGGAGAGCTTCGAAGATCGCGAGCTGAAGGTCGCTCCTACCGATTATCGGGTGCGCGTGGGAAACGCCTTCAGGTACCGATTCCGCGGCGGTCCGCCGTCCGCGGTCTGCGGTCCTGTTTTCCCATCGACGGCCGACGATCGACTATCGACCCGCCGCGAAGGCGGGTTAGAGGAAAGAGGTCAGAGGGGAGAGGCCGGGGGCTGGGGGTACGGCCCTCGTAGGGGTTCAAACGCCCTGCTCACCTACTCTCGGAATCCCCTACTCACGGTACCGCAGAGTGCTCACCACCTGAAGCCGACGCTGAGCGAGAGCACCAGCGGCTTGACGCGGAGCGTCTCGTGCCCGGCGTTGGTGTAGAAGAGCACGGGGTGGCCGTGCGGCTCCAGCCGGTCCACCTTGATGCCGTTGTCCAGGTAGCTCGCCTGGACGTTCAGAACGAGGGTGTTTTTCGCGGTCCAGGTGGCGCCGGCCTGGAAGGCCGCGCCCACCCGCACGCCGCCGGCCGGCGCGACAAGCTCGTAGCCTCCCAGCCTCCGGCTCGTGACCAGGTACTTCGAGGAGGCCGACTGACCGTACATGAAGTTGGCGCCAAACCCCACGTAGGGTGAAAACGCCGTGTCGGGCATGAAGTGATACTGGAATGCGAAGGTGAAGGCGTGCATGGGAATGCTTCTGGAGAGCACGGCGCCGGGGAAGACGGGCGAAGGGCTCCGCGCGTCCAGCGAGGTGTGGAAGTAGTCGATGGCCCAGCTCACGTTCGGCGTGTAGAAGTGCGTGTAACTGAGGGTGAGGGCGGACGAGTCCCTCATGTCCACGGTGCCGGTGCTCCCCTGCGCCGATACGTTGCCGTATCCGATGGTGAACTGATGCCGCGCCTGCTGCAGCTGGGCCCAGAAGGGCAGTGAAGCGCAGAGCAGGAGGGGAAGGACGACGAGGTACGGAATCTTTCTGGTCATGCAAGCTCCTTCGTGATGGCGTTCCGTGACCATGGGGCCGGGAGGCGTCGCGCGCCGCCCCGACACGTTGCCCCAACCAGAAACTTAGTTTCCCTTTAGAATAAAATACATGCGGGCCGGCGGGAAAAGGCCGTATCCCGAAAGCTCGATCATCCCGCACACGGGTGCTACACTCACCTCTGCCCTGGAGTGCCGCCATGAAGAACCGGTTCAAACTCGTCGCGCCCTTCGAGCCCACGGGCGACCAGCCATCCGCCATCGAGGCCCTCGTGGACCGCGTGACGGGCAAGGAGCGCCACTCCACGCTGCTTGGCGTGACCGGTTCGGGCAAGACGTTCACCATGGCCGCCGTCGTCGAGCGGCTCAACCGGCCGACCCTCATCCTCGCCCACAACAAGACCCTGGCCGCCCAGCTCTTCAACGAGTTCAAGCAGTTCTTCCCCGGGAACGCCGTGGAGTACTTCGTCTCCTACTACGACTACTACCAGCCCGAGGCCTACGTGCCGTCCTCGGACACCTACATCGAAAAGGAATCCACCATCAACGAGGAGATCGACCGTCTCAGGCTGTCCGCCACCCGGAGCCTGCGCGAACGGAGGGACGTCCTTATCGTGGCCTCGGTATCCTGCATCTACGGCCTGGGCGAACCCGAGTCCTACTACGGCATGACGCTCCCCCTCCGGAAGGGGGAGACCCTCGACCGGCAGAAGCTCCTGCGAAGGCTCGTGGACATGCTCTACACCCGGACGCCCTCGGTCCTCGAACGCGGCCGGTTCCGAGTGCGGGGGGACGTCGTCGAGATCTACCCGTCCTACGCGGACACCTTCATCCGTGTCGATCTCTTCGGGGACGAGGTGGACCAGGTTCTGCGCATCGATCCCCTCACGGGCGAAATCCTCGAGGAGCTGGACGACGTCACCATCTACCCCCGCACCCACTACGCCACGCCGAGGGAGCAGGTTCTGGCGGCCGTGGAGTCCATCAAGGCGGAACTCAAGCAGCGCCTGGCCGAGCTGGAGGGCCAGGGCCGGCTGCTGGAAGCCCAGCGGCTTGCGCAGCGGACCCAGTTCGACCTGGAGATGATGCTGGAGATCGGGTACTGCAACGGCGTGGAAAACTACTCCCGCCACCTGACGGGCCGCGGGCCCGGCGAGCCCCCCCCCACGCTCATCGAGTACCTGCCCACCGACGCCTTGATCTTCCTGGACGAGTCGCACATGACCGTGCCCCAGCTCAACGCCATGTACCGCGGCGACCGGTCCAGGAAGATGACTCTCGTGGACTACGGATTCCGCCTGCCCTCGGCCCTCGACAACCGCCCCCTGACCTTCGAGGAGTTCAACGCCATCGCCCCCCAGCTGGTGTACGTTTCGGCCACGCCGAGCAAGTACGAACTCGAGGTCTCCGGCGGCGTGAGCGCCGAACAGGTGGTGCGTCCTACGGGGCTCATGGATCCAGTCCTGGAGATCCGGCCGGCCAGGGGCCAGGTGGAGGACCTCTACAAGGAGTGCCGCGAAGTGACCGCCAGGGGGCAGCGGGTCCTCGTGACCACGCTGACCAAGAAGATGGCCGAGGAACTCACGACCTACCTGAAGGAACTCGAGATGAAGGTCACCTACCTCCACTCGGACATCGACACCCTGGAGCGGGTCAAGATCCTGCGCGACCTGCGAAAGGGAGTGGTGGACGTACTCGTGGGAGTCAACCTGTTGCGCGAAGGGCTGGACCTCCCCGAAGTGAGCCGGGTCGCCATCCTCGACGCAGACAAGGAGGGCTTCCTGCGCAGCCGCGGCGCACTCATCCAGACCATCGGACGGGCCGCACGCAACATCGAGGGCAAGGTCATCCTCTACGCGGACCGCATCACCGACGCCATGCGGATGGCCATGGACGAGACCGAACGGCGCCGGGACAAACAGAGGGCCTACAACGAGGCCCACGGCATCACCCCCCAGAGCATCGTCAAGAACATCGACACGGTCCTGTCGAGCGTTTTCGAGATGGACTACTACGGCGTGCCCGACGTGGCCGAAGAAGCCGGGGCCTACGTCGACCCCGAGGAGGCCGCCGAGACCATCGCCGAGCTGGAGAAGCAGATGTTCGCCGCCGCCGAGGCCCTCAACTACGAAGAGGCCGCCGCCCTGAGAGACCGCATCACTGCCTTGCGCGAGAGGATAGTTCAAGGCTGAAGGGTATTTGGGAATTGGGACTTGGGATTGCGGATTTAGAAGGCGGCGGGGGGTAGCCCTTCGAAGCAGGCATGAACAGGGAGGATGGGAGTAAGGGAGAAAAGAAGGATTTTTGCAGTGAGGCGGTGAGACGGAGAGAAGAGACTGAGACTTTCGAATTGAACCACGGCAATCGGAAGGCCTTCGAAGCACTTCCCGCGACTCGATCACTATTCACTTAATCACTCGATCTCTTGATAAACGTCCGCGAGTTCCCGCCGGAGGGCCTGAAGTGCGTCTTTTTCGACGGCTTCGCGGATCCGGCCCATTAAGCCCAGATAATAAGTGAGGTTGTGGAGGGTGTTGAGGACGAGGCCGGTGGGGTCGTTGTTGCGGTAGAGGTGGTTCAGGTAGGCCCGCGACACGCTCCGGCAGGCCCAGCAGGGGCAGGCGGGATCGAGGGGCTCGGGGTCGGTCGTGTGGGCGGCGTTCTTGATGGCCACCACGCCCCGCGAGGTGAAAAGGGCGCCGTTCCGGGCGTTGCGGGTGGGCAGAACGCAGTCGAACATGTCGTATCCCCACGACACGGCGTCCACAAGATCGAGGGGTGTGCCCACGCCCATGAGGTAGCGCGGCTTGGCCTCCGGCATGTGCGAGGCGGTAAAAGCCGCCATTTCCCGGAAGACGGCCTTCTTCTCCCCCACGGAAAACCCGCCCGCGGCGTAGCCGGGCAGGGCGAGTTCGCCCAGGTCCTCGGCGGAACGCTGTCTCAGGGTTCTGGACATACCTCCCTGGATGATCCCGAACAGGGACGTGCCCTCGCGCCTGAGGGCGTCCCGGCACCGCCGCGCCCAGCGCGTGGTCCGGGCCGTGGCGGCCTCCACCTCCTGCTCGTCCGCCGTGGCCGACACGAGTTCGTCGAGGGCCATGGCGATGTCCACGCCCAGGTCCTCCTGGATGGCCACGGCGCGCTCGGGGCTGAGAAACATGGGTGCGCCGTCCACGGGCGACCGGAAAGCAATGCCCTCCTCGTCCACCTTTCTGAGCTGCGCCAGCGAGAACACCTGAAAACCGCCCGAGTCGGTCAGGATGGGTCCGGGCCACGCCATGAACCGGTGGAGTCCCCCCAGTTCGCGGATCCGGCCGCTGCCCGGACGGAGCGCCAGGTGAAAGGTGTTGGCCAGGACGATGCTCGCCCCCGCTTCATCGAGAAGAAAGGGCGGCATGCCCTTTACCGACGCCCGCGTGCCCACGGGCATGAACACGGGCGTGCGTACCGTCCCGTGGGGGGTCTCCATGAGACCGGTCCGCCCCCCGGATGCTGAGGTGTGCTGCGTTTTGAACGTCAGCCTCATAGGTCCTCCCGGAGAAGCATAGCAGGAACCGGCGCACGGGGCCACGCAAGTCTGTTTATCATATTAGTTGACAAAACCTCACTCAAGTATTATCTTAATATCGTGCTCAGGGCGTAGAGCGCTCGGGCACCGCGAATCAGAAATAAAGGAGGAACCTGTTCATGGGTAAAATCATCGGCATCGACCTCGGCACCACCAATTCCGTGGTGGCCGTCATGGAGAGCGGCCAGCCCGTCGTCATCCCCAACCAGGAAGGCGACCGAACCACGCCTTCCGTCGTGGCATTCACCGAGAAGGGCGAGATTCTCGTCGGTAAGGTGGCCAAGCGCCAGTCCATCACCAATCCGCTCAACACGGTCTTTTCCATCAAGCGGTTCATGGGCCGGAAGTTCCACGAGGTCCAGAAGGAAATCGAGACCGTGCCCTACAAGGTTGTCCCCGCCGAGAACGGCGACGCCTGGGTGGAGGTCCGGGACAAGAAGTTCTCGCCCCCCGAGGTCTCGGCCATGGTCCTGAGAAAGCTCAAGGAAGCCGCCGAGGCCTACCTGGGCGAAAAGGTTACGCAGGCCGTCATCACCGTTCCGGCTTACTTCAACGACAGCCAGCGTCAGGCCACGAAGGACGCGGGCCGTATCGCGGGCCTCGAGGTCCTGAGGATCATCAACGAGCCCACCGCGGCCGCCCTGGCCTACGGCCTGGACAAGAAGAAGGAGGAGACCATCGCCGTGTACGACTTCGGCGGCGGGACCTTCGACATCTCCGTCCTCGAAGTCGGTGAAGGCGTCATCGAGGTCAAGTCCACCAACGGAGACACGCACCTGGGCGGCGACGACATCGACAAGCTGATCATCGACTGGGTCGTGGACTCCTTCAAGAAGGAGAACGGCATCGACCTGGCCAAGGACCCCATGGCGCTCCAGCGGCTCAAGGAGGCCTGCGAACGCGCCAAGATCGAACTCTCCCAGACCCTGGAGACGGAGATCAACCTGCCCTTCATCACCGCCGACGCCTCGGGCCCCAAGCACCTGCAGATGAAGCTCACCCGGGCCCAGATGGAGAACCTCGCCTCGCAGGTCTTCCAGCGCACCGTCGAGCCCTGCAAGGCGGCCCTCAACGACGCCAAGCTGGGCCCCCAGCAGATCAACGAAGCGGTCCTGGTGGGCGGGTCCACGCGAATCCCCAAGGTGCTTCAGCTGGTCCAGGACTTCTTCGGGAAGGAGCCCCACAAGGGTGTCAACCCCGACGAGGTGGTGGCCGTGGGTGCGGCCATCCAGGCCGGCGTGCTCGGAGGCGACGTGAAGGACATCCTCCTTCTGGACGTCACGCCCCAGACCCTGGGCGTCGAAACCCTCGGCGGCGTGGCCACGCCCCTCATCCAGCGCAACACCACCATCCCGGCCCGGCGCAAGGAGACCTTCACCACGGCGGCCGACAACCAGACCGAGGTGGAGATCGTGATCTTCCAGGGCGAGCGCCCAATGGCCAGGGACAACAAGGTCCTCGGCAACTTCAAGCTGGTCGGAATCCCCCCCGCGCCGCGCAGCGTGCCAAAGATCGAGGTGACCTTCGACATCGACGCCAACGGCATCCTGAACGTATCTGCCAAGGACACGGCCACGAGCAAGGAGCAGAGCATCACGATCACGGCGTCGTCGGGCCTGACCAAGGATGAGATCGACCAGATGGTCAAAGACGCAGAGCAGCACAAGCAGGAAGACCAGCACCGCAAGGAGGAGATCGAGGCCAAGAACCAGGCCGACCAGCTCGTGTACAGCACCGAGAAGCTGCTCGCCGAGAACGCCGGCAAGCTCTCGGCCGACGACGAGAAGTCTGTCCGGGAGGCCCTCGAGGAACTCAAGAAGGCAAAGGACTCGGGCAACCTCGACTCCATCCGCAAGGCCACGGACGGCCTCAACGCCGCCACGCACAAGATGGCCGAGAGCCTCTACTCCCAGGCCAGGACCGAGGAAAACCCGGGCGAGGGACCTTCGGCCGAGGCCGGAGCCGGGCAGAGCGCCGGCGCCGAGGGTGACAAGAAAGACGGCGACGTGATCGACGCCGAGTTCGAAGATGTGAAATAATCGACCTATCCGGTGCCCGTGCGGGTGGCCCCTGCGCGGGCACCGTCGTACTCCTGAAGCCGTCCGCATGCCCCGGAGGGAACGGGTGGAACGTCAGGTCTGAAGCCCTTGTCCAGAGGGAGGTCACATGCCGACACAAGGTGATTCACTGAGAGAGCTCATGCATCTTCAGCGGCGTCTGAACCGTCTGTTCGACGAAATGCTTCAGCCCGACAAGGCCCCCGGAACGCTCCCCGAGTTCTCGTGGATCCCCTCCGCAGACGTCTACGAGGACGCGGAGAACTACTACGTCGAGGTCGAACTGCCGGGCGTGCGCATCGACGACGTCGAGGTGACCGCGGAGGGCAACGTCCTCAGGATCTCGGGCGAACGCAAGGCGGTGGGCGAGCCCTCCCGCCAGACGGTCCAGCGGATGGAGCGTTACTTCGGCCCCTTCCTCAGGGAGTTCTCCTTCCCCGACGTGATCGACAGCGGAGAGGTGGAGGCAGGTCTGAACGACGGGATCCTGCTCCTGAAGATCCCGAGGAGGGACGGCCGGCGCTCGATCCAGGTCAAATAGCACGCTCTTTAGCTGAGGCAGTCCATGGCAGGACAGGACCTGTACGCGATTCTCGATCTACCCCACGGAGCCTCGGTCGGCGAGGTCAAAAAGGCCTACAAGCGCCTCGCCAGGAAGTACCACCCCGACCTCAATCCCGGCGACAAGGGCGCGGAGGAACGCTTCAAAGAGATCTCCGAGGCCTACGCCGTCCTGTCGAACCCCGAGAAGAAGGAGCAGTACGACACCTACGGCCGCGTGGGCGTCAACGGGCAACAGGCCGGACCGGGTGTCAACTTCACGGGATTCGACTTCAACGCCGGCCCGGCCGGCGGGTTCGAGGACCTGTTCGAGACCTTCATGCACACGGCCCAGAGCCGGGGGCGGACGGGACCCCTGAAGGGAGACGACCTGATCTTCCCGCTCACCCTCTCCCTCAAAGAAGCCTATACGGGCAAGAAGACGCGCATCACCATCAGCCACACGGTGGCCTGCGAGGCGTGCAAGGGCGAAGGGCGGATTCCCCCTTCGCGCCCCAGGCCCTGCGCCCAGTGCGGGGGGACCGGCAAGACGGGCCTCTCGCGCGGCCCCTTCTCCTTTTCGAGGACCTGCCCCGCCTGTGGCGGCACCGGCCGCGACCCGGGGGAGATCTGCCGGCGGTGCGGGGGGCGAGGCGCCCACGAGGCGGACGAGACGGTGGACGTCACCATCCCGGCCGGCGTGGACACGGGATCTCGCGTCCGCCTGAGAGGAAAGGGCCAGGCCGGTCTGAGAGGCGGACAGCCGGGCGACCTCTTCATCGAGACGCACATCTCGCCCGACCCCGTCTTTACGAGAGTCGGGCCCAACCTGAGGGTCAAGGTGCCCATCAGCATTACCGAAGCCGTCCTGGGCGACAGGATCGAGGTGCCGACGCTCACAGGCGGCGCGCGCCTGAAGATCCCGCCGGGGACCTCTTCGGGACAGGTTTTCAGGCTCAAGGAACGAGGCATGCCTTCCCTGCGCCAGGGTCCTCCCGGGGACCTGCTGGTCGAGGTGAATATCGTTACGCCGAAAGTCGTTGATGAAAGGAGCAAAGAACTCCTGAGGGAATTCGCCCGGTTGAATCCGGAGAACCCCCGCCAGTATACTGGCGACACGAAAGGTTGAGACCATGGCGCGTCGGACTTCGAAAGAAGAGGGCAAACGGTACTATATGATTTCGGCCGTCTCCAAGCGGTTCGACGTGCACCCGCAGACCCTGCGCCTCTACGAGCGGGACGGCCTGCTCAAGCCCTCACGGACGGAGGGCAACACGAGGCTCTACACGGACGAGGACCTCGACCGCCTGGAGGTGATCCTGAACCTCACGAGGAACCTCGGCGTGAATCTCGCGGGCGTCGAAATCGTACTGAACATGCGGGAGAAGATGGGCCGCATGCAGGACGAGATGAACGCCTTCCTGGAGTTCTTCCTCGATCAGTTGGGGCACACGGGCGTAACGAGGGAGGAAGTGCGCGAACGGGCTCTCGCCCACATCCCCAAACGTTCGCTGCAGATCCTCCTGGACCGGCTGGAGCAGGAGGCGGACGACGGCTAGGAACAGCACTCCGAGCGCTGAGGAATCCGCTCTCCTCAAGCGCTATCTCAGAGAAATCTCGCGCTTTCCCCTTCTCAAGCCGGAGGAGGAGAAGGAGCTGGGCCGCCGCATCAAGAGCGGCGACAAAGAGGCTCTGCAGAAGCTCGTTGAATCGAACCTGCGTTTCGTGGTGTCCTTCTCGAAGAAATACCGGGGCTGGGGACTGTCCTTTCAGGACCTCATCAACGAAGGCAACATCGGCCTCATCGAGGCGGCCAAGCGGTTCGACCCGGAAAAGGGCGTGAAGTTCATCACCTACGCCGTGTGGTGGATCCGGCAGGCCATTATCCACGCGCTGTCCGAGCAGGGCGGGCCGTTCCGGATCCCCCAGAAGCAGGCCAACCTGCTGTACAACATTCACAAGACCATCGCGGCCATGACGCCCGTCCTCGAGCGCGTGCCCACGGTGGGCGAGGTCGCCGAAGAGCTGGACGTGCCCCGGGAAAACGTGGAAGTCCTCATGCAGGCGGAAACGGAGGACCTCCCCCTCGAGTCCCTGTCGGACGACGACTCGGACTTCCAGCTCCTGGACAAGATCGAGCAGTTCACCATGCCCCCGGTGGACCAGAACCTCATGGAAGAATCCTTCCGGAACCTCCTGGCGGGCATGCTCAACAGGGACCTGGACCCCAAGGAACGGCAGGTGCTCACCCTCCGCTTCGGGCTCGACGCCAACGAGCCCCACACGCTCAAGGAGGTCGGCGAGAAGATGAACCTCAGCCGCGAGCGCATCCGCCAGATCGAGACGCAGGCCCTCAGGAAGCTTAAGCGCAGCAAGATGAGCAAGCAGCTCGAGGGATACCTCAACTAGGCGCGGGCGTACCGCCCGCCGCCCCCATCCCCGACGACAAGGACGAGGCGCAGGCATGACACGAACGACACGGAAACCTGGACTCCTGACCATTCTGATGTGTGTGCCCTTCCTCCTTTCGGCCCTGGTGGTCCGCGCACAGATCACGCGCGGACCGGCGGACCCGCAGTCGCTGCTCGAAGCGGGCGCCGCACTGCTCAGGCAAGGGCGGTACGACTCGGCCGAGGACACGCTCAGGCAGGCCGTGGCCCTCGCACCCGACAACGCCATGGTCCACCTGTATCTCGGACGGACCCTCATGGCCGAACAGAAGTACGGCGACGCGGCGCCCGAGTTCGCCGAGGCGCTCCGCCTGAACGCCGCCAAACCGGCCCTCGGCCTGCAGAACCGCCGGGAGGCGCAGGACAGCCTGGGGCTCGCCTACGCGTTCCAAAAGGACTTCGCGAGGGCCCGGAAGGTCTACCAGGCCGCAATCAAGAGCGACCCGTCCTACCC
>JBJKRE010000322.1:0-11790 GCA_046704825.1 Acidobacteriota bacterium
GGGGCGCAGCCCGCTTCTTCTGCGAGTGCGGGAGCGAACAGGACGTGAGGGAGGCGCTGGAAGCGGCCGCGGAGGAGCAGGTGCCGGTGCAGGTGCTGGGAGGTGGCAGCAACACGGTCTTCGCAGACGAGGGTTTTCCAGGTGCTGTCCTGCACGTAGCTTTCGGCGAAATGGACTACAGGGAAGTAGAGGGCGGGCGCGTCGAAGTGACGGCGGGCGCCGGCGTTGAATGGGACGAACTCGTCCGTGCGGCGGTTTCGAGAGGGCTCAGGGGGCTGGAGTGCCTCTCCGGGATTCCCGGAACGGTGGGCGCCGCGCCCATACAGAACGTCGGAGCCTACGGCCAGGAGGTCGCCGGATGCCTGGCGTCCCTGCGATGCATCGACCGGGAGAACCTGGAAGTCAGGCACTTCAGAGGAGACGACTGCCGGTTCGGATACCGCACCAGCCGCTTCAAGACTTCGGACAGAGACCGCTACGTCATTACGGGTGCCTCCTTCTGTCTGGAGCGGGGGTCCCCCCACCAGCCGGCCTATCCCGACCTGGTCCGCGAACTGAAGAATATGGAACGGCCGCCGGCCGGCGGGGCGGCGACGGAGACCCTGGTGGCCGTGCGTGAGGCCGTGCTCAGGATACGGAGGCGCAAGTCGATGGTGATCGACCCTGCCGACCCGAACACACGGTCCGCGGGCTCCTTCTTTCTGAACCCCGTACTGGGGGCCGTGGACTACGAGGCCTTCTCGAGGCGTGCGGTCGAACTTGGAGAGGCTCAGCCTCCCGTCTATCCGGCGGAGGACGGGGTCAAGATACCGGCCGCATGGCTGGTTGAGCACGCCGGCTTCCGGCGAGGATACAGGAGGGGGGCTGTGGGTATCTCGGACCGTCACGCCCTCGCCCTCGTGAACTACGGTGGCGGCTCCTCCCAGCTTCTCGAACTGGCGGACATGATCGAGCAGAGCGTCTTCCAGCGCTTCGGCGTCCGGCTCCAGAGGGAGCCCGTAGTCGTGCCGGGGCCGTGACGGGAAGCTCTGGTTCGATTTGGCAACGACCCGGTGAGAAATAGCAGAAATCAATCAGAATGGACCTTGGGGCGAGACGCTGAGAGTGGTGCAAGCGGCGCCGGGGAAAAGACGCAACGCGCCTGCCGGTCTTGACCTGTGAGCCCGCCATCGTGTACTCTTAGGCGTCTGGCGCGGGCGTAGCTCAGTTGGTAGAGCGCGAGCTTCCCAAGCTTGAGGTCGGGGGTTCGAGACCCCTCGCCCGCTCCAAACTCCCTTTCAAACACTGCCCAAACAGGCCAGCAGGACCGTATGTCCTCACCTCGAGAAGCGCCGACCGAGTCGAGGGGTGCGGGGGACGGGGAGGTCCCCCGCCCAACGGCCTGCCCGCGCGAGGGCGGGGGAAGCAGGGCGCAGGATGCGTCCGCCGGAGGGGGCCGGCCGAGGCCCCTTCCGGGGAGCGCACGAGCGCGACGGAGGGGGTTCGAGACCCCTCGCCCGCTCCAAACTCCCTTTCAAACACTGCCCAAACAGGCCAGCAGGGCCGTACGTCCTCACCTCGAGAAGCGCCGACCGAGTCGAGGGGTGCGGGGGACGGGGATTTTGATACTGGAACCGGGATATGGGGCTTCACATTCTCGCTGCGGACGCGATTCTCTGTTTGCTTCAGAGCCTTGCCTTCGCGCTGGCCTGCGGCTACAATTCATAGGGCCGGCGGTCGTCCCGGGGCAAAGCCATCAGGGCAGGTCGGCATCCGAAGGAGTCCGATGAAGCGTCTGCTGGTTATCTTGATCGCCGTACTAATCGTTTCGCAGGCCGCGTCGGCGCTCGAGCTGAAGACACCCAAAGGCACGGTGAGGGTGGGAAGCCGTTCCTGGAGCGGTGTGGATTGGATCTGCACCGGCAGGCTGGCCTCCAGCCTGGGCGGGCGTTTCGAGAAGGACCCCGTGTCGGACTACCCCGTCATGATCGTGAACGGCCGGCGGGTGGTCCTTTCGACGGCCTCGGCCGTGGCGTCCATCGACGGAAAAATCATGAAGCTCAAGCACGCTGCTGAGGACAAGTCTGGCTGCACGTGGCTTTCGACCGAGGATGTCCAGACCATCCTGTCGCAGGTCTACTCCGGCACTGTTACGGACGACTCGCGCGGAGAGTCCGTCGTGACCGGGAAGGCCTCGGCCGGGACGGAAGGCGAGCCCCGGGGCCCCGCTGTCAGCGTGGACGTGGCGGTCAGCGCCGACGCCGTGCGGCTTACGCTTACAGGTTCAGCAGTTGCGGCGGCTCAGGTGAGGCAGACCGGCCGGTCGGTTGCCGTAAGCCTCCCGGGGGGCAGGTTCGAGCCCGTGGACAGGGACGTGGGTAGGGGGATCGTCACCGACGTTGCGGTGGAAAGCGGCGGCAGGAGATTGCGCGTGAACCTCGGAGAGGGCTTCAGGCACCTGGAAAGGCTCAGGCTCCGAAAACCGGACAGGCTTATCCTCATCTTCAAAGGGGAAGGCCAGCGCGTGCCGCCTCCGAACCTCGAGGTCGTACCGCAGAGCAACGGCGGGGAGGCGCCCGGGCCGCAGGGACAGGGCGCGGCACTCCCGCACGCCCCCCAGAAGACTTCAGCATTCGACGTCATCGTTATCGACCCGGGGCACGGGGGGAACGACACCGGAGCCATCGGGGTTGGGGGGATCCGGGAGAAGGACCTGACGCTCGCCATCGCGAAGAAGCTCGCCGCCGACCTTCAGGGCCAGGGGTTCAAGGTGATCCTCACGAGGAATACGGACACCACCGTCCCGCTCATGGAGCGGACGGCAATCGCGAACTACAATAAAGCCGATCTCTTCGTCTCGATCCATATCAACGCTTCACCTTCGCCTTCGGCCCGAGGGACCGAGACTTTCTTCATGAGCCGGAGGGCCACGGACCTGTGGTCCAAACAGCTGGCCGACAAGGAGAACGCGGAGGTCGACGGCGGTGGCGGCTCCGACGGGCAGGATCTCAAGCTCGTCTTGTGGGACCTGGCCCAGACGGCCCACATGGTCGAGAGTCAGGCTCTGGCGGAGACCATCCAGAAAGAATTCAACCAGCTCCTGAACACGGGCGACAGGGGAGTGAGGCAGGCCCCGTTCGTGGTGCTCGAAGGGGCCCAGATGCCGGCGGTACTGGTCGAGGTCGCATTCCTGACGAACCCGAAGGAGGCCAAGGAACTCGAGGACCCCGCCTTCCAGGACCAGGCGGCCAACGCCCTTGACAAGGCCATTATCGATTTCAAGAATCGCTATGAAAACCCAATCGCTTCGAAGACACCTTAGAGCGGGGGCCGGGGTGGCCCTCCTGCTGGTGGCGGCGGTTTCGTGCGGCCGCCGCACGGCGCAGGCCCCTAAAGAGTCGGCCGGGGTCTCTCCCCTGGAAGAGCAGCAGCAGGTCCAGCGTATCTTGCTGTACCCCGCCGCCCCGGACATGCTCCTGAGCGAGTACAGGGTCGAGATGCCGGAACTGGGCGACCAGGAAAAGGACATGGCCGAACTCGTTTCCCGGTACCTCGCCGGTCCCGCCGGCGAGGGCATGGTGATGCCTTTTCCCGAGAACTGCTCCCTCAGGGCCTTCTTCGTCTTAAACGGGGACCAGGCCGTCGTGGACCTCTCGGGGCCCGTCCGCACGGGTGGCGGGACGGACACGGAGATGGCCCGGGTCTACGGAATCGTCGACACGCTTTCGTGGAACTTCAACAGTATCAAGTCCGTGCGCATTCTCGTGGACGGGCAGGAAGTGGACACCCTCCTGGGACACCTGGACCTCAGCCGTCCCATCCCCTTCGAACCCAGCATGCTGGCGCCCTCCATTCGTCCGCAGGAAGCGGGAGGTGGCGTCGGTGAGTTCTAGCGGCCCCATCGGCGTCTTCGATTCCGGTGTGGGCGGCCTTACGGTGGTTTCGGAGATCCGCCGGCGCCTTCCGGGTGAGGACATCCTGTACTTCGGCGACACGGCGCGCGTGCCTTACGGCAACAAGTCGCGAGAGACGGTCATCCGATATTCGAGGGAGATCGGGCGCTTTCTGGCCGGAAAGGGGATCGGGTTCCTCGTGGTGGCCTGCAACACGAGCAGTTCCTGGGCCCTGGATGCGCTGTCCGGCGACCTCGAGGTACCCGTCCTGGGCATGATCGAACCGGGCGCCCGAGCGGCGGTCGGTGCTACGAGAAGCGGGTGTGTCGGACTTATCGGCACGCGTGCGACCGTATCGAGCGGGGCCTACACGCGGGCGGTCAAGCGGCTAAAGCCGGGCGCCCGGGTCCTGTCGGCGGCCTGCCCGCTGTTCGTGCCGCTGGTTGAGGAGGGCTGGGCGGACGACCCCGTGGCGATCGAAGTCGCCGAGCGGTACCTCGCGCCGCTCCTCTCAGAAAACGTGGACACCATCATACTGGGGTGCACGCATTACCCCGTGCTCGTCCCTGCGCTCGAACGCGTTGCGGGGCCGGACGTGGCGCTGATCTCGTCGGCCTCCAGCGCCGTAGACACCCTGCTAGAACGGCTGCCCCGGCCAGCCGGAGGAACGTCCGCAGGGAAGCGGGGGACCCTCACGTGCTACGTCACGGATGCGGGCACCCACTTCAGGGAGGTCGGGGAGAACATCCTCGGCGAAAGAATCGTGGACATGCAGGCCGTGGATGAAGAAAGGTTGGTCTTGCCATGAGAAGTGACGGTCGCGAACTCGACGAACTCCGCCCGGTTTCAATCCATACGGATTATCTTGTCCACCCCGCCGGGTCATGCCTGATCGAGGTAGGGAAAACCAAGGTGCTGTGCGCCGCCTCCATCGAGGACAGGGTCCCGCACTTCATCAAGGGCACCGGACAGGGCTGGGTGACGGCCGAGTACGGCATGCTGCCCGCGTCCACCTCGGAACGGTCGCCCCGCGAGGCGGCAAGGGGGCGGCAGAGCGGCAGGACGCAGGAAATCCAGCGCCTCATCGGACGCTCCATGCGGACGGTTGTTGACCTTTCGGCGATCCCCGACACGACGCTCTGGCTCGACTGCGACGTGCTCCAGGCAGACGGGGGCACGCGCACGGCCTCGGTGACGGGTGCCTTCGTATCGCTCATGCTGGCTTTCAACCACATGATGGAGGCGAAGCTCATCAAGAAATTCCCCGTGAAGCGGCACGTGGCGGCAGTGAGCGTGGGGATCCTCAGAGGTGAGAGGATCCTGGACCTATGCTACGAAGAAGACAGCATCGCAGAGGTCGACATGAACGTGGTCATGACGGACGACGGGCGGTTCATCGAGATCCAGGGTACGGCGGAACAGGAACCTTTCCCGAAGAAAGACCTCGACAGCCTGCTGAGCATGGCGGCTTCCGGCATAGACAGCCTGATCGAGATGCAGCGGAAGGCCCTGCCCTTCGACCTGGGCCGTTACGGACTCTGAGGCTGCACCGATCGGGGCCTGGGGCTACCCGGGCAGGTGGGCATCGCTCCGGGAAGGATGTTTCTCCGGAGTTTGAATAGGCACTTCGGACGGTCTGGGGCGGATGCTCTTTACGGTGGGCTTCAGCTCAGGGCGCTTCCTGGGCCGCCTTGGTCGCACCACGTCGTTGCGCGTGTCTTTGTCGTACATGTTTGACGTGATCTTCCGCACGGGGGTGCCCGTGGGGAAGGCGGCAAGGTAGCCGCTGGCCCGGGTCCCGTAGATCTTAAGCGAAATGCTGACCCAGTCGTAGCCGTCCATCTCGCCGGAAAAGAAAAAGATGATGGGTCCGAGGTTGGGAAAGGCCAGCGTCCCTTTGCCCTCGATGTCGAGTCTCTTGGCGGTATCGAGCCACCGGAAGCGGCCCGTGCCCGTGTTCAGCCAGAAGCGGGCACGCCCGTAGTCGCTCTTGAGGTAGACGTCGTAGGAAAAGCCGGGATTGTCGGCCCAGGATGCTGCGCTGAAGGCCAGGGCGATGAGAATGGCGAGAACGCACTTTTTCAACAAAGGTCCCCTCCAGTCAACCGCTAAAGCATAGCACAAGGAGGCGGTCGAAGGGGCGTGCATGGGTTCGGAAGACGAGCCGGCAGGGGTGGGTTCTCAGGGCTCCCGCTCGAGCCTGCCGTCCCGATAGCGGCCGACGGATTTGATCGCGTTCTTCTCGTCGACGAGGACGACGCGCGGGCGGAAGGACCGCGCCTCCACGGGGTCCATCAGCGCGTAGGCGCAGATGATCACGAGGTCGCCCTTGTTGACGAGGTGTGCTGCAGCCCCGTTGATGCAAAGAGTCCCCGAGCCCCGGGGGCCTGCCAGGACGTACGTGGTCAGCCTGGAGCCGTTGGTCACGTCCAGGATGTCCACGCTCTCGTGCGGCAGGATGCCCGAAGCGTCGAGGAGTTCGCGGTCGATGGTCACCGAACCCTCGTACTCGAGGTCCGCTTCGGTCACCGTGGCCCTGTGGATTTTCCCCTTGAGAATAGTCAGAAACATGAATCAGTCCCCCGTTTGAGGCGGCAGAATGGTATTGTCGATGAGCCGGGTCCCGCCGAAGCGGACAGCGAGGGCGAGCAGGGCCGGCTTTTCGATGGTCGTTATCGGTTCGAGCGAAGACATGTCGACCAGCCGGGCGTATTCCAGGCTCGCCAGGGGCTCCGTGCTAATGGTTCGCGTGACGGCGCCCAGCAGGAACTCGGACTTTCGTTCCCCCCCGGCGAAGAGGTCCTGGGCCAGGCGGAGCGAAGCGCTTAGGGAAAGCGCCTGCCGGCGTTCTTCGTCGGACAGGTAGACGTTGCGGCTGCTCATGGCGAGGCCGTCCTTCTCCCGCACGATGGGCGCCACGAGAATCCGGACGGGCAGGTTCAGGTCGGCCGTGAAGCGTCGTATGACGGCGACCTGCTGGGCGTCCTTCTGGCCGAACACGGCCACGTCCGGCTCGCAGATGGCGAAGAGCTTGGTGACCACGGTGGCCACACCCCTGAAGTGGCCGGGGCGGCTGGCTCCGCATAGCGTCTCCGTGAGCGGGCCCTCGACGTTGACGTAGGTGGCGTACCCCTGCGGGTACATCTCGGATGTCCCGGGCAGAAAGAGGGCGTCGGCGCCCGCCTCTTCGCAGAGGCGCGCATCGCGCTCCGGATCGCGGGGATAGCGGTCGAAATCCTCGTGCGGACCGAACTGAGTGGGGTTCACGAAGATCGAAACGATCACGCGGTCGGCGTTACGACGGGCCTTTTGTATGAGGGACAGGTGCCCCTCGTGCAGGTACCCCATGGTGGGCACCAGCGCGACGGACTCGCCCCGGGCCCTGCGGTCTCTGCTCCAGGCCCGCGTGTCCTCAATGCGCTGCAGTATCAGCATTGTTCTTCGTACCGCCGAACCGTTCGGCCAGTTCGGGCGACAGGTGGAACGCCTCCTCTTCGGAAGGAAAGCGCCCGTTCAGGACGTCGTCGCGGAAGCGCCCGAGGGCCTTGCGCATTACCTTTCCGAAGTCTCCGTAGGTGCGCACGAAGCGGGGAAGCCGTCCGTCGTACAGGCCCAGGAGGTCGTGGAAGACCAGAACCTGTCCGTCGCAGTGGGGCCCCGCGCCGATTCCGATGGTGAGGATGCCGGAACGAGCCGTGATCTCTGCGGCCACCTCGGAGGGGATGCACTCCAGCACGAGGGCGAAGGCCCCGGCCTCCTCCACGGCCTTCGCATCGGCCAAGAGCTGCTCCGCCGCGTCCAGGGTTCTGCCCTGTACCTTGAAGCCACCCAGGTTGTGGAGCGACTGGGGTGTCAGGCCGATGTGGCCCATCACGGGGATCTCGTTGGCCACCAGGCGGCGGATGAGGGCGGCGCGCTTCCGGCCGCCTTCTATCTTGACGCCCTGCACGCCCCCTTCCTGCAGACAGCGGCCGCAGTTGCGGACGGCGTCCTGCCAGCCGGTGTGGTAGGTCATGAAGGGCATGTCGGCGACCACGAGGGCGCGCGTGGCCGCGCGGCTGACCATGGAGCAGTGGTACACCATGTGGTCCAGCGTGACGCCGAGGGTGTCGTGGCGTCCCTGGACCGCCATGCCGAGGGAATCGCCGACCAGGAGCACGTCGGCCCCAGCGTCTTCGGCGATCCGTGCGGACGGATAGTCGTAGGCCGTCAGCATGACGGCCTTTTCACCAGCGGTCTTGCGCTCGCGCAGAACGGGCACAGTAACCGCCTGGGGCATTGCCTGCCTTATTTTGGACATTTCTTTTCTCCCTTCTCCCCATCCCGTCGGGGACTACCCTTGGGCTTGGGGGAAAGATCAGAGGATCGGTATGCTCTGCCGTCCCGGTCCAGTCACCTGGTTCCAGGCGGCGCATAAAAGAGGACGTCGTTCTCGAGCCGGTTGACCTGGTTGATCAACTGGTCGAGCTCGGCCGCGTTCCTCTCAAAGTCTATATCATTTGTGTTCACAATCAAGAGGGGGGTCTCCTGATAGTGAAAGAAGAAGTAGTTGTACGCCTTGTTCAGCTCCTCCACGTACTGGTCCGAGACGTGCTTCTCGAAGTCCCGGCTGCGCGAGCGGATGCGCTTGGCCAGCGTCGGCGTGGTGGCCTGCAGGTAGATGACGGCGTCCGGTTTGGGCAGCGGCTCCATGAGCAGGGAGTAGAGCTTCTCGTAGAGGATCAGCTCCGAATCGGTCAGGTTCAGGTAGGCGAAGATCTTGTCCTTCCTCGGGATGTAGTCCGCCACGATCTGCCTGTCGAAGAGCGTGCGCTGAACGAGCTGCTCCTGCTGCTGGTACCGGGTGAGCAGGAAGAAGAGCTGGCACTGGAAGGCCGATCCCTTTTTGCCCTTATAGAAGTCGGCGAGGAAGGGGTTCTGAACGTCCTCCATGAGGAGGGAGGCCCCGACGCGCTTGGCGATGAGCCTGGCGAGGGTCGTCTTGCCCACGCCTATGGGACCTTCCACCGCAACGTAAGGGAACTTCAACTCTACCGCCAATCCCTTGCCCTCATTGAGAGTAATGATTATCCAACAATCGCGTCCGTTTGACAACGGTCGGGCCAAATCGGCTAAGATACAATTTTCACCGTTGGTAGAGGGTTTCTGCCGAAAAGGAGGAGGAACATGGACGCCCTTAGCTACAGGGGGGTGCAAAAGAGCTTCGGCGAGGTCCAGGCCGTCAAGCCGCTGGACCTCGACATCCCGGAGGGCCGAATCTTCGGCCTTCTCGGCCCGAACGGCGCCGGGAAGACGACGCTCATCCGCATGACCCTGGGTATCATCCTGCCCGACGCGGGAAGCATATCGGTCTACGGCGAGCCCAAGTCGCGCAAGCACGAGAACTACTTCGGCTACCTGCCCGAGGACAGGGGGCTCTACCCCAAGATGAAGGTCTGGGAACTCCTGGTCTTCTTCGGCCAGCTGCGCGGGCTTTCGGCCAAAGAGGCAAAGAAGCGCGCGCTGGGCGGACTGGACCGGCTCGGACTGTCCGAGTGGGCCGAGCGCAAGGTCGAGGAACTGTCCAAGGGCATGCAGCAGAAGATCCAGCTCTTGACCGCCCTCATTCACAAGCCCAAAGTGGCCATCCTGGACGAGCCCTTTTCGGGCCTTGACCCCGTAAACATGGACCTCTTCAAGGAGGTCATCAAAGAGACGCTCGAGCAGGGGACGAACATCGTGCTCTCGACGCACCAGATGGAGCAGGTAGAGCAGATGTGCGACCGGATCGCCCTGATCAACAAGGGCGAGATCGTGCTGAGCGGCGAGGTCGGCGAGATCCGGAGCCGCTACGGAAGCAAAGAGATCCGTGTGGAGTTCGCCGGAGACGCCCCGGCGTCGGTCGCCGTCGACGGGCTGGTCAGGAAAGCGCGGCTGAACGGGCACGAAGCGCGCTACACGCTCGAGGAAAGCGTACCGCCGCGGGATCTGCTGGCGGCACTCCTGCAGGCGGGTGGCGACGTGGTGCGCTTCGGCGAAGAGCAGGCCTCCATGCACGACATCTTCGTGACCGTGGTCACGGGCAACGGGGAGGTGGGCCATGCGAATTAGCGCGACGAACGTCTGGGTGGTGGCCCGCAGGGAGTTCCTCGACAGGGTCCGAAAGAAGTCATTTCTCGTCCTGACCATTCTGGTTCCTCTCTTTTTTGGCGCGGCGATGATACTTCCCACCGTGCTGCTCATGCATACCGAGAAGGCGGCAACCGTCGAGGTGCTGGACCACACGGGTTGGGCGGGGACGCTCATGACCCGGAAGGCTGCGCCCGAAGGAGGGAAAGCGGAGCAGGATCAGGGCAATGCGTTCCAGAATGCGGCCAAGGAAGAAGTGAAAAAGGCCGGTCGGTTTGTGCTCGCGCCCGAAGGGGCCACCTTGGCGAGCGAGAAGAAGCGCCTCCTGGACAAGAAGATCGATGGCCTCCTTGTGCTCAGCCCCGATCCCAAGAGCGACCTCAGAGCCGAGTACTACGGCATGAGCCTGGGCAACATCAACCTCATGGAATTCCTTCATAGTCGGCTTAACCAGATCGCCCTCAGGCATCGCCTCGAGGTGAAGGGACTGGATCCGGGCCTCGTAAGTGAACTTGAGAAAACGGTCAAGCTCAAGACCGCTAAGGTGAACAAAGAAGGAAAGACTTCGAAAGGATCTTTCCTCGGCGAGTACATGAAAGCCATCATGTTCGCGATGCTCCTCTATGTCCTTATCCTCTCGTATGGCATCGTGCTCATGCGCGGCGTCATGGAGGAAAAGACGGGCAAGATCGCCGAGGTCATCGTTTCGGCGGTGCGGCCGTTCGAGTTGTTGATGGGGAAGATACTGGGTATCGCGAGCGTGGGACTCGTGCAGTACGTCATTTGGTTCCTGCTGGGTGTCGGGCTTTACGTTCTCAATCCGATGAACTTCACCTCGCATGCAGGCAGCGCCATGGTCGGGCCGGGCGAACTGACGATGCTGGTTCTATTCTATCTGCTCGGATTCTTCTTCTATGCCGCGATCTACGGTGCCGTGGGCGCCGTGTGCACCACGGACCAGGAGGCCCAGCAGATAAACATGTTCGTCGTCATCTGCCTCATGCTTCCGGTCATCCTCATGGGTGCGATTATCCAGAACCCTGACGCGAACTGGGTGGTGATTCTCTCCTTGATTCCCTTCTTCGCCCCGACGCTCATGATGATGCGGGCCTCCCTGATCGAAGTGCCCATATGGCAGATCCTGGCTAGTATGGGCGGCCTCGCGGTGGGTATCGTGGTCATGGCGTACATCGGCGGCAAGATCTTCCGTGTCGGCATCCTGATGACGGGAAAGCGGCCGAGCATTCCCGAGATCATGCGCTGGATCCGCGCCAGTTAAAGGGAGGTCTGGTCGTGGAGGCGGGAAAGGGCGCGGCCCTTTCCCGCCCCTCGATTTCTTTGCATGAATAATCCGATCAAGCCATCGAACTTTCTGCGAAGACGGCCCCTGACCCGGCGCAGGAAGTACGCCGCCCTGGCCGTGGCGGGTGCGGCCGACCTCATCCAGATCACGATCTTCCCGCTCTTCCTGCCCGGAGCCGCCTCTCCGTGGGACGTGGTCCTGGACGTCTTCGCTTCGGCCGCTCTGGTGCTGATCCTGGGCTTCAGGTGGCCCCTCGCGGCGGCCCTGGTGGCAGAGGCCGTGCCGGGGCTCGCGCTCTTTCCCACGTGGACGGCCTTCGTCCTGACCTTTCCGGTCAGGGAAGATCCCGAAAACCGGGATGCGATTCCGTAAGACTGTTTACCCGAATGTCAGGAATCGGAACGCGTAAGGTCAGTCGGCCGGAGCACGTCGCCGGCTTCAGGCGCGTCTTCGCCGGTCGAGAGCTGACGTTCGGCGTGCTCGAGGACTTCGTCGGGGAGCATTTCC
>JBJKRE010000323.1:0-5123 GCA_046704825.1 Acidobacteriota bacterium
GGTCCAGCCATCCGGGATCGGCGCCGAAGGGCGCCGTGATGAACTCGTGCGGCAGGTGCAGCCCCATCCCCTTCAAAAGGTTCACGAGGTAGGCCGACCACCCGATGGCCACCAGGGACGCCCCTACCATGTACTCCAGCACAAGGTCCCACCCGATGATCCAGGCCAGGATCTCCCCCAGCGTGGCGTACCCGTACGTGTAGGCGCTGCCCGATACGGGGATCATGGCCGCGAGTTCCGCGTAGCACAGCGCCGAACAGGCGCACGCCACCGCCGCAACGGCGAAGGACACGATGATGGCCGGGCCTGCGTGCTCGGCGGCCTCGACGCCGGGCAGCACGAAGATGCCGACCCCGATGATGCATCCGATGCCGATGGCGGTCAGATCCCAGGCGGTGAGGACTTTCTTGAGGCGCCGCCCCTCCTGTTGCGTCTCGGCGATCAGGCGGCCAAGGGACTTGGTTCTCATTACTCCGTGAGCCATTGCCTCCCCCGTCTCGATGCTTGGTGCGATGTGAATGGGCGTCCTAAAGAGGGATATTATCCCTTAAAAAGCGCCCAAAGCCAAGCCGCACAAGCACGACGGGGCCTGCGGCACGCGCCGCTTCGCCCGAAACATTGCGGGCGGACGCTGGTTTGAAGGGGAGAGGCCGGCCCTCGTTCGAGCGGGCCCGCCGACTCACTTCCCGTCGACGCCGTTCTGTTTCTGGAGGTAGTCGGCCAGCACCTCGATCTGCTTGTTCGAGAGGCGGCCGTCGAAACTCGGCATGGTCAGGCCCCTGCCCTGGTGGATCACCTTGATGAGCATGTCCCGGTCGTTCCGGTACGGCCAGTTGGCCCGCTTCAGGGCAGGTACGGTCCCGCTGCCCTCCATGTCCGGCCCGTGGCACTTGGCGCAGTTCTGGCGGTACAGGACCGCGGGGTCCAGGGCCGAGGATCCGCTCACGGGCATGCGGCCGTTCGTCGCGTATCCCGCCTGCGCCGGTTCGGCAGCCGGAGCGCCCTTGCCGGCCCATCCGCCCACGGCGGGGGTCATCCGCCAGAACCATACGGCCAGGGCGAAGGGCACGATGACGGCTATGATAACGGCGATGACTCGCCGGTCTTTCTTCGATTCGTCTCTCTTCTCTTCGGACATCCATTACTCCTCGGTCAAAAGAATATAACCCCGATTCCGTAAAAGTATGCCTGAACGGCCGGATTAATGAAAGTGGGGGGAGGAAGGCGGAATTCGGAAGGCAGAAGGCGGCAGTAATTTGGAGGACATTTTTCTCCCAAGGGCTAAAGCCGAAGGGCTAAGGGCTAAAGGAAAGGATATATGCGGACGTAGACAGGCCTTCGAAGACCATCCCGCTTCCTGCTCACCTACTTCCCTGCTCACCTACTCACCGCGCTGAGAGGCGCATAGGGATTTGGGATTGCGGATTTGAAAACGGCTCGGGACGGGCCGTTGCGGCGCCCTCGGGCAGGCAGGATTGCACAATGAGGCAGTGAGACGGTGAGGAAGATGTCGAAATCGGAATCGGGATCGAGGCGAAGCCAGGCAGCCGTCCTGCTCACCTACTCCCGGAATCACCTGCTCACGGCGTTACTCGATCCCTCGGTCGCAGCGTCATTCATAATGCGTCCACAGGCGGATGACCTTGACGGCATGTTCCTTTTCTAAGACCTGGTACACCATACGGTGCTGTATATTGATGCGCCTGGAGCACGCACCCGACAGATCCCCCACCAGCTTTTCGAAAGGGGGCGGGCTTTCGAAGGGATCGCGCTCCAGCAGATCGAGAAGCGCCTGCGCCTTTTCCGCCAGTCCGGCGGCGGCCAGCTTCCTGGCGTCCTTCTGGGCCTGCCGGGTGTAGTAAAGCCGCCACTTCACCATTCAAGCCCGGTGTCGCACTCGGACAGCGGGGCCTTCATGCCCTCTACGATGGACTCCCGCATGCCTGGGACGGAGAGCAGGAACAGGGTCTCTTCGATGGCGCGCCAGTCATCCTCCGAGACCAGCACGGCGTTGTGCCGCTTGCCCGAGATGACGACGGGCTTGTGCGTGTCGGCCGCCTCGTCGATGAGGCGGTAGAGTTTGGCGCGCGCATCGCTCACCTTGAGAATCGTCATGCCGTCCTCCTGGTAAAAAGGTACGACTTTGCGTACGACACGTCAAGCGAGCTCACCGCCCCTGTACTCGATCACTTGATCACTTGGCCACTTGCTCACCCCACCTCGAAGGAGGTGACGCCGAAGACGCGGTCCACGGGGAGGTCGGGGGCCTCGCCGGTGTACATGCGCGCGGTTTCGAAGACCACCTCCATGCCGTGCCGCCGGGCCATGTCCACGGCCGCACGGTTCACTTCCGGCGTGTCGAGGAAGACGGGATCGGAGGGGCCGACCCTGGATGTCAGGGCGCGGAAGAGGGTCTCGGCCAGGTCCGGGTCGTCGGCGAAGAGGGGGCCGATTTTATAGCCCGAGCGGCAGGGCCGCATGACCCCATAGCCCTTCAGGCCGCCTTCCCGCCTGATGCCGAGGGCGTGGCCCCCGGCCTGCTTGATCCACGACTCGATGAACCGCGTCCGGTCCGCGGGGAAGAACCGCGCGTCGTACGTGCCCACGGCCTCGAACGGCAGATCGGCTAGGTCCACGAGGCCCGCATCCTCCGGCGCGTCGCCGCCGCCGGCGCCCTGGTACCGGACGTTCCGGTAGGCGAGCCCGAATCCCGATTCCCTGTAGTTGTCCTGCTGATCCACGACCCCGTCTAGGCCGATGTTCCGGCCCTCCAGGTATCGGAGGCCGGCGTCCCAGATCCGGATGCCGTAGCCCTTGCCGCGGAACTCGGGTCTGACGATGTAGAAGCCCATGAATCCGAAGGACTCGCCGTACCTGACGGCGGACAGGGTGGCGATGGGGTCACCGTCCAGCAGGCCCACAAGAAAGCCCTCGGGGTCGGCCTCGAAGTAGCAGGCCGCGTCGTGAAGCCCCGGGTTCCAGCCTTCGATCGCGGCCCACTCTATAGCCGTGTCAACCTCGTCCCGCGCCATCGTTCGAATCGTGTAGCGTCCTTCCTCCATCCGCAGACTCCCGAAAAGTTCCTGTTGTGATACTCGGAAAAACAACGGACCCAAGCGGTCCGCTCTGCCCATGGCATTCGGTTAAGAAACCCGCACACGCCTGCCGCCATTCCCGCCGAACATGGAACAGGTGGGCATGAATGCCCCCCTACCCGGTACCATCCGGCCTCTGAAAGTAACCTGAAAGGAGCGTCCGCCATTCGTGGATGAATGCCGCGTAGCGGCTTTCGCTGAACCCCTCGACGAAGGCTTCGCCGGCCGCCGACAGGGCCTTGTACTTGTACGTCACCTGGACCGTGGTCCTGGAGGCCGTCTGCGCCGAACACTTCACCGTGACCACCCCGATTTTGTGCCCGGGTTCGATCTTGTAGAACTGCACCCGGTACGAGCCGGGGTCGTAGGCCTTCACGATCCAGATCGCGTCCGCCGTCCGGTGGTCGTGGCTCGCCGTCAGAAACACGTAGTCCTCGCAAAGCTCCGTCGTACCCTCGACGTTCCGGTAATCCCACCCCGGTGCCCAGAGCTTTTCCCCTTCGGGACTGAACAGCGGGAACACCTCGTCCACCGGCGCGTCCAGCTCGAACGATCTCGTGTGCATCACCGATTTCATACTGTTTCTCCCACAACTAAAAACTTCGACCGCCCTAGCTCGAAAACAATAGGCCTTAGGACTTACAGTCCTTAAACTTGGCCAAGTTGAAGAGTCGCCATGTAAGGTAACCCGCCGTGGTGGAAACCAGCAAGGTGGTCGGTACCCATGGAATTTGATGGCCGTAAACAGTTGAGATATCGACTTCGCGCGGGAGTGAATTGATAAAGACGGAAAGAAGGCAGGCAATGGCAATGGCCCAGGCATATGGGTAGCACCGCTTATATGGCAGAGAAATCAAAAGGCCGACACAATAGGTCAGCAGCATGGGGGACCAGAGGATCGCGAAATACCAACTGACAACAGGCAAGAACTGTACCGCCCAGTAAATTGCAGGCAGCAGGGAAGAGATGAATAGAAACACGAGTATGGCCGTCATTGCACGCGAGGTCGTCCTGGCCTTTTCCGGAGAGGTGAAAAGCCTCACAAGAAATAGCGCAACGCCCCCACCGATCAGCAATGCTAACAAGAGACGATCCAAGTTGAATGCGACCGATTCGAACAGCCATCTCCGGTCCCACGATAGGCCAAGCGGCCACCTTATCAATAGAAGAAGCCACGGATAGAGCAATGCCAGGATAGCCGGCACTTTCCAAAAGGTTTTCCAGTTGCGCAGAACCCGCATTCTTCGTCCTTTGAGATCGACCCGGCTCCTCGAATTCTACTGAAACGTAAGACCTGGGCCCACCTCCGACTCAAGCTTGACGTTATTGCGACTTGTTCAATCGGTAAAAGTAGGTCTCATAGGTGAAGCCGATTTTTTCAAGATGATGCGCCGTGATGAAAGACTGGAACCACTCGTTCCGACGAAAATCCCTGTACTTGATTCGCCTAGCGTAGTCTGTTGCAACAGTGCAGGCTTCTTCGACCTCGTCGTGATCCAGATACCAACGAACGACACCCAGGAGCCATTTGCTGACTATGATCTCGTTCGTGTAGAGGACCCCACTAATGAAACACAGGAGCGTCGCAAGGATCGGAACAAACCCGTTGGTATGGGATCGCGGGAAGCGATCGACGATGTATACCGTGCTTACACACCCGACGGGAAGAACACAAAGCAGGGCGCTGAGCATAATCCCGTCTATGTGGCGGACAAAGAAGGGAAACCTCAGCGGCCACTTACGCTTTTTTAATGAAGGCAGCTTGGCGCGGGGCATAGGATAATACAATCTATAGCGCTCCTCGAATTAAGCTAAAGAGCTAGACCTGTCGCCATTCTTCATTCTTCACCTGCAAGAACTCGAGCCAAACCCTGTACACACCGTCAGGCCTGCTCCTCGCCGGCCACATCTTCTGCATAGTCGATCAATTCAAGCCTCAGGTTTGCATCGAGGATGATGGACGCTGCAAAGGCAGACCCGAAGAGGCCGAACACCAGTTGGTTCGCCACGGGTTCCTGCCCGGGCGAA
>JBJKRE010000324.1:0-14465 GCA_046704825.1 Acidobacteriota bacterium
CTACTACGACGAGGAGAGGGGCTTTTTCCGAAAGACGAACCACGCAGGCGGCGTAGAGGGCGGCATCTCCAACGGCGAACCCGTGACGGTGACGGCCTACCTCAAGCCCCTCTCTACGCTCATGCGCCCCCTGGCGTCGGTCGATCTGCATACGAAGACCCCCGGCAGCGCCCAGAAGGAGCGTTCGGACGTCTGCGCCGTTCCCGCCGCCGCCGTCATCGGCGAATCGGTCATGGCTCTGTGCCTGGCGGAATTCGTCCAGGAGAAGTTCGGAAGTGACAGCATGAAGGAACTCGTGAGAAATTATCTCGGGTACAAAAGACAGGTCGAGGACTACTGACGTGGACCTGATCCCGGATCAAGACCGTCTGGAAAACAAGAAGTCCGCACTCCGGCGGGAAGTCCTGTGGGCCTCCATCCTGTTCGCCATCATGTTCCTCACGGTCATCGGCCTCGGATCGGTGCTGATCATCAAGGAGCTGGGGAACAAGGAGACCTTCAAGGTCCTCAACCAGTCGACGACCGAGTTGAGAAAACTGCTGGCAAAACTGCCGACCACGCATATGCTCAAGGGCTACAAGCAGCAGACCGTCGTGACCACCCGGCTCAACGACTTCCTGACGGAAAAGAGGATATTCGATTCCATCGATCTCTACGACGACAAGGGACGGCTGCGGTACCACGAGAACCGGCTGAAGGGCGGCGAGTTCATCGGGGGGAACGCACCCAAGGGACTGAAGCCCGGTCAGCAGAAGGTCCAGCACATGAACCGCATTCCCATCGAGGTCCCGGTGGCCATCGAGCCGGGAAAGATGGGGCGAGCCATCGTGTCGGTGAGCGAGGACGTCCTGGCGAAGCAGGCCCTTCAGTTCAGACGGGGCCTCATCACCAAGCTGATCGGCACCTTCGCGTGTATCCTCCTCATGGTGGGTCTGGCCTACCTCTACGTGCTGCGGGTCATCAGGATGAGCCGGCGCATCGAGACGGAGGCCCAATCCCAGCTCAGGCTTTCCTATCTCGGTCTGCTCAGTTCGGGGCTGGCGCACGAGATCAAGAACCCGATCAACTCCATACAGATGAACCTCCAGCTCCTGGAGGAAGAGGCCGAAGCCGGGGCCCAGTTCGACGAACTCAGGTCCTGGCTCGTGCCCATCCGGAAGGAGTTCAAGAGGCTGGAGAGGCTGGTCAACGACTTTCTCATGTACTCCAGGCCGCTCAAGCCCATCTTCGAGCCCACCCTCATTCCCAGCATATTCGACGGATTGGCTTCGCTGGTCATGGAAGAAGCCCGCCGGAAGGGCGTGACGATCACATTGGACGTCCCTGAGGAACTCCCTCTTGTGGACACCGACGAGGAACTGCTCCAATCGGCCATGCTGAACCTCGTGCTGAACGCCATCCAGGCGGCCTCCGGGCCCGAGGAGGTCACCCTCCGCGCCTCCGTCCAGGGCGAAAAAATCGTGCTGGAGATCTGCGACCAGGGTCCCGGCATCCCCGAAGAGCAGCAGGATTCGGTGTTCGACATCTTCTTTACGACCAAGGAAGGCGGCACGGGACTGGGCCTGCCCATATCCCGGCGGATTATCGAGGGCCTGGGCGGAACCCTGGACCTCGTATCCAAGCCTTCGCCAGGGTCGTGCTTCCGAGCCGTACTGCCCATCGCGAGAGAAAATAATGAATGAGGAGGGGGCCCGCGAACGGATCGAGCGCCTGAGGCGCGATCTGGCGATGCACCGGCGCCTCTACTACGAGGACGACGCGCCTGCCATCAGCGACTACGAGTACGATATGCTCGAAAGGGAGCTGGCCGACCTGGAGGCGAAGTTTCCTGATCTGGCCGCCGCCCAGAGCCCCACGAGAGTCGTGGGCGGCCGGCGTTCGGAAGCCTTCGCCCCCGTCCCTCACCCCTCGCCCATGCTGAGCCTGGAGAACACCTACGACGAGCAGGACGTCAGAGACTGGGCGGCGCGGCTCCAGAAGGTCCTTGGGCGGGGCGACCTGGAGTTCGTCTGCGAGATCAAGCTGGACGGGCTCTCGGTGGCGCTCTACTACGAGGATGGACGCTTTGTGAGGGGCGCCACGCGGGGAGACGGCGTGGTCGGGGAGGACGTGACGGAGAACCTCAGGACGGTGAAAGACATTCCCGCAAAGCTGAGGCAGGCCCCTGCCCGGCTCGTGGTGCGGGGCGAAGTCTACCTGCCCATCGGGGCGTTCACCGCGCTGAACGCCGGGCGCGAAGAGGACGGCCTCCCGGTCTTTGCCAACCCGAGGAACGCCGCGGCGGGCAGCCTGCGGCAGATCAACCCGTCGGTCACGGCGGGGAGACCGCTCGCGTGTTTCTGCTACCAGGTTCTGGACGCTCAGGCCTACCATCCGGAGAGCCAGGAAAGGCTCCTGAAGGATCTTGAGGCCTTGGGCTTCTCCGTTGAGCCGAGCCACAGGCGGTGCAGGGGAGTGGAGGAGGTTCTGGCCTACTGCGAGGAATGGACCCGGAGGCGCCGGGAACTCGATTACGACGCGGACGGCGTGGTCGTCAAGCTGAACGATATCTCCCTGCAGTCGGAGGCGGGCGCCACCGCCAAGGCGCCGCGGTGGGCCGTCGCATTCAAGTTCCCCGCCGAACAGGCCGAAACCACCGTCGAAGACATCCTCGTTCAGGTGGGACGGACCGGCGCGCTCACGCCCGTGGCGCGTCTAGCGCCGGTGGGCATAGGCGGCGTGATCGTGTCCAGGGTCTCGCTGCACAACGAGGACGAGCTGCACAGAAAGGACGTCCGCGTCGGCGATACGGTGATCGTGGAGCGGGCCGGCGGCGTCATTCCCTACGTGGTGGGGGTCCGGCCCGAACGGCGGCCCTCCGGCGCCGAGCCCTTCAGTTTTCCCTCCTCCTGTCCGGTATGCGGCGGACCCGTGCACCGCCCGGAGGGCGAAGCCATCGTCCGCTGCGCCAACAGGTCCTGCAAGGCCCAGCTGATCGAGGGGCTCCGCCACTTCGCGTCGAGGGCCGCCATGGATATCGCCGGCCTGGGAAAGGTCCTGGTGGAGAACCTGGTGGAAAAGGGCCTCGTAGAGACTCTGCCCGATCTGTACGAACTGTCCCTCGGGTCGCTGGCCGGACTTCCCCGCATGGCGCAGAAGTCGGCCTCCAACGTGCTGTCCGAACTGGAAGCGAGCAGAGAAAGGCCCTTCCGGCGGGTGCTCTACGCGATGGGAATCAGGCAGGTCGGGGAGCAGACGGCCAAGGATCTGGCGACCCGTTTTACTGACGTGGAGACCCTCATGGCGGCGTCCGAAGATGAGCTCCGGGAAGTGGACGGCGTGGGACCGAAGGTGGCGGGCGAGATCCGGGCCTTCTTCGAGGTGCCCGGCAACCGCGAAATGATCGAGCGCTTCAAACGGCTGGGGCTGCAGCTGTCGTCCGCCGGTGAGCCGAAGGAGAGCAGGCAGCCGCTGGCCGGGCGCACCTTCGTGCTGACCGGCACGCTGGACTCCATGACGAGGGACGAGGCCAAGGCGGCCCTGGAGGACCTGGGCGCCAGGGTGAGCGGTTCGGTGAGCGGCGGCACGGATGCGGTGATCGCGGGGCCCGGCGCCGGTTCGAAGTTGGCCAGGGCCCGGGACCTTGGCGTGAGAGTGTTGGACGAAGCGGCCTTGCTGGCCCTTCTCGCGGGCGATTTCTCGCCGATGGGAGAGCCAGGCTGAACGCGGTCACCTGGCCTCAGGTTGCATGTCCGAGCAAGCCGTGGTTTATAATGGTGCGAGCCGAGAAGGGGATAGCATGGCAGAAGCGGTTAAAAGAAGGAGTCCCAGCTTGAAACTCCCGGAAATCCAAAAACTGATCGACATGCTGGATAAGAGTGACCTCAGCGAACTGGAACTCGAACTCGAGGGAATGAAGCTTCGCCTCTGCAAGAGCAGTCCGGTATCTTCCAATAATTCGTCGGGTTCGCCGCAGATCATCATGGTCCCGTCGGCGGGCGGCCAGCCCGTTCCGGTTCCTGCGCCGGCCGCTGTCGCAGATGCCGCGCCGGCCGCGCCTGCGGCGGGCGGCGGAGAAGAGGCGGCGCCGAAGCTCTCCGAGCGCATGACCGAAGTGAAGAGCCCCATGGTGGGAACCTTCTACCGCGCCCCTGCCCCGGGGGCCGAAGCCTTCGTGAAGGTGGGCGATACGGTGAAGAAGGGCCAGACCCTCTGCATCATCGAGGCCATGAAGCTCATGAACGAGATCGAGAGTGAAGTGGACGGCACGGTAGTGGACATCCTGACCGAAAACGCCCAGCCCGTTGAATACGGCGAGAAGCTCTTCATCGTCGAGCGTGCGGGCTGATCCGGCATGTTCCGCAAAATCCTGATCGCCAATCGGGGAGAGATCGCGCTTCGAATCATCTGGGCGTGCAAGGAACTGGGCATCAAGACGGTGGCCGTGCACTCCGAGGTGGACATCGACTCTCTGCACGTGCGCTTCGCCGATGAGAACGTCTGCATAGGTCCCGCGGCCAGCCGTGATTCCTACCTCAACATCACCAACCTGATCGCTGCCGCCGAGATCAGCAACGTGGACGGCATCCATCCCGGATACGGGTTCCTTTCCGAATCCGCGGAGTTCGCGCAGGTCTGCCAGGCCTGCAACATCGCCTTCATCGGTCCCAGCCCTCAGACCATCGCTCTCATGGGCAACAAGGCCGAGGCCAAGCGCACGATGAAAGCGGCGGGCGTGCCCATCCTGCCCGGTTCCGACGGCCCGGTGGCGACAGCGGAAGAGGCCAAGGTCATCGCCAAGGAGATCGGGTACCCCGTCATCCTGAAGGCCTCGGCGGGCGGTGGAGGCAAGGGGATGCGCGTGGTTTCGGAGGAGAGCGAGATCGACACGGCCTTTCAGATGGCCGGGGCCGAGGCCGCATCCGCCTTCGGAAACGGGGACCTCTATATCGAGAAGTACCTGCAGGAGCCCCGGCACATCGAGATCCAGATCCTGGGCGACCAGTTCGGCAACGTGATCCACCTGTTCGAGCGCGAGTGCTCCATCCAGAGGCGGCACCAGAAGCTCATCGAGGAGGCACCCTCGCCGGTGCTGACCGACCTCCAGCGCAAGGAGATGGGCGAGGTGGCCGTCAAGGGCGCCAAGGCGGTGGACTACTCAACCGTGGGGACCATGGAGTTCCTGTACAACGACGGCGACTTCTACTTCATGGAAATGAACACCCGGATCCAGGTCGAGCACCCGGTCACGGAGAACATCACCTCGGTGGATCTTATCAAGGCGCAGATCATGGCCGCCGCGGGCGAGAAAATGACCTTCAAGCAGAAGGACATCAAGATCCACGGGCACTCCATGGAGTGCCGGATCAACGCGGAAGACCCCGACAGGTTCACGCCCAGCCCGGGAAGGATCACCACGTTCCACGCACCCGGAGGACCCGGGGTGAGGGTGGACACGGCCGCCTATGCGGGCTATTTCGTGTCGCCCCACTACGACTCTCTTCTGGCGAAGCTTATCGTCAAAGGAGACACCCGGCAGGACTGCATCATGCGCATGAGGCGCTCGCTGGAGTCCTTCGTGGTCGAGGGCATCAAGACCAACGTCACCATGCACCTCAAGATCATGGACGACGAGGACTTCCAGGCGGGCAGGCTCTCCACGCGATTCATGGAACGATTCCTGCCCTGAGCCCTGGGAGGCCCCGGCATGCCCCACGCGAGGCTCCTACCGCCTCTCTACCCGTTGACGCCCGAAGGCCTGCGAGGTGACCGTCTGCGCGACTGGACGGCCACCCTCCTTTCCGCCGGGTGCAGGCTCCTCCAGTTCAGGCGCAAGGCAGGAGGCGACCGGGAAAAGCTGGAAGACCTCAGGGCGATGGTCGCCCTGGCCCACGAGGCCAACGGCCTGATCGTGGTGGACGACCGCATCGATCTGGCTCTTCTGTCCGGCGCCGACGGAGTGCACCTGGGGCAGGAGGACATTCCCGTCCCCGAGGCCCGGCGCATGCTGGGGGCGGACAAGCTCATCGGCTTTTCCACCCATAACCTCGAGCAGTTCCGGATGGCCCTCGAATTCCCGGCGGATTATCTGTCGCTCGGTCCCGTCTTCCCCACGGGCAGCAAGGAGCGGCCCGATCCCGTCGTCCCCATGGACGTCCAGACGACCATCCTCAAGGACTCCACCCGGCCAGTCGTAGCCATAGGAGGCGTCACGCCGGATAACGCGACCGAGCTGTACGAACGGGGATTCGCCAGCCTGGCGGCCATCGGCGCCTTCGACCGGGATCCTGCCGCGACCTGGATGGCCTTCAAGCGACGCTTCCCTTAGGTCGAAGGTCTGAGAAAGGCCCGGGCTCACGTCCCCAGGCGCCCGTTCCTCGAGCCCGCGGAACAGGTCGACAGGAACGGGGCGGCTCGGTTAGTATCTCCTGCTGGGACGGGAATGGACCTGACGGCCGCCAGGTTGTTATGAGTCCCGCCCGGCCATCGTTGGGCACCCACTGGAGGAAGGAATGTACGAAGTCAAAGTGACGAGGGATTTTGCGGCGGCGCACCGGGTGGAGGACTATCCCGGCAACTGCGAAAGGCTGCATGGACATAACTGGAAGGTCGAGGTGATCGTCCGGACGGAGAAGCTCGACGGGCTTGGTATGGTGATCGACTTCCGCAAGCTGAAGGAGATCACGGAAAGGGCCCTGGAGCCCCTCGACCACAACTACCTGAACGAGACCCCGCCCTTCGACGAGGTCAACCCTACCGCCGAGAACATCGCGCGCTACCTCTACGACGTGATCGCCCGCGAGGTGGATGTGAGCAGGGTTAACGTCTTCGAGACGGAGACATCCATGGCCTCCTACTACACGGTGCCTGGACGATGAAGGCGGACGGCCGCGGGCCGGTGGGCATCGAACGGTACCGTTACGCGGGATCCCGGCTCTCGCCGCTCCTGGTCAACGAGATTTACCCCTCCCTCCAGGGGGAGGGACCGGAACAGGGTTACCCTACCGTACTGGTCAGGTTGACCGGGTGCAACCTCAGGTGCACCTACTGCGACAGCGCCTTCAGCTTCTTCAAAGGCGAACGCATGCCGCTGGAGGCGGTGGTCGATACCGTGGGCTCTCATGGCGTTCGCCGCGTCCTCGTCACCGGGGGCGAACCCATGGCCCAGGCGGGGACACCGGACCTCTGCAGGATTCTCCTGGAGAAGGGGTACGCCGTATCGATAGAGACCAACGGGTCGTACCTGCTCGACGCTTTGCCCGCCGGAGTCATGAAGGTGGTGGACGTGAAGACTCCCGGAAGCGGGGAAGGCGGTTCGTTCGAACCGCAGGTGCTGGATTCGCTGGCCGCCGGCGACATCCTGAAGTTCGTGTGCCGCGACAGGGCCGACTACGACTTTACGAAGGACTTCATGGCGCGTTATCATCTCCCTGGTCCGCCGCAGGTGTTCATCTCGCCGGTATGGGACCGTATCGAGCCGAAAGATCTTGCCGCCTGGATCGTCGAGGACAAGCTCGACGCGAGGTTGCAGGTCCAGCTCCACAAGGTGCTGTGGGGCGACAAAAGGGGCGTCTGAGGCACGCATCGCGCGAGGCGGCGACGGCATGAAGGATAGCAGGGAATCGCCGGAGGTGTTCCAGGACGGAAAAGGGGAGGCGCCTTTCCCGGACGTCGGTTCGGACAGGCCGCTGGCCGTAGTCCTCGTGAGCGGCGGAATGGATTCGCTGACGGCGGCGGGCATGGCCATGTACGACGGCTGCGACCTGGCATTCATCCACTACAACTACGGCCAGAGAACCGAGGTGGCCGAATACCGCTCCTTCAAACGGATATCGGACTTCTTCGGTGTTCCCGAAGAACGGCGCCTTGTCGTCCACACGAACTTCTTCACGCTGGCCGGCGGGTCTGCCCTGACGCAGCCGACGCTGGACGTCCCCAAGGCGGACCTTGACTCGGATGAGATTCCCGTTACCTACGTTCCGTTCAGGAACGCCGTTCTGCTGTCCATGGCCGTCGGCTGGGCAGAGGTGCTGGGGGCCCGGTTCGTCTACTACGGCGCCGTTTCACAGGACTCCTCAGGGTATCCCGACTGCAGGCCGGACTTCATCGACGCATTTAACAAGCTGGTGGTCCAGGGGACGAAGCCCGGCAGCGGCATCCAGGTGGTGGCGCCTCTCGTCGAGATGACGAAGGCCGAGATCGTGCACGCGGCCTCCAGCATGGGCCTTCCGCTCGAGCATACGTGGTCGTGCTATTCGAGCAACGAAGCGGCCTGCGGGGTCTGCGACTCGTGCGCCCTCCGCCTCAGGGGCTTCCGCGAGGCGGGCATCGAGGACCCCGTTCGCTACGCCCGGCGGTCTTCGGCGGACCAGGCGGCCAGGGTCGAGCGCATCAAGAAACTCAACGTCCTGTTGCGCGCGCTGACGAAAGCTTCATGAGGGGAGCCAAGACCACGGCGCTGGCGGCGCTGATCGGTATGTCACTGCTGTTCGGCGCCTCCTTCGTGGGCAGCAAGATCGCCCTCTCCGTCTTCACCCCGTTCGAACTCATATTCCTACGATTCTTCATTGCGGCCGTCCTGTTCCTCGCGGTGACGCCCTGGATGAAAGGGACGCGGATGGACCGGTCGGGCGCCCTGAAGATTTTCGTCCTGACGCTGTTCGAGCCGGGCGTGTACTTCTACCTGGAGGCCATGGGCATCGAGAGGACCCTGGCTTCCACGGCGGCCATTCTCATCTGCACCATACCCATCTACGTCCTCATCCTAGAAGTGATCTGGCTCAAGGTCCCCATCGTGCTGAGGGAAGTTCTGCTGATCGCCGTGTCGCTGGCGGGCATCTTTCTCCTGGTCACGGCGGGCGGAGTCCAGCAGGCCTTCGGAGGCAGCATGGCGGGGAACCTGTTCATCCTCGGCGCGGCGTTCGCGGCATCCGTCTACACGGTCCTGGCCAGGAAACTTCTGGAACGATACGACGCCGTATCCATATCGCGGTTGCAGGCCCTTTACGCGGCGCTCCTCTACCTGCCCTTCGCCCTCTGGGATTTCAGTTCGCAGGGATTTCCCCACGCGTCCACCCGGGACTGGATCGCGGTGGTCTACCTTGGGATCGGCTGCTCGTTCCTGGCCTACCTCCTCCTTAACGTGGCGCTGACCCACCTCAAGGCGTCCGTGGTGGCGGCCTTCACCAACGTGATCCCCGTGGTGGCGACGGGGCTGGCCGTACTCCTGCTGGGGGAGACGCTGCACCCCATGCAGGCGGTCGGGGCGGCCGTTGTCGTGGGCGCCGTCACGCTCCTTACCGTCAAACGCCCAGAGGCCGAGGAACCCGTCTCAGGCTGAGACCGTTTCCCGGGCGTCCGAAGCGGTCTGGGGTATGGAGGTCGCACAGGCAAAGCCCCCCTCTGCCGATTGCCGACGTTCAGCCCGGGCCCTAATATTATAAGAACGGCGTTTTATGCATCCGAAGGCACACAGTTGGAGGGAGATATGTATCTCGTCAGACACAGGGGTACGAAGCCGCAGATCCATGAGACTGCCAGTGTTGCCCGGACCGCCGTCATCTCGGGCGACGTGACGATCGGAGAAGGTACGGTGGTGTTGGCCGGGGCGGTGATCACCTCCGAAGGGGCGCCGGTTTCCATCGGCCCCCGGAGCGTAATCATGGAGAACGCCGTCGTGAGGGGAGCGGGCGTACACCCGTGCTCGATTGGCCACCACGTGCTAGTGGGGCCCCACGCGCACGTGTGCGGCGCCACCGTAGAGCCCCGCTGCTTTCTGGCGACCGGTGCGACGGTATTCAACGGATCGGTGCTGGGAGAAGGCACCCTGATGGCCGTTCGGAGCGTGGTGCACATCGAAACCCGGTGCCCCCCGTCCACCTTCATCCCTTCGGGACACACGGCCTTCGGCTCGCCCGCGCGCATCTTCCGCCCGGACGAAGCGGCTGCCCTTCACCAGATGGTCGCCGCCAGGGGCTTTACCCGGACCGTCTTCGGATTCGACTCGACGGAGATGGGCGTTCCGGACTCGGTGGAGGTGCTGTGCGAGCGCTACGCGGCCTCGCTCAGATCGCATCACGGCGCCGACCGGCTGGAGGAAGAGTAGCCCTGCGTCTCAGGGCGTCTCAGCGGCGCCGGCCCATCCGTTGCGCGGAGGGTTCGCGGGCGGTGCTGACCCGCACGAGCCCCGCCACGATGAGTACGAATCCCAGCAGTTCCCTCATCCCGACCGTTTCGCCCAAGAAAAGCACGGCCAGGACGCTTGCGGATACCGGTTGGAGGGTGGTGTAGGTGGCCACGAGGGTGGGGGACGAGCGCCGGACGGCCCAGACGTTGATCGAGTAGTTCACGATGGTGGGGATCAGCACGATGTAGGCGATACTCCACCACGCGCCTTCGGGAACGGCGGCGAACCGGGTGGACAGGAGGTCGGGCAGGCCCGCCGCGAGCACGCCCAGTCCGCCGAAAAGAAACGCCCATCCGAGGACGGTCATGGGGTGGAGCCGTTCGAGAAGGGGGCGCTGCATGACGAGGTAGAGGGCAAAGCTTGCGCAGTTCAGCAGGACGAGCGCGTTGCCCAGGAGGGCGGACCGCGACAGCCCCAGCCCGGCGATTCCCAGCATGACCAGCGCCCCCAGAACGGCCAGGACCACGCCGGTCCAGCGCTTGACCGTCAGGCGCTCGATGCCCATGAAGGCCGCCATAAGGGCCGCGAACACCGGAATGGACGGCATCAGGATGGCGGCGTTGGTGGCGGTCGTGTAGTTCAGTCCGGTGATGTACAGGAGCTGGTTCAGGCAGGCGCCGAGCAGCCCCAGCAGGGCGAGCCTGCAGAGGTCGCGCAGGGGCGGGATTTTCGGCGTGATCCGCCAGCCGATCAGAAACAGCACCGGGGTAGCCGCGAGGGTTCGGATGGCGGCCACCGCGAGAGGTGCGAAGTAGGTGAGAACGTACTTCCCGAAGACCGTGAAGGAGCCGAACGCCAGCTGAACGAAGATCAGCGCGACGTGCACCCTCCAGTCTACCGCCCTCTCCCTTTCAGCCATGTCTGGGTGTCCTTTCGGAAGAAATCGTACCGTGGTGCAGCGGTGGCCCGCCCGGCCGCACGAGCCGCACATTGTGCACCAGCTCCCGTGAGCCGATCAAGGGATGCCCCACCCGGAAAGACGGCGAGGGCGGGAGGTCGCCCTCCCGCCCCGCGTATGGACCGTACTGTATCCTGCGGTCAGGAGCAGCCGAGGCTGTTCCCGCAGTTGAGGCACTTGTAGCAGCTGCCGTTGCGGACGGTGATGTGGCCGCAGATGTTGCAGAAGGGTGCGTCGCCCATCATGTTCGACAGGTGGGACGAGAGAGGGCTGCCGCTCATGGCCTTGTACACGGGCACGGGCGAGGAGACCTCCGAGAGGGTCTTTTCGGCCTGCTCAACCTCCCGGGCGCTCGCAGTGGGCGATACCAGCGTCTTTTCCGCCTCGGCCTTGCCGCTCTCCTCCGGTTTGACCTGAACGAAGTCCGTCCGGCCCAGGTACTCCATTCCCAGAACGCGGAAAATGAAGTCGATCACGGAGGTCGCGTACTTGATGTTGGGGTGGTCCGTGACGGGCCCCTGGGGCTCGAAGCGGGTGAAGGTGAAGCAGTCGACGTACTCTTCGAGCGGGACGCCGTACTGGAGGCCCAGCGAAACGGCGATGGCGAAGCAGTTGGTGAGGGAGCGGAAGGCGGCGCCCTCCTTGTGCATGTCGATGAAGATCTCGCCGAGATCGCCGTCCTCGTATTCGCCGGTCCTGAGGTAGACCTTCTGGCCGCCGACGCGCGCCTCCTGGGTGAACCCGCCGCGTTTCTTGGGCAGGCGCTTCCTCTGGAGGGGCGTGCGCCAGATGTCGGGGGCCGTCGCGGGTTCTGCGCCGGCCTCGGCTTTCTGGGTGGAGGCGTCAGAGAGGGGCTGGTCCACCTTGGAGCCGTCCCGGTACACGGCGAGGGCTTTGAGGCCCCGCTTCCAGGATTCCACGTAGATCCGTTCGATCTCCTCGGGGGTGATGGACCTGGGCAGGTTCACGGTCTTGCTGATGGCGCCGGATATGAAGGGCTGTGCGGCCGCCATCATCTTGACGTGCCCGAGGGGCGCGATGAAGCGCTGTCCCATCTTCCCGCAGCGGTTGGCGCAGTCGAAGACCGGGAGGTGCTCCTTCTTGACGTGCGGCGCTCCCTCGATGGTCATGTGGCCGCAGGCCACGGCCGAGGCCTCCTCGATCTGGGGCTGGGAGAAGCCGATGGAGGACAGGAGGTTGAAGCCCGGCTTGCGCGCGTTGTCGGGGGCGATCCCGAGCCGCTTGAGGGTCTCGTCGCCCAGCACGTAGGCCGAGAAGGCCTGGGGCAGGTCCATGACGCGCTTGAGCTGATCTTCCACGGCGGTCACGTCGTCGTCCGTGAAGCCCCTGGCCTTGAGTGCCTCAGGGTTCACGTGGGGCGTGCCCACCAGCCGGCCCGTGCCGACGATGTATTCGATGATGTCCTGGATCTGGGCGGGGGCGTACCCGAGGGTTGCGAGGGCGTGCTCAACCGACTGGTTGACGATCTTGAAGTAGCCGCCGCCGGCCAGCTTCTTGAACTTGACGAGTGAAAAGTCGGGTTCGATACCGGTGGTGTCGCAATCCATCAGAAGGCCGATGGTGCCCGTGGGCGCGATGACCGTGGCCTGGGCGTTTCGGAAGCCGTACTGCCGGCCGAATACGAGCGCGTCGTCCCACACCTGGCGGCTGGCCAGGGCGAGTTCCTGCGGCAGGTAGTCCGCTTCGAGGCGCAGGCTCGCGTCGCGGTGCATCTTGATGACCTCGAGCATGGGTTCGCGGTTCCTGGCGTAGCCCGGGAAGGGCCCTTTTCTCTGGGCGATCAGGGCCGAGACGGCGTAGGCCTGGCCGGTCATGAGGCTCGTCAGGGCTCCGCACCACGCCTGGGCTTTGGGGCTGTCGTAGGGGATGCCCTTGACCATGAGCATGGTGCCGAGATTGGCGTAGCCGAGGCCCAGCGGCCGGTAGTCGTGGCTGTTGCCGGCGATGTCGCGGGTCGGGTAGGAGGAGAGGTCGACGAGGATTTCCTGGGCTGTGATGAAGACGCCCACGGCGTGCTTGAAGGCCTCGATGTCGAAATTGCCGTCCTTGTCCAGGAACTTCATGAGGTTGAGGCTGGCCAGGTTGCACGCCGAGTCGTTCAGGAACATGTACTCGGAGCAGGGGTTGCTGGCGTAGATGCGGTCGCTGGCCTTGCACGTGTGCCAGCGGTTTATGGTCGTGTCGAACTGGAGGCCGGGATCTCCGCACTCCCAAGCCGCTTCCGCGATCTGCCGCATGAGGTGCCTGGCCTTCACGGTGTGGGCGTCTTCCGCGACGGTGCGGTAGTGGGTGGTCCAGTCGCCGTCCTTGTCGTAGGCCTCCATGAACTCGTCCGTGACCCTGACCGAGTTGTTGGCATTCTGCCCCGAAACCGTGTGGACGGCCTCGTCGATGTCCACGCCGAGCTTGGCCAGTTTCCTGGCCTTGTTCTCTTCACGCCGCTTCCAGTTGATGAAGTCCTCGACCTCCGGGTGATCGATGTCCAGGACCACCATCTTGGCGGCCCGGCGGGTGGTGCCGCCCGACTTGGTGGCGCCGGCGGCGCGGTCGAGGACCTCAAGGAAGGACATGAGGCCGGAGGACGTGCCTCCGCCCGAGAGTTTTTCCTCTTTGGATCGGATCTTGGAGAAGTTCGACCCCGTGCCGGACCCGTATTTGAAGAGCCGGGCCTCGTTCTTGATGAGCTGGAAGATGCTCATCAGGTCGTCGTCGACGCTCTGGATGAAACAGGCGGAGCACTGGGGGTGCTGGTAGGCGTTGGCCGTCTCCTCGATGGCGTCCGCGGCGGCGTCCCAGAAGAAGGCCCCTCCCGACCCTTCGATGCCGTATTCGTGCCAGAGCCCCAGGTTGAACCACACGGGCGAGTTGAAGGCCCCCTTCTGAGTGACGAGGAGGTGCGAAAGCTCGCTCTCGAAGGCGTCCGCCTCATCCTTGTCCGCGAAGTAGCCGCCGAACTTCTCGCCCTCCACGCGCAGCGTGTGGACGATCCGGCGGACCACCTGCCTGACAGACGTCTCGTGGTCGGTGGCCGGCACGCCGGCCTTCCGGAAATACTTGCTGATGAGGATGTCGCTGGCGAGCTGCGACCAGTCTTCCGGCACTTCGGCGTTTTCCATGGAAAAGACGACCGATCCGTCGACGTTGACGATCTTGCTGGACCGCCTGGTGTAGCGGACCTCCTGCATGGGATCGACACCGGGGCGGCTGAACCGGTAGGTCATTTTAAAGGGCGTGAGTGACTCGTCCGAGAGGCCGAGGTCCTGCGCGACCACGGGAGCTTCTTCGGAGGCCGGTTTCTTTGCCCGGGGAACCGTCTCTTCGATCTGGGTGACTTTCTTCTGGTTGTCGTGGCTAATGGAACCGGTTTTCGGGCCTCCGGGC
>JBJKRE010000325.1:0-2653 GCA_046704825.1 Acidobacteriota bacterium
GGGCGATCCCGCGGCCACGGCCGCGCCGGGCACCCCAACGCCCGCGCAGGCCCCGCCGGCCGCAATGCCCCCGCCGGCGCTCGAGATCACCGAGGACGGTCCCGTGGAACGCCGGCCAGTCTCGCACCTGCGCAAGGTCATCGCCGACGCCATGGCCCTGAGCAAGCGCACGTCGCCCCACGTCACCCACGTGGACGAGGCCGACGTCACCGACCTCGTGGCCACCTACCAGCGCATCAAGCCGGCAGCGGAGGCGGAGGGCGTGAAGCTCTCGCTCACCGCGGTCTTCATCAAGGCCCTGGTGGCCGTGCTCAAGCGCCATCCCCTCCTGAACGCCAGCTACGACGAGGCGAAGAGCGAGATCGTCCTCAAGAAGTACTACAACATAGGCGTCGCCGTGGACACGCCCGAGGGGCTCATCGTCCCCGTGATCAGGGACGCCGGCAAGAAGGACCTGGTGCAGATCGCCGCCGAGGTCGCCGACCTGGCCCAGCGCGCCCGGGAGCGCCGCCTGAGCCTCGACGAGCTGAAGGGCGGCACCTTCACCATCACGAACATCGGCCCCATCGGCGGCCTGATCGCCACCCCCATCATCCACCAGCCCGAGCTGGCCATCGCGGCCTTCTTCGCCGTAAAGGAGCGGCCGGCCGTGGTTGACGGCACGGTGGTACCGCGTAAGATGATGAATGTGGCCATCAGTTTCGATCACCGCATCATCGACGGGGCGGAGGGCGCGCGCGCCGCGACGGCGCTCGTGAACCTCCTCGAAAATCCTGATCTTCTATTGTTGAGGTTGTAACCATGGTAGTGGGATCCTTTGCAAAGGGCTGCCAGGTCGTGGTCATCGGTTCGGGACCGGGAGGCTACCTGGCCGCCATCCGCCTCGCGCAGCTCAAGAAAGACGTCATCCTGGTGGAAGCGGAAAAGAGCCTGGGGGGCATCTGTCTCAACGAGGGCTGCATCCCGTCCAAGGCCCTCATCCACGCGGCCGACTTCCTCGAGCAGACCCAGCTCGCCGACCGCATGGGCGTCTCGGTCGAGAAAACCGGCGTGGACATGCCCAAGCTGATCCAGTGGAAGGACGGCATCGTCAAGAAGCTGACCGACGGGGTGAAGTTCCTCACCGAAAAGAACGGCGCGGAGATCGTGCGCGGGCACGCCCGCTTCACGAGCGACCGCAGCATCGAGGTCGAGACCGCCGAGGGCAAGCAGGTCATCGAGTTCGAGCAGGCGGTCATCGCCACCGGCTCCGTGCCCTTCGGCCTGCCCGCCTTCCCCGTGGACGGCGAGTCGGTCATCGGATCCAAGGAGGCCCTGTCGCTCCAGGACGTGCCGAAAAAGCTCGTCGTCATCGGCGGCGGCTACATCGGCCTCGAGCTGGGCAGCGTCTACCCCCGCCTGGGCTCCGAGGTATCGGTGGTCGAGTTCTTCCCCGAGATCCTGGGCCAGCACGACCCGGAGATCCGCGAGATCACCATGCGCCGGCTCAAGACCCTGGGCGTCGACATGTACCTGGGCCACAAGGCCATGCGCATGGAGAAGGGCACCCCCTCCAAGGTCTTCATCCAGGACAAGGAGGGCAGGGAAACCGTGCTCGAGGCCGACAAGGTCCTCGTCTCCGTGGGCCGCGTGCCCAACGTCCAGGACCTGGGCCTCAAGGAGGCCGGCGTCGAGCAGGACGCCAAGGGCTTCATCAAGGTCAACAGCCGCATGGAGACCAACGTGCCCGGCATCTACGCCATCGGCGACGTGGTGGGCGGGCCGCTCCTGGCCCACAAGGCCTACCGCGAGGCCAAGGTGGCCGCCGAGGTCATCGCCGGCGAGCCGTCGGCCTTCGACAACGTGGTGATCCCGGCCGTCATCTTCACGGACCCGGAGATCGCGTGGGCGGGCCTCTCCGAGCAGGAAGCCAAGCAGCAGGGGTACAAGGTCGTGACCGGCACGTTCCCCTTCCGCGCCTCGGGCCGGGCCATGACGCTCAACGCCACGGAGGGCTTCGTCAAGACCGTGGCGGACGCCGAGACCAAGCGGATCCTCGGCGTGCACATCGTCGGGACGGACGCCAGCGAACTCGTCTCGGAGGCCGCCCTGGCCATCGAGATGGGCGCCTACCTCGACGACCTCTCCCAGACCATCCACCCCCACCCGACACTCAGCGAAGGCCTGCTGGAGTCGGTGGAGGCCGCCCTGGGCGAGGCGATCCACGTGATGAACAAGTAGCAGGGAGTTGGGCACGGGGAACGGGGAGCCAGTCCGCCCGGCGGACACCTCCCCTTCCCCCATTTCAACAGCGATCGAGTGACCAAGTGATCAAGTGATCCAGTCGCGGGGAGCCCTTCGCCGAGACTGGTCGATGGTCGACCGTCGATAGTCGATGGCGGGAAGAAGACCGCAGACCGCGGACCGCCGCGTGCAGGCGGCCGAGCGAAACTTCGTTCAACCACAGAGCCCACAGAGCGCACAGAGAAGACATGGGATCTCACAATGAGGCAGTGAGGCGGTGAGAATGGTCTGGTTATGGATTTTGAGTGTTGAGTTTTGAGTTGAGGTACTCTCTTTTCGTGAAAAATTAGGCGGGGGACAGGCTTTCGAAGGTCTGTATACGCCTTGACCTCTTCACTCCCTCACTTCTTCACGCCCTTACTGCGCCGGC
>JBJKRE010000326.1:0-5844 GCA_046704825.1 Acidobacteriota bacterium
ACGGTGGCCTTGATGCAACGCGCAAGGCTCTCGAAGAGGATCTCAAGAAACTGGACCACGAACTGAGGGTGGAACTGCCCCGCGAGATCGACAGGGCACGCCAGCTGGGCGACCTTTCAGAAAACGCCGAGTACCAGATGGCCCTCGAGCGGCAGCAGTACGTGAAGGCCCGCGTCCGGCAGCTCAGACAGCGCATCGCCGCCCTTTCGACCATCAACCTGTCCTCGATCCCGAAGGACAAGGCCGCCTACGGCAGCCTTCTCAAGCTCTACGACGTGGACAAGGACGAGGAGTTCAGCGTGAAGCTGGTGACCCACGAAGAGGCCGATATCCAGAACGGCAAGTACTCGGTCCAGTCGCCTATAGGCAAGGCCCTGCTGGGCAGGCGCGAGGGCGACGAAGTGGAGGTGGAGACGCCCGGCGGCACCAGAACCTTCGAGGTGGTGGAACTCAAAACCATCCACGACCAATAGAATTCATGGCCCGTTCGGGCCATGAATTTCAGTCATCTGTTCCTTTTGCCGCTACCTCGTAAACATGTAGCAGGGCGTGGTGCCGCCGTTGGGGTTGACCACGGTGACGCAGACGGGCGTGCCCCTGGGGACCATCGCCTTGAGCGCCCTTCCCTTCTTGGCGACGATGAGGTCCGATCCCTTGTACTTCACGATGGGTACCTGGGCGCCGTCGATGTAGACCCAGGCACCGGGCAGGAAGCCCGATCCGTATATCTTGAGCCGGAAAGGCCCGCCGACCTTGCGGACCTGGTCGATGGCGATGGGGGTGGTGTAGAGGGAGATGTTGTCGACCCTCGCCCCGAACCCCACGTTGTACACGTCGTCCGACTGAAAGACGAAGGCCAGGGCGAACTGGGGGTAGGCCGTCAGGTCCCCCAGGGTGGTCCAGCTCCTCAAGTCCTTGGAGAAGAGGTACCACGTGTCCGAATAGTCCCCCGAAATGCTGTAGCCGTAGTAGTTGACGCCGTCCACCGACACCAGGTAGTAGAAGAAGTCGTAGTCCGCCTCGGAGTCGACCTTGCCGTAGAAGTCCAGTTCGGCCCCGGGGGCCTGGTAGGCACAGGTGATCCACGGGGCGTATTCGAGCCAGCTGTCCGTGTTGTAGTCGTAGGTGGCCCCGCAAGGAAGATTCACTCCCAGCGTGCCGCCCAGGACGGCGTCGGCGCTCCACGCGCCGTCGAACGCATCGCACTGGGTGTCCAGCCAGTAATAGTCGCCTGCGTTGTTGTCGGGCTGGCCGCCCTGGTAGTGCCACCAGTTTCCGCCGTCCTCGTACCAGATCGGAAGCGTTTCGAATCCCTGGTACAGGCAGGAGCCGCTCTCGTCCCTGGTAAGCGATCGCCTGGCGGGCCTGTGGGCGTCTCTGAGCTGGAGGGCGGGCGGCTTGGTCAGCTCGACGGGCTCAAGGACGGCGAAGCGGTGGGATTCGCTTTGCGCGGCCCTCCTTTGGCCCTGGTAGGCGGGAACGAATGCGCGGAGGGCGTCTTCGAATCCCATGGCCGCCTCCGCACGCAGGTTCCCGGACTTGACCAGGCTTCCGAGCCGGGGCATGAGGGCCGCGGGAATTTCGGCCACGGCGACGCCCGTCGTGCGATCCCAGACCAGGTGGTCGGCCGCGTAAAGAACCACGGGCGCTTCCTTCGGCGACAGGTGGGAGATGGTCACGACCCTCGTGTCGCCAGGGCTGAAGGGGTTTGCGGCGCCGACTTCAAGGGACAGCGCCGCGACGATAAAGACGGCGGGTAAAAAGCGCGATCTTTTCATTGTTTCCGACCTCCCGCAATGCAGATCAGCAAACGGGATGCCATCCGCTGCCGGCGTCCGCATGCCTTGGAAGCCGGTACATTGGGGATTGGCCGTCGGGAAGCGGGTTGTCTTGTCCGGCGGATGCTGTCCGGAATCGGGGACGCATGGCGAAAACAACGAGGGGGCGGGTCGCCCCGCCCCCTCGGGTGACGTCGCGGAGCAGAGCTACTTCTTGGTGACCTCCACCGGCTCCACGGACTTGACCTCCGCTCTTCGGTTCACAGACCGCCCAGCCTTGGTCTTGTTGGTGGCGATGGGGTCCGAGGGGCCCTGGCCGGACACGGAAGCGATACGGTCGGCGGACACGGCGTCTCCGAGCAGATACTTCATGACGGATTCGGCGGGCCGCTTCGAGAGGATCGCGTTGGACTTGGCGGGGCCTGTGGAGACGGTGTAGCCCACTATGTTGACGCGGAGGCCGGGATACTTCTGGAGCTTGGCCGCGGCCTCGTCGAGCAGCTGTACGCCGTCCGCCGGCAGCTTCCACTTGTTGACCACGAAATGTGAAACCACCTCGTTGACGCTGATGGTCATCATCTGCGGTTCGGCCGGCGCCTTCTTCTCGGGTGCCGGCGGCGGAGGCGGCGGGGGCGGAGGCGGAGGCGGGGTGACTGGCTGTTGGGCGACCGGCGCGGGTGCCGGCGCTGGCTGTGGAGGCGGCGAGTGCTTCTTCGGGAAGAATGAGAACCCGACGAGGACCTCGTACTTCATATAGGTGTTCTTGACCGGGTAGATGGTGTCGACCCTGTAGACCGGGGGTGGGAAGGGCGGAACGGGAAGTCCGGACGAGATCATGGTGACCCTGTAATCGTGCAGGTTCCCGTACTTGGCGTTGTAGGTGTAGGCCGCAAGCGCCTCCAACCGCAGGGCCACGCGAGGCGAAAGGAACCATCGCAGGCCGGTGCCCAGGTGCACTTCCTGATCGCCCGAGAAGACGTTGCTGAAATTGTCGGGGCTCATGGCGGCCGACCCCAGGCCGAATTTCAGATAGGGGACCGTCCGCGTGTCGGTTCTGAAGTTGTAGAGGCCCGAGAGTCTGAGCGCGTACATGTTGCGGTTGAGATTCCACACCGACGAGTTGGTGTAGGCGAACTGAAGTTCGAGGCCCCAGGCCTTCGTGAAATTGTACCCGATGGAAAGCGAACCCATGGCACCGTTCTTGAACTCGGCGCCGTTGAAGCTGTAGCCCGCCATGGGGCTGATTTCCCAATCTCCCTTGTGGACCTGCGCGAGCACGGGAACCGCAGACAGGGCCAGGATAAGGGAGGCCACAACAATTCCTTTACGCATGAAATTGCCCTCCAAACCAATTTGTCCGAATACAGGACTTCCTCTACCGAAATCAAATCCCGCACCAGAGTCAACGGAGCAGCAAGACAAATATTTCTTGCCGAACCGGCGGCTCGGTGGCTATAGTATCGTCGTCCGGGGCTCCGCTGGCAAGTCCGCCCGGGGGCGGAACCGTATCCGGCGGCTTTCGGCCCAGATCGCGGCTGAAGGACTTTCTCCGGCGCATTTCGGCCGGGCTGACGAAATGGTTCAGCCCCGCGGGCGCCGGATCCCGGGACGGTTCGAAGGAGAAACCATGGGCGACCTTGTGAGGAACTACGAAGAACTGGCCGGATTGGTGCGGGAAGCCGCTAAAGGCGCCGCCACTCCGGATGACAGGATGCTCAGTACCACCGACGAACTCTGGCGAGTTCTAAAGGATCAGCGCGTGGCGTGGTTGGGCTTCTACGTCATTAACGACGCCGGGGACGCCATGACACTCGTCTGCTGCCGTCCAAGGCCCGCCTGTTCGCCCATCGGGCTGCACGGGGTGTGCGGCAAGGCCTGGCGCGAGAAGAAGGCCCAGGTCGTCGAGGATGTCTACGCCCTGGGAGAAGACCACATCGTGTGCGACCCTTCCAACCTCTCCGAGGTCGTCGTGCCCTGCCTGGCTCCGGACGGGGAATGCTGGGGCGTTCTCGACCTGGACAGCCGCGAGAGGGGGGCGTTCTCAGAACGCGATGCGGAAGGGCTGGCAAGGGTCCTGAGGGCAGCGGGCCTGAGTGCCGTTTGACATCGTCTGCGGCCGCAACCCTCCGCCTTGTCTTCCTAGAACAAGCCATAAGGTGCGCCGGGTGCCCTGTGCACCGGTCCCAGACGGCTGATGTCCGGTTGCCACGGCACGAGCCGGTCCGGTGGCCGGTCAGTCCTCCCGTTCGCCCAGGTGCGGCAGGAAGGGGATCAGGGCCATGCCCGGCACGGTTGCCAGAAAGGTGAAGCCGAAGAAGAGGGGGAAGCCCAACCAGGCGGCCAGGAAGCCGGAGAAGACGCCCACGAAAGTGGACGACACGTTCATGATGCTCGTGGCGATCGACATGTGAGCAGCCTTGTAGGCCGACTTGCACGTCCGCATGATGAAGACCATGAAGAGGGCCGTTCCCATGCCGGCACCGAAAGCCTCCAGCACGACGAAGGCGCCGACCACGGCCAGGTTGGCGCGGCCGAGATCGGGGCGGCCGGAAAGGCCACGGTAATAGAACGCCAGAAACATGTACAGAAGATTGGGAATGTTCTGGGCCAGGACCAGCGGCCAGGCCGTCTTCTTGAGCCCGAACCGCCCGATGAGGTACCCGCCGAAGATCCCTCCGACGATGGACGCGGCGATTCCGAACGTCCCGTAGATGAGGCCGTAGTCCGCGCGATTGACACCGATGTCCTTCAGCATGGGGTAGACCATGGCCAGCAGAAAGGACTCGCCGGTCCGGTAGAAGACCAGGAAAGCCAGGATGAAGCCGATCCTGGGCTGGTCCAGGTAGTCGACGAAGGCCTTGGCGTAGAAGGAATCCGACGCGTACAGTCTGCGCTTGAGCCGCGGAAGGTTGGCCAGGAATCCGAGCAGGACGAGCAGCAGCGAGATGGTGATGAACCCGGGAAGGCCGATCTTCTTGACGTAGGGCTTTGCGGGGGCCAGAGCGTTCTGCACCGGCCCGCACCGCCACAGGAGCGACAGCCCGTACACGGCGCCGGCCGCCAGGATCAGGCCTGCGAGGTTGCGCGGCCTCGCGGCAAGGGTCAAGAGCCTGCGCACGGGGGACTGGGGGCTCTCCACGCGCGGCAGGAAGAAAAGGTGAAAAAAGAACAGGGCGGCGAGCAGGACGGCGGCGACGCCGAATCCCGTGCTCCATGTGGTCACCCCCGACAGCCAGACGATGCCTCCCCCGCCGGCGATGAGAGCCAGGCGGTAGGCCATGGCCTGGTATCCGACGAACTTGGCCTGCTCCCGGCGGTTCAGCGCTTCGAGGTAGTACCCGTCGATGGCGATGTCGTGGGAGGCCGAGAAGAAGGCGGTGACCAGGAAGAGGACGGAGCCTACGGCCAGCGCGTGGGGCGTGGCCGCGCCGAAGGTGAGGGCGAGAGCGGCGGCGACCAGGGCCACCTCGGCCGCGAGGAGCCAGTGGCGCTTGGTGGCGAAGGCGTCGGCCACCGGCGCCCACAGGAACTTCAGCACCCAGGGCAGGCCGTACAGCGACGTGAGGCCGATGGCCTGGAGGCTCGCGCCGAAGTCCTTGAAGTAGACGGTCGAGATCTGGCGGACCAGGCTGTAGGGGAAGCCTTCGGCGAAGTAGAGGCTGAGCACCCAGAACGGCGGTGCCCGCCTCTCGTCCTTCTCTGTACCCTCCATGCGTTCGGCCATAGCGCATAGTGTCGCCTATTTTACGGGGGGATGCCAGGGAGAAAGTGATCAAGTGATCAAGTGATCTAGTGATCCAGGAATCCAGAGGGAACTGGGAAGAATCGGGATCGGAGGGGGCGGGCCCGAAGGCCGGGGGGAATCAGTATCGGGGTCCTGCTTACGGTTGTGACGGTACGTCCTTCGAGTCCCGAGGCTCGCCGAGCAGGCTTTTGAGGGCCTGCCGGGCGTCCTGAGAGGCAAGGGTCGAGCCTTCGATGGAGTTGATTTCCTCCTGGGACAGGTCCATCTTCGGCGCGAAGGCCTTCTGGTGAAACAGACGGCAGAATGCGCGCGCCGTTTCCG
>JBJKRE010000327.1:0-9937 GCA_046704825.1 Acidobacteriota bacterium
GCGCGCGCCGGCGCCCCAGGCTATGAAGCCCAGGCTCGCGAGCAGCGCGCCCCAGTAGACGTACCGGCCAACTCCGAGCGTGCGAAAGAACGGTGTGCCTTTCTTTTCTGGGACGAAGAAGTAGAAGATCGAGCCGATGAGCCCCAGCGCACAACCAAGGACGACAACCGGAACCGGACGACCCAGCATGGAGGCCAGGTAGAAGACGAACATGGACACGGCGAAGGCACGCGCCCAGGCTCGCTCCGCCACGCCGCCCTTTTCCCATTGGTACAGGCCGTAGGGGAACCAGAGGAAACCGAGAATGGCCGTTCCGTAATCCCACGACGTTGCAATCATCGCTGTCTCCCATCCAGTTGCCTGCGGGCACTGGCCGTTCTTGCACCTCTTTCATTCAATCGTCGCCCGTTTCAGGTGCCAAGCCATTGTTTTGGCGGGCGCTACCCATAATCATAGTCCAAGCCATGTCTCATTGCCTCCAACCAGAGTTGCAGACGGCCACTGCAACTGAGGGTTGAAGACAAAATGGCGTGGTATGTCGCCACAGTATGAGGAAGTAAGGTGGGCAGAAGCGGCGTTCCGCGCCACGTTGCCCACCCTTAATGGGGAAGGACAACGGCGACGGTTTTCGAGGCGGGTCGAAATACGATACGAACATGGTGGGCATGAGTGCCCTCCCCCTACGCCCCATCCACGAGGAACAGGGTGCAGTCGGCGCTGTTCGTGCGCAGGGGCTTGACCGGGGCGTACTCGTCCGAATCCACGAAGGCCTGCGCGCTCTTCATGTCGGGAAACTCGACGATCACGAATCGCGTCGGCGTCCAGAGATCGGTCTCCCTGACGTCCATCGCCCCGCCCCTGGTCCGGTACACGCCCCCGTACTTCTCCACGATGGGCTTCGCCAGCTTCTTGTATTCCTCGTACGCCTCAGGGTCGTTGATCTTCGTGTCCACAACAAGAAATGCGCTCATTTGGGATCTCCTTTGGCCATCCAGCGGCGGGTCGATCGAAAGAGCGCCGGCGGATAGGTTCCGTCCCTCAGCGGGGGCCAGCCCACCGCTCCTGCGGGGCCGACGATTTCGGTGCCCTGGCGCTCCGTGAGGGGCATGGGCGCGAAGACGAGGCCCACCGATGCGGGCGTGAATGTCGCGGCGGTCAGGCGCTTGAGAAGGAGCGGGTTCAACCGGCGCTGGACCGACTCGGGCAGAAGGCCCGGGAGGAGACTGGGGATGAGCGCCGCGAGCTTGTCCGGGCCTTCGCGCGCCTGGAGGACGCCGACCGCCTGGCCGACGTGCTGGTCAAGCAGGAACCGGAGCTCCCTCGGCTTCGCCTGCGAAGCGCTCAGGGCGGCGGCCGTTTCGAAGGCCCACGCGTCGTAGACGGCGTAGGTCAGGGGACCGTAGGCCGGCACGTAGAGCGCCTTGCCGCCCGGGGAGGGGGCAGCCTGAAGCGGCTGCGGCAGGACCGCCGCGAGGAGGGACGGGACGTCCTCGAAGCGTTTCCCCTCGAGCTCGAAGGTTCCCTCCAATCGCCAGAACGGAAGCCACGCCGTGCCCGTCGCCTGAAGGGACTCCGGCGGGGAGGGCATCTCGAGCGAGGTGTAGGGCTTCTCCTGGAGCCCGTCGGCCGAAGATTCCAGGACCCGCCCGCAGTTGGCGCACAGGATCCAGTGGGTCTGCCCGCCGGGCCTGGCGTCGGCGCCGCACTCGGGGCACCGGAAGGGAAGGACGCTGATCGACGGGGGCTCGACCGCCCCGGCGTCGAGGACCTCCCACTTGCCGCCCTGGGCCCGCTCCACCTCCTCGGCGGAAGGGTAACCGGCGACGGTCCGGAACTGGCCGTCGAGGAGGAACCACTCGTTTCCCTTCGGCGTGTCGGCGCATACGTAGTAGTAGGGACGGTAGACCCACCAGGAACGCGACGAAACGATGTCAGACTCGAAGGAGATGGGGTCCATCTCGGACGCGAGGAGCTGCCGCTGGGCGCGCCACCTGCGCGTGGCCTGGGCCAGGTCCACCTCCACTTCCCTCGGGCGGATCAGCTTGTGGTGTCCGAGGTCCTCGGGGGAGAGGGGCCTGAACCGCTGCTGGGCGGCCCAGAGGCCCTGGTCCCGGAAGTTCCAGCCTTGCGGGTAGGCGGGGAAGAGGTCCTCCGCGACGAAGAACACGTTCCGGAAAACCTTGCGGTCGGCCGGCTTCACGCGCCCCAGGGCGTGGAAGCCCAGGGTGACCGACACGAGGACGTATGGGGCGTGGACCCTCGTGTAGGCGCGGAGTTTGAAGAGGTGCTTCCGCCGTTCCTTGAGGGTGGCGATGGCCGGCGCATCGGCCTCCTCGACCTCGATCTGGGCCAAGAGACCGTTCCGCCGCTGGCGGTCCTGGGCCAGCCCCTTGAGGCGGGCCTGCTCGCGAAATGCGTCGTACGTCCCGAGCACGTCGAGGAGGTCGTCCTGCGAATGGATGCCGTCCTGCGCCATGAGGTAGCCCCGGCCGGACGGTTCCGGCCAGTACAGGACCGAGTCGCAGAACGCGCACGTGTTGAGGCGCTGCAGAAGGTGCCAGCGGTTCAGGCCTCCGCAGTTCGGGCAGGAGGCCTCGACCTCCAACTGACCTTCAGTCTCTTCCTGGTGCTTCGTGTGCAAAGGGTCCAACTGCCTTTCCATGGTGCCTCCCCCGGCCAGGGCGTCGCCGGTCCGGACGCCCGGCCTCCACGGCCGAATGTAACCTGGCGTGCTCTGCCCTCTCTCGGTACCCCGTCAGGATACCACCTTCGGCAAAAAGGCTTACAGGTCATGCCTGCATCGACTGCCCACGTGCGGGGGAGCGTGAAACCCGGGTCGACCGGCTGGCGTATACGGGGGATGGGAGGTAGTCAGCATGAAACGAACAACAGCCTGGCTCCCGCTCGAGGCGTCGGGGCAGGTGAGGATCGACGTCATTCCGGGCGCGTCGCACTACAGCTGGATCGACAACCCGGCCGCCTTCGATGGTGCCTTCAGAACGGCCCTTTCGCTCATCGACGGCGGGACGGGCCATCACGGAAAATAGGAGTGCGCTGATGGCAACCTATGGAATCGCCCCGATTGACCCAGGCACCGGAAAGCTTTGGAAAGTCCTGCAGTTTCCACTAACGCGCTTCTTGATCGCCGCTTTTGTGCTGCTGATCATCCAAATCGGCGCCAACGCCTTGATACCTATCAGACTTCACTCGGTAGCCGGTGTGCTGGTCGCTTTTTGTCTGATTGTCGTATTGATTGCGGCCTACGGCGGGTACGTCCGGGTGATCGAACGCAGACCGGTTGAGGAATTGTCTCTGCCGGGTGCAGCATCGGAGTTCGGCCGTGGCTATGTGACCGGTATGCTTTTGTTCATGACCACAATGTTGATTCTGGTCCTGAGCCGTGTGGCGCATATCACCTCAGGCGAAGGATGGAGCGCACTCGGCTACGCGTGCATCGTCTCTCTGTACGTCGGCGTCACGGAAGAGCTTCTGATTCGCGGCGTGCTGTTTCGCATTGTCGAGGAGAGCCTGGGAAGCTGGTTGGCGCTGGCCATTTCGGCGTCGATCTTCGGTGGTCTGCACGCGTTCAATCCCGGTGCCAACGTTTTCGACAGCCTTGCCATTGCGCTGGAGGCCGGCGTGCTGCTCGCGGCCGTGTACATGTATACCCGGCGGCTGTGGATGGTGATCGGACTACACGCCGCATGGAATTTCACCGAGGGGGGCATTTTCGGTTCCAGGGTTTCGGGCGGTACTTCGCATGGTTTGCTCACCAGCACGTTTTCCGGGCCGGTCCTCCTGGCAGGAGGCAAATTTGGACCGGAAGCCTCGATCGTCGCGGTCGTCGTATGCTTGTCCGCCGCTGTCGTATTTCTGTTGCTGGCACGGCGCCGGGGCCACATCGCCCCGCCGGTATGGCGGCGCAATCGTACCGAAATAATCTTCGAAACCACTGGAAACTAGCAAGCTGCCGGGGGCATTCGGCCCGTTTGAAGGGGGCGCGCACCTGGCGCCCTTTCAAGGGAGGCCCAAAAGCCATGCCCTGTTTCCGGATAGGCTCCTGAACGGGAGCCGCGATTCCCACGAGGGAGGACGTGTTAGACTCCAGTGGTCCATGCGGATTGGGTCCTGGATTGATGTGGAGAAGTGAGATGAGACGAACGATCTTGTGCGTGCTGGGCTTTTTGATACTCGGTGCAGCTGTTCTGAACGCGGCGGAAGCCAGACATCCGGTGACGGCGGAAGAGCTGGTGCAGATGACGCGTCTGCAGGATGTGGCCCTGTCGCCGGACGGCCGGATGGTGCTCTACACCGCCGGCCGCAGCCGGTTCCCCGCGTCGGACAAGACCATTTCCCATATCTACATGGTCCCTGCACAGGGCGGCGAGCCCCGGCAGATGACCGCCGGAGAGAAGGGCGAGGCCGCCCCGGCCTGGGCGCCGGACGGAAAGTCCTTCGCCTTCATGTCCCGCCGGAACGGTTCCGCGCAGGTCTTCGTCATTCCCGTGGACGGCGGCGAGGGCCGCCAGATCGGGGACCTGAAGATTTCGCCGGAGTCGCGCCTCGAATGGGCTCCCGACGGCAAGAGCATCGCCTTCCTGGCCGTACCCGAGCCCACAAAGGAAGAAAGGGCCGAAGAAAAGCGTACGGGCGGCGTGGAGATCGTCGAAGCGCCCCGGGACATGGTCCAGCTGTTTGTCATGTCCTTCCCGGGCGGCAAGGTCCGCCAGGTGACGCCCGGCGACTACAACGTCTCCGCTTTTTCGTGGGCGCCGGACGGCCGGCGATTCGCGCTGATGACTGCCAGGAGCCAGCTTCTCTACGACAACATGACCGAACCGTCCGTGCGCGTCATCGACGACCGGGGCAAGACGCTCGCCGTGCTGTCGAAGAAGCCTGGTCCGGCCCAGGGGGCGCCGGTTTTCTCTCCCGACGGAACACGGGTGGCCTGGCGCTACGCCACGAAGGGCCTGAGCGACATGAACGCCGTCGCCGTGGCCTCCGCAAACGGCGACTCCTTCGAGAACGCGGCGTCGAAGGTGGACGTCCACTTCTTCAAGATCGCCTGGATGCCGGACGGCAAGAGCCTCATGGCCCTGACCATGGAGGGCACGCGGGCCTGCTTCAGGCGCCTGGATCCCGCCACCGGCGAGGCGCCCCTCGTCTTCGCCCCGGCGGGCGTATCCTACGGCTTCAGCATGGACAAGGCGGGCGACAGGATGGCCTACGCCTTTACCGATCCGCGCACCCCCGGGAACCCCTGGACGGTGGAGACGGATGGATCCGGAGCGCGGCAGGTCGCCGACCTCAACCCCCAGGTCAAGGACTGGCTGCTTCCGGACCTCGTGAAATTTCACTACGAGTCCGCGCCCGGCGTGACGATCGAGGCGCTCTTCGCGCCGGCCACGGCGAAGGCCGGGCCGGGCATCGCTCCGCTCATGGTCATGCCCCACGGCGGACCCGACTGGATGGACCAGGAGTCCTTCAGCGGCCTCGTGGCCTACCTGTCCGGCCACGGCTACAGCGTCCTGCGGGTGAACTTCCGCGGCAGCCTCTCCTACGGCATGAAGTTCTACGAAGCCAACAGAGGCAAGGAAGGCTTCGCGGACTACGACGACATCATGGCCGGCGTGGACTACTGCGTGAAGCACAAGCTCGCGGACCCCGACAAGCTCGTCATCGGCGGCTGGTCCTACGGCGGCTGCATGACGGAATGGGCCATCTGCCGGACCCATCGCTTCAAGGCCGCCGTCGTAGGCGCCGGCGTGTCGGATTACATTTCCAACTACGCCGAATCGGACATCAACCACGGCCTGGCGGGCGAATGGGAGTTCCTGGGCAACCCGTACGACAACCCCGAGAACTACATGAAGGATTCCTCCATCTTCCACATCCGTTCCGTGCAGACACCGGTGCTGATCCTCCACGGCAAAGACGACACCCGCGTGCCGTACTCCCAGGGGCTGGAACTCTATCGGGCGCTGAAGACCACCGGAAAGCAGGTGGAGATGGTCGCCTACCCGGGCGAAAACCACGGTTTCCGCAAGCCCGAGCACCAGATCGACCGCATGAAGCGCTGGCTGGCCTACTACGACAAGATCCTGGGCATCGAACGGAAAGCGGAGAAGAATAAGCCGTAGGTTCTGGGATCAAACGGCGGTCGACGGCGGCGCGGACGGCTCCGGGTACCGGGCGCCCCGAATCAGCAGCCAGAGGAGGAACGGGATCTCTCCCAGCACGCCCGTCAGCATGACGAGGGGCGTCAGGGCCGGGCGCATTGTGGGGAACAGGAGCGCCGTGGTGCCGTCGGCCAGGTAGCCCGCGCAGCCGATCAGAAGGAAGACGCCGAATACCTTCGGGAAGAATCCCGACCGGTAGACCAGCAGGCCCAGGGGAAGGAGCCAGAGTCCCCAGAAAAAGCCGACGAGGATCTCGCCCTGCTGCGTGCTCTGGATGGAAAAAAGCGCGAGAGCCTGGATCTGGGCGGGCTCGAACGTCTTCGCATAGGCATGCCCGCCGAGCAGAACCGTGGGCGCGAGGTACCCGACCAGGTTGAGGATGGCCAGCGGCACGCTCGCCACCACCAGGCAGACCATCAGCCGGGTCAGCGCGGGTCCCACGTCCTTCAGGAACGATCGAAGGGACAGCACCAGCGGGATGAATACCAGCTGGGACGCCAGGTAGCACAGGATGCCCAGCCGCCACAGCCCTTCATGCCCCGCGACGTTCGCCGCCGTCGCCGCCGCGTCCCCGCCGACCACGAGCATGGAGGGAACGATGACGATCCCGATCGGGCCCGTGACCGCCTGGGCCAGGTACCAGAGTCCCGCCGTTCTGGACTGCCTCGACAGGAGTCGCTGCGAACCGGCGCCGGCACGTTTTGTCTCGTTCATCTTTGTGCCTCCTGCTGGCAGCCTGCCGGGGGGAGGGAAGCGAATCTGCCCCCAAGAACGTCATTCACCGTTTCAAATCCGCGAACGCCGCGCCGGTTTCTCGCGTCCTTTCGCCGCCACCGGATCAACCGAAAACGCAGGAAGCGAGCTCCTGGTTGGTCTTGTGTCCTCGGATCGTTCGTGGACCTACACCCCTGTGATCCCGATACCTTTGGTCTCCGGTAAGAATCTTATCACCAGAAAAGGAATGATGGATAATGCGGCACCCGAAAAGAGAAGGTAGATTGCATCCAGAGACATGACGGTAGCCAGTGCGCTGCACAACAGGGAACCGCTGGTTATTCCGAAAGCGAAACTGAGCGATCTCCATCCTGACGACGTTCCGCGAATGTGGGTTGGGAAGCATTCCAGGCAGTGGATCTTGGACAGGAACAACAGCCCCCAGAAGGAACCGTTTGCGACCAAAGTGATTGCATAAACTGGAAAGTAGTTTCCCGCCGCCGCCAGTCCCGGCAGCAGTAGGATAAATAAAAAGATGGCTATGAAGTTCAATCCCGAATAGAGACAGAATACGACCTTTCGTCCATACCTGTCAGCCAGCAGCCCGGTGATCCCGAAGAAAAAAAGCGTCCCGATCGTCGCTGCGACAATGGTGTTGTTGATGATATCCGTGATCCCTATTGTTCGGGTGAGGTATGCTTCCAGAGTCGAAAACGCTCCCGTCAGCATGCCGCATATGGTTCCTATGACCAGGAACACGAGCATTGCCGGTCTCGTTTCTGCAGAAAACGGCTGTTTCAAAAGTGCCAGAGTCTTCCTCGGTTCTAGGTGCCCAGGTCCTGGCCTGTGTGTTTCAAATGCCTGGGTTTCTTTCATCAACAGCCCGAGCAATGAAAGCGGGAGAGCCAGGATGGCCAGGTAGGTCATCGTCTTCCAGAGACTCGGATCGACAGAGGGTGGGGCGTGAACGAAAATGCTCCTGAGTACCGGGATGGCGATTGCCCCCAGCGAGCCGAAAACGATGACCAGTGAAGCGTAACGCGCCCGGCTTTCTTTGGGAGATTCCTCGGAGACGACGATAACCCAGATGTCGGAAGAAAAGAACGCCCAAAGGAGAAAGAATCCGACCATGAACTGGGCTATCGAGCGCGACAGATACATGATCAAGGACGAGAGCCCCATCCCGAAAAAGACCACGATCAGCATGGGCTTCCGCCCAAGGATATCGGCCAGGAATTGAATGAAGAAGGCGAGAAACATCCCCAGTGAAGCCAGAGCCAATACGATGTACCACTGAGCGTGATCGATTCGAAGGTCCGCCTGGATGTAGGAGACCACGGCGGTGTAGTAGCTGGTGGAATAGGTATCGAAGAATTCGTACAGAATCACGTACACGAACAGGAATAGAGCGTACGAAGTTTTCGTCGTCATTGTGAGTTGCGCAGCCGGCTTTTCGGCGTGCGTTCGAAAGAGCAAGTTGTACCGTTCGAAAGCAGGCGGCGGCCATCGAAATTCGAAAGATGTTCGGGGCGGTGGGCACGTGCAGGCGCGGGTATGCCACCAGCCGGCACTTGCCGCTCGTCAAGGAAGCCGCGAGTCATCGTTCCACCATCAAGGCAGATATTCCGGATTGGACCTCCCTTTTTGCGCCATAGGTATCCTTCCAGGTGGATACCACCCAAATATGCGCGCAAGTCCTTGACTCCGCTGAGGATGGAAGCATGTTCGCCCTCCCAATGATAGAAAGTCAAGCCTTCAGATCAGGGCCTCCGCCTTTCACGCCCATCCCTTCGCACTCATAGAAACATGGACGAGCCCGCACCGAGTCCCTCCACCCTCCCTCGTGGGGTGCTTGGAAGTCTCACCGTTCGAACTTCGTGTGCTTTATGGGGACCCCTCGTTTCCTCGCGGCCGGCCGGGAGGAAGCCCATTCCGAGGCGGGACACAAGGTGGAGATCGAAAATCCGACCGCCCATGGCTGCGACAAAGAGAGCGCGGGACCTGAGCCCCGCGCTCTGCGTGAGCGGTTCGTATGCCGATGTCAGTCTCGTGGTTGAAGGTTGCCGCACCCCGGTGGGTCGTTCAGCGTGTTGCTGTCGAAGAGCGTGGAGTACGTGTAAGACGTGTAGTCGTAGAGGTAGCCCCAGGCCGAATGGCCGTTCGGATCGTAGTAGACGTAGACGTACTGCGACGCGCCGGGCTTGCTCCAGAACATGGTCCCGCCGTTGTAGATGTTGAGCGCGCCGGTGCAGGTCTGTCCTCCGGCCGTAGACCAAAGGAAGTCGCCCTTCTTTGTGTCGACGCAGAAGGCCGACGTGCCTCCGTCGTCGTAAAAGTTCAGGTCGAAGGCGGGGAAGGTCCTCTCGAAGACGCCCCGGTCGGTCGCGGCGTACACATTGGCGGGAGCCTGGGGATCGATGGCTAGGGCGTAGACGTTGGAGCTTCCATTAAAAGTGGGCAGACCTTGACCGACTGCGGTCCATGTCGTCCCGCCGTCGGTGCTCCTGTAAACGCCCTCGTCCGTTCCCGCGTAGAGCGTTGCAGGGGTTTGGGGGTCGATGGCCAGGTCGTAGACTTCGTCTGCGGTTATTCCCTGGCTGGAGGACGTCCAATTCTGTCCTTCATCGTGACTGACGAAGACACCACCATCGTCCGTCCCCACATAAATTGTGGTCGTATCCTGCGGATCGATGGCAACGGCCAGCAAATTCTCGACCGAGTCCGAATAACTCCACGTGGCCCCGCCATCGGTGCTCTTGTACAGGCCGCCGTATTTGGCGGCTGCATAGATCGTTTCGCTGTTGTTCGGATCGATGGCAAGGTCGTCGATCTCGTCGTACAGGTCCTCTTCGGCCCAGGTCGCACCGCCGTCCGTGCTCTTGTACACGCCGTACTCACCACCTGCGTAGACGACGTCCGGGTCTTGCGGATCGATGGCCAATGCGTAGAACTCGTAGTCGTCCACATCGGTTTCGTCCCACGTCACGCCCCCGTCCGTGCTCTTATACACGCCGTCGTCCGTTGCGGCGAAAACGACGTCGGCG
>JBJKRE010000328.1:0-10037 GCA_046704825.1 Acidobacteriota bacterium
ATGCGGACTACAAGAGGCCGATTGGGCATCCTTATGGTTATGGCTGGTGCCTTCGTTCTGGGTGCTGCGGGAATTAGTACATTAGCGAAGAACCCCCCCGGCAGTCACCCTGTCAGGAAAACGGTTCAGGCGGCGCCTGGGAACGGAAGCAGGCTGGGTGCCGTTCGGTTGATCTACTCCACAAAAATGGACGTTTCGCCTCCGCTCAAGAACTTGAGGCCGGCCCCGGGACGGAAAACCGAGGCCGAGAAAGAGGTCGAGAACCGGAGATTGCCGAAGTACCACGGGCTTAAGGAAGGGAAAGCGCCGGAGGCCTTCGATCCCGTTATTCAGTCCTGGGCACCGCAGAGGACCATGCCAACTCCCGTCCAGAACTGGGAAGGCATCAGCAACCTGGACGGCGTGCTGCCGCCTGACCCCACGGGCGCCGTCGGGCCCAACGACTACATCCAGTGGGTAAACCTCCACATGGCGATCTACGACAAGAACGGGAACCTTCTGTGGGGACCTTATCCCGGGAACACGATCTGGAACGGCTTCGGCGGACCCTGCGACACGTGCAACGACGGCGATCCCGTCGTGCTCTACGACCAGTTGGCAGGGCGCTGGGTTATCAGCCAGTTCGCGGTTGCAAGCGGGCCGCCCTACTACCAGTATGTCGCCGTGTCCCAGACCTCCGATCCACTGGGTGCCTGGTACAGGTACTCCTTCACGTGGCCCAACAACAAATTCAACGACTACCCCAAGCTAGGCGTGTGGCCGGACGGTTACTACATGACCGCCAACCAGTTCGTCGGCAACACATGGTCCGGGGCGGGAGTCGCGGTCATGGATCGCCTTTCCATGCTCCAGGGCCTTCCCGCAACCATCCAGTATTTCGACCTCTATTCGGTGAATCCGAATTACGGCGGCATGCTCCCGAGCACGGTCGATGGACCGGCGCCACCGGCGGGTGCCCCCAACTACTTCGCCGAGGTGGATGACTCCTCCACCATCGGGTCCGTCGACGCCATGCGCATCTGGTCTTTCCACGTGGATTGGAGCAATCCCTCGAGCACAACCTTCGGCCTTTCCGGAAATCCCAACTGGACACTCCCCGTCGCCCCCTTCACGCCCATCTGCCCGACTTCGCGCGACTGCATTTCACAGCCCGGGACGTCGCGCGGGCTCGACGCGATCGGCGACCGTCTCATGTACCGGCTCCAGTACCGGAATTTCGGCAGCGACCAGACGCTCGTCGTGAACCATACCGTAGACGCCGGCGGAGGGGTCGCGGGCATCCGGTGGTACGAGATGCGCAATTCGGGAAGCGGCTGGACCATCTACCAGCAGGGCACCTTCGCGCCCGACTCGGACAGCCGGTGGATGGGGAGCGCGGCCATGAACAAAGAGGGGGATATCGCCATCGGCTACAGCGTCTCCAGCTCCTCCACCTACCCCTCCATACGGTACGCGGGCCGGCGGTCGACGGATCCGCTGGGCGTTCTGACGCAAGGCGAGACGACGCTTGTTTCAGGGCAATACTCTCAGACTTCCACCTACTATCGGTGGGGCGATTATACGACGCTGGACGTCGACCCATCCGACGACTGCTCCTTCTGGTACACGAACGAGTACGTAAAAAGCACGATTACCTCAGCAAGCTGGACGACACAAATCGGCTCCTTCGTCATGCCCTGCTGCACCGAGCCGGGCGTCCCCACGATCGACTCGATCACGGTACCGGGAGGCAACGAGATCGACTTGACCTGGAGCGCAGGCACCCCGGCCGGCAATACTTACAACGTCTACCGGACGACCGGGTCATGCCCGGGCAGCGGATACTCGCTCCTCGCATCAGGCCTGACGAGCCTGGCCTACAGCGACACGACGGTGAGCGGCGGCACGACGTACGCGTACGTCGTGACGGCAGTGGATTCCACCGGCGGGTGCGAGTCGGCCAGGTCGGGCTGCGCGTCCGAGACGGCCACCGGTGCCTGCACGGCCGCGCCGGCCTTTGCGGGGCTGACCTCCGTCACCAATCCCGCCAGCGCCACGTGCGAACTGGACCTTGCCTGGAGCGCCGCCACGCCGAACTGCGGATCGTCGGTCTATTACAACGTGTACCGGTCCACGGCCGCCTCTTTCACACCGTCGGCCTCCAGCAGGATCGCCACCGGCGTGGTGGGCACAGCCTACGCGGACAGCGCCGGCCTTACCTTCAACGTGCCCAACTACTACGTGGTACGGGCGGTGGATGCCTCGAACGGCGCGGAGGATGTTAACAATAACATTCAGGCCGGCGTGGCGACGGGGCCGGGTACCGCGACCCAGACGCTGTTCTCAAGCGATTTCGAGAGCGGATCCGGGACTGACGGATGGGAAATTGGGACGTTCAACAGCAGATCCTCGTCAGACTGGCGTGGAATTCAGAGCTGTACCGCACATGGTGGATCTCACATCTACCGGTTCGGTGGCGCTTCGTGCACGGACGACTATTCGCGCCTGGACTACTGTTTTGCAGCCCCCGGCGGTTCCTCAGGCATCTCGGTGCCGGCCGGTGCTACCTCGGTCCGCCTTTCCTTCTGGCACAGGTGGCAGTTCGAGAACGGATACGACGGGGCGCTTCTCTACATTTCGACGGACAACGCCAATTTCAGCTACGTGCCGGCGTCGGCTTTCATCTCCGGTGGCTACAACGGCAACATAGGTGTTGCGGCCTGGACGGGGACCTCATCCGGCTACCCCTCGTCCTTCCAGCAGGCGGTAGTAGATCTTGACGCCGCGGCCGACGCCATCAGCGGGAACACGGGGGGCGCGGCCGGCAAGACAATCTGGGTCGCATTCACTGGGTACACCGGTTTTTTCAATAACTATGACGGTTGGTTTATCGACGACGTGGACGTGACAGCCCAGACGATAGGTACCTGCACCACCGGCACCTCGCCCGGCTCGGTAAAACCGGTTCCCGACGGCAAGTGGGTATCTGGGACGCCCATGCAGGCGGTGAAGACGAGCGCGGACGGGAGCAGCGTAGACCTCACGTGGGACGTGGCCTCCTGTCAGAACGTGGATTACAGCGTCTATTACGGCAACGGGAGCGAGGTTTCAAGCTATTCGCTCTCCGGGAGCCAGTGCGGCCTGGGCAACACGGGCAGTGCCTCCTGGAGCGCTCCGGCAGTGCCAGCAGGCGAACACTTCATCTGGTGGGTCATCACCGGGACAGACGGCGCGCAGACCGAGAGCTCATGGGGCAAGGACTCGGCGGGCAACGAGCGGCACCCGGCCGCGTCCAATCAATGCGGGATGACAGCAAAGAGCACGGCGACGAGTTGCCCCTAGGGGCAACTCGCGTGAGTAGGTGAGTAAGGGAGTAGGTGAGTAGGGCGTGGGGAAGCCTTCGGGGGGGCGAAGGCCGACGGCCGACCGCCGTCCGCTGACGGGCGACCGCTTTGAAGGCCCTCCCCCGGCCGGCTTTGCTTTAGCCCTTAGACTTTCGGCCTTAGCCCTAGGGAAAAGGCTCCTGCCTAAGTTTTTTCCCCGTGTTTTAAATCCGCAATCTCAAATCCAAAATCCCAATTGCCCAATCTCCCCCTGGCGTCCGGGCCGGGAGTAAGGGTTTCAGGGAATTGATGGCGCGGCTTTCCGGTTACACAACCGGGAGGTCGCATCATGGAGAGTCCCGCTTCGATACTGGATAAGGTGTTTCGCCGCGTTTCACGGTGGACGGTGGTCGGGTTCACGGTGTGTGCCGTGGGGGGCGTCGCCCTCCTGCCCAGGGCCGCCTCGCCCGCCCCACCGGTTCCCTCGCCCCGAGGGAAGAGTCAACGCCGCAGCGAACAGTCCCGCTTCACTCCGCTGAACCTGGATCCCTATTCGGCTCAAGACCCGCTCTTCACCTTTCATCAGTGGCGGATGAAGAACCGCGTGAGCCTTCCGGTAATCCCCTCGGTCGTGTCGGCGCACAAGGAATGGCTTCGATACCACCAGCCGGGCAAGGCGCAGGGCGGCAAGGCCCCTGTGTCCGCGGGTAGCCCTGCCGTCGGAACCAACATCTGCGCGGCGGGAGGCGTCTCGGGCTACCAGGGCGAAGTGTCCATCGCCGTGAACCCCAACAACCCCCAGGATCTCGTAGCGGGGGCCAACACCTTCTACCAGGATCCCACTCAGGCCTGCCAGTCCCCAAGCGGCACGACGTACGGCACCCAGGCCCTCTACGGCTCGTCGGACGGGGGGCAGACCTGGACCTACAACTGCGCGCCATGGCCCTCTTCTCTGACGGGAGGCGTCAACGGGGCCAACGCCTGGTTCGGGAGCGACCCCTCCATGGCCTGGGACGCCAACGGCAACGCCTACGCTTCCTATATGCTCATATCGCAAAACTCGAGAGGGACGAGCGGCGCCGCCATCGTGGTGGCCGAGAGCACCGATTCCGGTGTGACATGGTCGCCCGTAGGTATCGTCGTGAACAACATCGCCAACTCCTCGAACTTCGACGACAAGGACATGATGGCCATCGACACGACGTCCGGCCGATCCTACTCGCACACGAACCGGCTGTACGTGATCTGGGACGAGAACAACACCGAGAGAGTCGCCTACTCGGACAACGGGACGTCATGGACCACGGTCGTGGTGGAAAACGCCGCAAACGCGGGCAGCGACATCGGCGGCGACCTGGCGGTGGGGCCGGACGGGACCGTGTACGCCATCTGGGACCGCCTTCCCGCCGGCGGGGACACGCACGTCTTTGCGAAGTCCACTGACGGCGGGCAGACCTGGTCGACACCCGTGCAGGTCGCCATCGGAACCCTCTCCTCCTTCGGCACCAACAATTCGCCGCCCGCCCAGGACAAGCGCGGCATCAACGCCTTCGGCGCGATCGCGGTGGACACCGGCTCGTCTCCCTATTCGGGGACCATCTACGTGGTGTACCCCGATTTCCCGTCTGGCGTCAGCTCGGGCACGGACGTCAATATCTACGAAATCCATTCGAGCGACGGCGGCAGCACCTGGACCGCTCCGGTCAAAGTGAACGACGACACGGGAACGGCTACGCAGTTCTTCCCGTGGGTGGCCGTGGACCCGACGAGCGGAGACGTTGTCGTGTCCTGGTACGACACGCGCAACGATCCGAACAACCGGAAGACCCAGATGTTCTTCGCCTATTCCACGGATGGCGGGCAGACCTTCCAGCCCAACGTCCAGGTGACGCAGGCAAGCAACCAGTTCAGCAGCCTGAACAGTACCGTCGCGTACTCCGACGAGAATTCCACCGACAACACGAACTACAACGCGAACCAGTACGGGGACTACGCACAGATCACGGCGCAAAACGGGGAGGCCTGGGTCATTTGGACGGACACCCGGCAGTTCTACCCGAGCGACACGGGCAACGCCAAGAGAGAAGACGTGGCCGTTGCGTCCGTATCCGTGTGCACACCCCCCGGAACGCCCTCGGGGCTCTCGGCTTCTGTCCCCGGGGATAACCAGATCGGCCTTTCCTGGTCCGCGGGCAGCCCGGCCGGGTCCACGTACAACGTCTACAGGGCGATCGGCTCGTGTGCCAGCCCGGGCGCTTTCTCTCTCCTGGCCACGGGGGTGTCCGGCACGAGCTACACGGACAGCACCGTGAGCGGAGGAACCACCTACGCCTACGAGGTCACGGCGGTGGACTCGACGGGCGGGTGCGAGTCGGGCCTGTCGGCCTGCGCCTCAGCCACGGCGACGGGAAAATGCACCATGGCCCCAACCTTCGCGGGCCTGACTTCCGTCTCCAGCCCGGGCAACGCAACCTGCGAGGTGGACCTGGCCTGGACAGCGGCGACGCCCAACTGCGGGACCTCGGTCACCTACAACGTGTACCGGGCCACGTCGGCGTCCTTCGTCCCTTCGGCATCGAACATGATCGCCACCGGCGTCGTGGGCACTTCCTTCGGTGATACGAGCGCGCTCGTGAGCGGGACGACCTATTACTACATCGTCAGGGCCGTGGACGTTTCGAACGGGGCCGAAGATGGCAACCTCCTTAGCATGGCCGGCTTCCCGACGGGTACTACAGCGGTCGACGTCGACGAGACTTTCGAAGAAGCAGGCGGTCAGCCGACGAGCGGAGGCACATGGACCCATTCCGCGGGGACCGGTACGGACAACTGGGCTCAGAGCACGGGCGGAGCCCCCCACAGCCCGACCCACACGTTCTTCTGTCCCGACGTGACGACCCGGAACGATGACTACCTCGTAACTCCGGTTTTCGCTGTTCCTCAGAACGCCAGCCTCTCCTTCTGGCATACCTATTACCTCGAATCCGGGGCCGATTATGGGGGGTCGTCCTCGACCGGTTACGACGGCGCGGTCATAGAGATCAGCACCGACGGAGGAAGCACCTGGAGCGATTTGGGCTCAAACATCACCCAGGGCGGCTACACCAGTACCATCAGCAGTTCGTACGGAAGCCCCATAGCCGGCCGCCAGGCCTGGTCCGGCGGCTCCATCGGGACGGAGACGCAGGTGCTCGTGGACCTTTCTTCCTTTGCCGGCCAGAATGCCCAGATCCGCTTCAGGCTGGCCTGTGACCAGGGAGGTGGCGATACCGGCTGGTACATCGACGACGTGGTCGTATCCGGGTACCTGCCCTGCACCACGGGCATCTCGTCCGGCAGCATCAAGCCCGTGCCCGACGGGCAGTGGGTGGGCGGCACGCCCATGGAGGCTTCGAAGGCCACCGCCGACGGCGGCACCGTGAACCTGAGCTGGGACACCTCCTGCCACCAGGACCCGAACTACAACCTCTATTACGGTGTCGGCAGTCAGATCGCCAGCTACACCCTGTCGGGGAGCCAGTGCGGCCTGGGCAACTCGGGGAGCGCCTCCTGGAGCGCCCCGGCCGTACCCTCGGGCGAGCACTTCATCTGGTGGATCATCGCGGGGACCGACGGCGCCCACACGGAGAGTTCCTGGGGCAAGGACTCGGCGGGCAACGAACGCCACCCCGCCGCATCGGGAGAGTGCGGATTCACCGCCAAGAGCACGGCGACGAGTTGCCCGTGACAAGAGTGATCGAGTGATCCAGTGATCGAGTGAACAGTCCTGGGGAGGCCTTCGGGGGTGGTCGCTGACCTCGGACCCCCGACCGCCGACCGCCGACTTCGGCTGGCCGTTCGCCCCGAGCGACCTTATATTATCCAAAGTTTAAGTCGTTGTTCATGCATTCGGGTAAAGGACTGTGTTGACCTGGCAGCTGGAGCCGGGGGGCCGGGCAAGGGCCCCGGATGGCGTCGGATGATTCCAGTCTCGCCGGAGCCCACAACGATCGGACGCCGTACATCTTCGTGACCTTTCCCTCCCGCCGGTTCGAGTGCGGGGAGGGTACAATGGCGAATTCTCTGCGAAAACTGTGCGAGAAGGGGCATCTCCATCTCAGGAGATGCCGGTTGTGGAGGCCGGCGTGGCTCGTGTTGGTTCTGGCCCTTGCGGCGCCCGTAGCCGCCTGGGCGGTGAAGGCCAACCCTGAGGCCCAGGTGCGGTACCAGCCCGACGGAACGCCCGTCGTGGTGCGCATGGTGGGCGACGAGCGCATGTGCTTCTTCGAGACGGACGAGGGGTACACCATCGTCCGGGACACCGATGGGTGGTGGGTGTACGCCGACCCGGCGTCCCAGGGGACCGAAAGCCTCAGAGGGTGCTCCCTCCGCGCGGGCGCCGCCCCGCCGCCGGAGGGCTGGCCGAAGCACGTCAGGCCGCGCATCCCTTACGAGAAGTTCACCATCCCCGTGCGGCCACCCAACGACGGCTCCGTGAAGCGGCGTTTCCTCGAGTGCGGCTTCTCCACCCGCGCGGACCTCGCCGGGCGGGGAACGGAGGGCGTCGCCTTCGCCGTGGAACCGACGGCGATGACCCTCCCCGTGCTGGTCATCCTTGTGGACTTCGCCGACGCGGCGAGCCGGCACACGACGGGCCCCGACCTGCCCGTAGAGGGTGAACCCGGCTACGAGCCCATTCCCGGCCGCCCCAACAGCTCGGCCACGTGGGAGGACCTCTTCAACGACCCCTCCATCCCCGGAGGCCTCAACCACTACTACGCGGAGGCCTCCTACGGGCAGTTCCAATGGGAGGTGACGGTGGCCCGGAACGGGGCGGGCGCGGGGAGGGTCGTCAACGGCGGGTGGTACATAAACCCTGAGACCATGGCCTACTGGGGGGAAGACAAGGTCCGATGGGGCATGTGCAGCTCCGACGAGATGCGCGACATCCGCAATCTCATCGAGTGGGCCATCAAGGCCGCCGAACCCGACGTGGACTACGCCCGCTACGACACGGACCTCGACGGGAAGATCTCGGACGCGGAACTCATGATCTTCGTCGTCCACGCCCGCGAGGGGCAGGAGTACTACGGCGTGTCCTGCGACGGAGTGACAGACCCCCTCAACCACATCTGGTCCCACCAGTGGGGCATCCGGACGCCGGTCCTCGTGGACGGCAAATTGATACCGGCGGGTCACACCTATTCCATCAACCCGGAGTTCGAGCCGGCCATCAACTGGGCGGCCAGCCCACCGGCCGTCACGGACAAGTGGTTCGGCGTGGGCGTGTACGCGCACGAGAGCTTCCACACGCTGGGCGGGCCCGACCTCTACGACTACGGCTACGACGCCAACGTGGCGGGCGAGTGGGACGTGATGGACGGCGGGTCCTACAACGGCGTGAAGTCGGGGACCAACCCCTCCCACATGGGCGCCCCGCTCAAGTTCGACATCGAGTTCAAGAACGCCGCCGACAGCTACGGGTGGATCTTCGACCCGGAAGTGACCGAACTCTACTCCGGGGGAGAACACCATCCGGGGCTCTACCGCATCGACGCCCTCTCAGGATCCTCCCACGCCAACGTCATGCACCGGGCCGTGTGCCCCGCCGATCCCACCGAGCGGTTCGTCTTCGAGAACCGTTCGCCCGTGGGATACTACGAACCCTACCTGCCCGAGTTCGGCCTCCTCGTCTGGCACCGTGACGTGAACGGGAGCCGCGACGACCCGCCCTACGCCGCCAACGTGGAGCGCAGGGGGTGGAACACGACCACGTGGGACGGGCTCAACTCGCCCACCGCCTCGGCGGCCTTCTCCTACGAGGACGGGGAGACCGAATTCACCTCCACCACGGATCCGGACAACGCCCTGAACGACGAGACGGCCTCGGGCCTGCTCGACGTGAAGTGCGTCGGTGCGGAAACCGCCACCGCCGGGTACGTCTACGGAAGCACCACGGGCCCCCACGTGGACTACGCGGGGAGCGTGGTGTCCGACCCCTCCGGCGACGACGACGGCTACATCGACAACGGGGAGACGGTCACGCTCACGGTCAAGGCATTCAACTCCTCCTGCGCGGACGAGACCGCCAACGACGTTGCACTCACGCTCGGCGTGGCCTCCGACAGCGACATCCCGGCCTCGGCCGTCGCCATCACCCCTCCATCCGTCGCCCCAAAATCCGAACTGGGAGTCGGATCCACCGCCGAGTGGACCTACACCGTGACGCTGGCCTGCGACCTCTCGGGCTACGCCAACCGCAGCGTCACCTTCGCCTACACCCTGGCAGGAAGCAACTTCACCACCGTTACGGGAACCTTCGCCAAACCCACGGACAGAGATGTCCTCTTCTGCGACGACGCGGAGAAGTACCCCAACGGCTGGTCCTCGGCGGCGGCCCCGACCGTGAGCACCTGCACGTCGGCCGCGGCCAACGGCGACTGGATCTGGTCCACGGACCGGGCACACGGCGGGACCCACAGCTACCACACGCCGGAGACCGCAACCGACGTCTGCTACACAAACCCCGAGGATTCGTGGATCAGCCCGAACATCGCCCTGCCCCCGGGCAGTACCCTGAAGGAACTCCGCTTCTGGAGCGCGGCGGCCATCCCGTGCCCCGGCTACAGCCGCGCACGCGTCTGGATCTCCACTGACGGTGGAACCAACTGGGTCCGCAACGAATCGTTCTACCTGGACGCGGGCGACCTGTCGTGGAGAGAGATCGCCGTTCCGCTCAGCGCCTTCGCCGGGGCG
>JBJKRE010000329.1:0-8022 GCA_046704825.1 Acidobacteriota bacterium
CGGCGGCGGCGGCGGCGGTGGCGGTGGCGGCGGCGGGGCCGACGTAAAGAACGAAACGGTGATGGGCGGCGGCGTCAGCGTATCCACGGCGTAGATCGAGTAAAGAATGAGCCCCGAAATCAGCACAACGTGGAAGAGGACGGCCACCGGTAGGCTGTAGATCTTGATCTTAGATGGTTTCTCTCGCTTGGTTTCAATTAGCGATTCCTCAAACATGGGACCACCTCGTCAGTTTTGGGTCGTGGCGGGGGGGACCTCGCCCGATGCCGGTACAGCTGGAGCCGGGGCCTTCGTGCCACCGTTTTTGATCGCCAGGGCCTTGTCTCTTTCCTGGTTCGCCTGCTGGATGTACTGGTCGGCCTGGGCCAGCAAGTCCTTTTTCTCCTTGCGGGTCTTGGCTTCCTTGGCGGCATCCTTTGCGAGGTCGGCCTTCTGCCGGAACAGGAGGTTCAGATAGAGATGGCCGGTAAAGCTGTTGGGATCGATGTTAATGGCCTTGTTGAGCGCGTCCATGCCCTCCTGAACGATCTTGGCGCGGACGTCGTCGGCATCTTCCTTGTTGTAGGACCGCTGCCAGCAGAGAGCCCCGATGAACAGATAACCCTGAGGGTCGTTGGGTGTGAGTTCAGCCTTCTTCTCGGAGAACTCCAGGGACTTCTCGAAGTTCCCCTGCTTGCCGTACATGGTGGCAAGGGTCTGAAGAATCCTGGGGTCGTTGGGGTTGTTCTTCAGAAGACCCTCGTAATACTTGATGCCGTCGTCGAGTCTGTTGGAATTGATGTAAAGGTTAATGATGTAATCCTGGACTTCATCGTCCTTGCCGACCATGTCGAGGTACTTCTGGAAGGCCTTGAGGGCCTCGTCGGTGTACTTCATGTCTTCGGGCTGCGTTGAGCCCGGCTCGATCAGGCTCCAGTAGCAGTAGCCCAGATACTTCCAGTTGTCGGCGCGGCTCGGATTGATGTTAAGCGCTTCCTGGTAATCCTTGGCGGCCTCGGTGTACTTTCCCGCTTTGTAGGCCTTGGCGCCATCCTTCATGGCCATGTGCTCCTTGAGGGATGTGCACCCGCTCAGCGTGGCCACGAGAGTGACAGAGAGAAGCGCCCACGAAGTTCTTTTGATCCACTTTCGCCAAATCGAATGGCCCGAACTCATCGTTTTGGCCTCCAAGAGGGGTCCCCTGACCCAGGGGGTAACACAATTTCTAATGAAGTATGCTTCTCAGGAATTCGGACTGAGATACGAAAATAGGAAGGGGCGAGGTCATACACAAATCGTGAGTCCGAAACCACTGAAAGCCACTTTCTCCTCTTCGGCCGCCAGGGCGGCCTACCCACAGAGCCCATGTAAACACACTTGCGGTGATTTAGCAAGAGCTGTGAAGGGGCCGGAGGAAATGGGCTAAATACCCCTATGGAGGGAGAAAAACGTGCCCGCTTTTCCCCGCGCGCGAAGACGCCTTGTGCTATCGTTACGGCTTCGAACGAGCCTCCCGGCGGATTCGAAAATAAAGGCCCCCGTTCCCGTGTTGTGAGGGGCCTGGAGGTCCTCGATATGAATGCGGTACCGCCACGCGGAAAATTCCATACGGACGCCGCCCACCGGGCCGTCTACTCGAGGGCCGCGTGCATTTACACGCGGCGTCCTCGGGGCGTCCTGTACGCGAAGGCGGACGAGGATCTCGAATGGGCCCTGGCGTACGCCGCCGAAAACCGCATCCCTCTGACCCTCAGGGGGGGCGGTTCGGGACTGGCCGGGCAGACGGTGGGCGAGGGCGTCGTGGCCGACGTCTCCAGGTGGATGACGGGCGTGCGGGAGCTCGCCCCTGAAAAGCGCGAGGTCACGGTCCAGCCGGGCGTGGTCCTGTCCACGCTCAACCGCGTGCTGGCTCCCACCGGGCTGAAGTTCGCGCCGGATCCGTCGAGCCAGGATTTCTGTACCCTGGGCGGCATGCTGGCCAACAATTCCAAGGGGGCCCGGTCCGTAAAGTACGGAACCACGTCGGCCCACGTGAAGGCGCTGACCATGCTGCTGGCCGACGGCGCGAGGGTGACCCTCGAGAAGGGGGAACGGGATCCCGGGAGTTATGGCCACCCTGCGCTTCGCCGCGCCGCCGCCCTGATCGACGAAAACAGGGACAGGATCGTGAGGCAGTGGCCGAAGAGCCGCACCAACGCTTCGGGCTACAACCTGAAGGACTGCGTCGGGCCTGGCGGCGGCGTGGATTTGCTCCCGCTCTTCATAGGGTCGGAGGGAACCCTGGCGGTCTTCCTCGAAGCGAGGCTCGACCTCACCCCCATGCCCCGGCACCAGGCCATGATCCTCCTCATGTTCCCGGACGTGGAGTCTGCCGGCCGGGCCGTGCTGGACATCCGGCCGCTGGGGCCGTCCGCCTGCGAGATCCTGGACGACACCTTCCTGCAGATCATACGCAGCGGCCTGGGACGTTTCCCCCTGCCAGTGGACGATGCGGCGCACACCCTGCTCATCGTGGAGACGGACGGCGATTCGAAGGACGAGGCGGAGGCGGCCATGGACGGGGTTCAGAAGGCCGCGGCCGCTTACGGACCCGTGGGGGTGCGGAGGGCGGCGACGGCCGCCGAGCGGGCCGCCATCTGGTCTTTCCGCAAGGCCGCAAGCCCACTGCTCAACAAAGGCCGCGGAGCGCTCAAATCCACCCGCTTCATCGAGGACGGCGCCGTCCCCGGCGAGGCGATCCCCGACTACCTGCGCGGCGTGGCCGGGATCCTGGCGGCCAGGAAGATCGACACCGTCATATTCGGCCACGCCGGCGACGGGAACTTTCACGTGAATCCCTTCATCGACCTCAAGGACCCGAAGCACTTCCGGCAGGTGCCTGAGATCGCACGTGAGGTGGCGGAGCTGATCGGCAGCCTCAAGGGCGCCCTGTCGGGCGAGCACGGCGACGGGCGCCTTCGGACGCCGTACCTGCCCCTGATCTACGGGGACCTGACGAAGCTGTTCCGGGACATCAAGCTCGCCCTGGACCCGGACGAGGTGCTCAACCCGGGCATCATCGCCCCGGCCGAACCCGAACCCATCGACAAGGGCCTGCGCTTCCACCCCGGCTACCGGAGGACGTCGCTTCCCGGGCGCCTGAACGAGGCCTCGTGGGCGTTTGAGGCGGAGCGTTGCCACGGGTGCGGCACCTGCCGAGACTTCTGTCCGACCGCGCAGGCCAGCCACCACGACCTGCTGGCCAGCCGGGGCAGGGGGCACCTGCTCCAGGCCCTCCTGGCCGGCGAACTGGATCCCTCCGATGCCGCCAGGCCCGAGATTCGTGAGATCTTCGAGTCGTGCCTCGGGTGCTCCCAGTGCGCCATCCACTGTCCTACGGCCGTGGACATCGCGCCGCTGGCCGCCGCCTTCCGCGAGGCCTTCACACCGACGCTGGCCAGGGTGAGAGACACCTTCCTGGGCCGTGTGCCCTCGCTCGGCTACCGCACGGGACCCGCGGTGGGTCGGCTCGTCGGAAAGGCCGGCAACACGGCCCCCGCGCGGCTCGTGAACAGGGCGCTTCTGGGGCTGCGGCCGGACATGAAGGCCCCCGAGATGGCCCGCGATTTCGCCTTCGACCCGTCCCGGCTCTACCGGTACGAAGGCACCGGCAACGGCAGGGTGCTGTACTTCTACGGATGCTACGGCAACATCTACAACCCGGGCGGAGAAGCCCTGCTGGCGGTGTCGGTGATGAAAGCCCTGGGCGTCGAGGTGGTGGTCCCGCCCCAGGCCTGCTGCGGCGTCAGCAAGATGACCCGTGGCCTGCTCGACATGACGGCCCCCGACGTGGACTTCAACCGCAGGACGTTTCTCCCCTACGTCCGCGACGGGTTCAAGGTGGTTGCTTCGGCCCCGTCGTGCCTCCTGGCCCTCAAACGCGAACAGCCGCGGTTTTTCCCGGGGGAGGAGGCAGAAAGCCTGGCAGCGGCCTGCGTCCCGCTCTTCGGCTTCCTCAGGGATGTACTTGACGGCTCGAAGCCGGAACTGCGGAAGGTCCCGCTGCGGGTGGTCTACCAGACGCCCTGCCACGGTGCCGTTCTAGGGTCCTACCGTGACGAGGTGGACGTCCTGCGCACGATCCCCGGCGTGGAGGTCCTGGACGTGACCGAGGAGTGCTGCGGGCTGTCCGGCTCCTTCGGCGCCGAGGCCCGTCACGCGGGACTGTCGGACGCCATCGCCCGGCCGCTCATGGAACGCATCAGGGAATCCCGTCCCGATGCCGTGGTCACGCCCTGCGGGTCGTGCAAGACTCAGGACGAGACCCACCTGCCCTGGCCCGTCTACCACCCCCTCACGTTGCTCGCCCGGTCGCTCGGTCTCGACGCGCCCGACATCGCCGGTGCCCCCTGCCCCTCCGCCGAAGCGCAGAAGCAGCAGAACGATGACGGGTTTCAACAATGAGGCAGTGAGGCGGTGAGGGAAGAACTGGATTTGGGATTCGACTGCGGCAGGCGGCAGGCCTTCTTTGCATTTACGGAATGACGAAAATAAAAAAAGGGGGTCGACCCGGGGTCGACAGCGACCTGGGGCAGCCCCGGGATGCCGCATGTCCTGGCGTCCCCAGAACGGGTAAGGAGCGGAGAAGTCGGGAAGCCAAAGATTCGCCACCTGATGGTGCCTGGTACAGGCTACCGTGGAGAGCCATAGGGGCGACCTTCAGGTCGCGATCTTCGAAAGCTCGTCCCGAGACCTAGCTCAAATCCGCACTCCCCAAATCCAAATTCCCAGATGTCCTTCCTCACCGCCTCACTGTGAGGTCCCGCCGTGGGGCCGGCGCGATGCGGAGGGGGAGTGACGGGTGCGGACGACCATGCCCGGCTTCGAGAGCCTGCCCGCGACTGTTCACCTGATCACTGGATCACTCGATCGCTCGATCACCGGTCCCCGGGGCCGCGGAGCACGCGGCCCCGGGGGGACCTCACATCATGCGTTCTTCCGCAGGACGTTGAGCGCGCTGCCGGCCTTGAACCACTCGATCTGTTCGGGGTTCAGGCTGTGGTTCAGCTTGATCTCCTCTGCCGTGCCGTCGGCGTGGTGGAGGAGCGCCCGCACGGGGCGGCCGGGGGCCAGGTCCTTCAGGCCCAGGATGCTGATCTTGTCCGTCTCCTCGACCTTGTCGTAGTCGGACGGGGCGTCGAAGGTCAGGGGCAGGACTCCCTGCTTCTTCAGGTTGCTCTCGTGGATGCGGGCGAAGGATCTGCTGATGACGGCGGCCGCGCCCAGGAACCGCGGCGACATGGCGGCGTGCTCGCGGCTGGATCCTTCCCCGTAGTTGTCGTCGCCGACCACCACCCACCGCCTGCCATTGTCCTTGTACTCGCGGGCGATCTTGGACAGGGACCCACCCTTCTCCCCGGTGGCCTGGTTGAGGCCCGTTCCGCTCTCGCCCGTGAAGGCGTTCACGGCCCCGTTGAACATGTTGTCGCTGATGCGGTCCAGGTGGCCGCGAAACCTCAGCCAGGGGCCGGCGGGCGAGATGTGGTCGGTGGTGCACTTGCCCCGGGCCTTGAAGAGCAGGGGCAGTTCCTCGTAGTCCTTGCCGTCCCAGGCGGGGAACGGCGTGAGGAGCTGGAGCCGCTCGCTGTCGGGCTTGACGTCCACTTCGATCGTCCCGCCGTCGGCGGCGGGCGCCTGGTAGCCGTGCAGGTCCTTTACGAAGCCCTTCTCGGGAAGGTCCGGCGAGGGTTCTGGCGGATCGAGCACGAACGATCCGCCTCCCGGCGTCCTGACGGCGTCCTTGAGCGGGTTGAAGGAGAGCCTTCCGGCCAGGGCGTAGGCCAGGACGATCTCCGGGCTGGACAGGAAGGAGAGGGTCGTGGGGTTCCCGTCGTTTCGGCGGGGGAAGTTCCGGTTGAAGGAGCTGATGATGGAGTTCTTCTCGCCGGGCTTCAGGTCGTCCCGCTTCCACTGGCCGATGCAGGGGCCGCAGGCGTTGGCAAGGACCGTGGCGCCGACGGCCTCGAGCGCGGCCATCTGGCCGTCCCGCTCGATGGTGGCCCTGACCTGTTCGCTGCCGGGCGTCACCATGAGCGGGATCACGGTCTTCATGCCTTTCCCGGAGGCCTGCCGGGCGACCTGGGCTGCGCGGCCCATGTCCTCGTAGGACGAGTTGGTGCACGAACCGATCAGGCCGAACCGCAGGTCGTCGGGGTAGCCCTCCTTCTCCACGGCGTCCCTCATTTCGGACACGGTGCGGGCGAGGTCGGGGGTGTGCGGCCCCGTGACGTGGGGCTCCAGGGTGGACAGGTCGATCTCGACCACGCGCTCGAAGAAGGCCTCGGGCGAGGCCTCCACCTCGGGATCGGCGCGCAGCATGTCCGCGTGTTTCGCCGCGAGGTCGGCGATGGCCGCGCGTTCCGTCCCGCGGAGGTAGGCGTCCATGCGCGTGTCGAAGGGGAAGATGCTCGTGGTCGCGCCCAGTTCGGCGCCCATGTTGGTGATCGTGCCCTTGCCCGTGCACGAGAGGGCCTCGACGCCCGGGCCGAAGTATTCGATGACACGATTGGTACCGCCCTTGACGCTGAGAATGCCCAGGAGCTTGAGGATCACGTCCTTCGGGCTCGTCCAGCCGGAGGGCTTTCCGGTGAGGCGGACGCCCACGATGTTGGGGTAGAGCACCTCCCACGGGAAGCCCGCCATGACGTCGACGGCGTCGGCGCCGCCCACGCCGGAGGCGAACATGCCCAGGCCCCCCGCGTTGGGCGTGTGGCTGTCCGTGCCGATCATCATGCCCCCGGGGAAGGCGTAGTTCTCCAGGACCACCTGGTGGATGATGCCCGCGCCCGGCTTCCAGAAGCCGATGCCGTACTTGGAGGATACGGACGCCAGGAAGTCGTAGACCTCCTTGTTGGATTTTGTGGCGGCGGCCAGGTCCGGGCCTGCGCCCGTGTGGGCCAGGATGAGGTGGTCGCAGTGGACGGTGGTGGGGACGGCCGTCTGCTTCTTGCCCGCCTGCATGAACTGGAGGAGAGCCATCTGGGCCGTTGCGTCCTGCATGGCGATGCGGTCGGGCCTGAGATTGATGTAGCTCTTGCCCGCTTGCAGTTCGGCGAGCGTCGGATTGTCCAGGTGTCCCAGCAGGACCTTTTCGGCGTAGGTCAGGGGCCGCTTGAGGCGGTCACGTATGGTTTCGATATTCTTGGAAACTCTTCGGTACGCATCGGCCACGAACTGCGGCGTCGATTCGATGGTAGGCATTGGAACCTCCTTTTATATAATTCATTTAGCTCCATTCTAACTTGAATGCCTTTGCGGTCAAATAATTTCCTGCGTAGGTGGCGTCGCTCGGCCCGTGCGTTTTCTTAACGCCGTGCTAATCGCGGGCGGCGGGAGGGAGGACCTCGCACCCCAGTTCTGCGAGCAGGACGCTGGCGTAGGATCCCGGCGGCAGGGTGAAAGTGAGCACGGCCGTCCCGGCTTCGTCCGGGCCGTCCGTTCCGTCGAACGCCTCGACTGCGAGCGCGCCGACCGGGACCCGGAGGAAGCGCCTCGCCCCCGGCGCCCGCGTTGCCATGAGAGACCCTTCGTTCAGGCCGTTGGCCGAGAAGACCTCCATCTCCAGCTTCCACGCTTCGAGTGCGGGACGGGGCATCTTCCGGCCAGGGATCGGGCCCGTAGGCGAAATCTCCATGCCCAGAACGCGCTCTTCGATTTCGCCGTCCGGCTGCTCCGTCACGAACTCCCCGCCGGTCCCGTGCTTCTTCATGAGGTCGCCCGCCACGGGCCCGGGGTACAGGCCCCGCTCCATGCGGAGCCGGAGCAGTTCGTTGAACAGTTGAGCCTGGAAGACCGAGACGGCGAACCGGGCCTTCCTGAAGGAGCCGCCCCGCCTCAGGCCGCAAAACAGGCGGCGGCCCTCCTCCACACCGCGCCCGTCCCCGAACCGCTGGGGGCCGAAGGCGTTGGGGAAGCCTTCGGCCGCGGCCCGCCGGCAGGCGGCGTCGAGGCGGCCTCGCTCGCCGGTCCCGGACCACTCGATCCGCACGGTGAAGCGGTTGCCCC
>JBJKRE010000330.1:0-18384 GCA_046704825.1 Acidobacteriota bacterium
GTCACGGAGTGAAAGGTCACGTCGCCCGAGGCGGGTCTCTCGCCCAGGCCGTAGACCCGAACCGGGATGTCCGAGTCGGCAAGGGCCGACAGAAGTCCGGGGGAGGCGGATCGCCTCAGGTAGGCGACGGCGTGCCCCCTCCGTTCGGGTCTGGCCTCCAGCACCTGGCGCCTGAGCAGAGGGCCCACCTGGACGGCCGTCTGGCTGTAGGCGCGCTTGAGGGGCGGCGCGTAGAAGGAGGACACGATCGTCCGGGCCTGCCCCCTGCAGCAGGCGCGCACGGCCAGGCCGAAGGTGTCCGCCCACCACCGGAGTCCCACGGGCAGTTCCGAGAGGTCGCTCACCACCAGGAAGTGCTGGTGGTCCAGGCTGACGAAGGGCACCCCGCACCGGGCCGCGGCGCGGGGGAGCGCGGGCTCGAAGTCCGTGATGACGAGGTCCGGACGCTCGGACCGGATGTGTTCGGCCAGCTCGCTCACGAGGGGGCGCAGGGTCCTGAGGTAGTAGTTGCCCACACAGTAGCCCGTGCGGGCGTAGTCGAGCGCCAGCCCGTCGTATTTGAACCGCAGTCCCGGAATCTTTCTGACGGTCACGTCGCTCCCCCGGTAGAGAGGGGACAGCATGCTGTAGGCGTCGCCGTAAGTGAAAACCGTGATCTCGTGCTCCGGCCGGAACATCTCCACCACCGCCATCACCCGGGTGGCGTGCCCCCTCCCCTCGCCGGACAGGCTGTAGAAGATGCGAGCCATCGCCTGCGTCACCTCCCTGCAGAGCGAGCCTATCCGATAAGATTTAAGGGCACGTTACGGGGGTGTGTGGAGGGCGAAACGGGGGGCGGTTTCGGAGGGCATGGGGTACAATGGCGCGGATGACGGACGGCATGCCATGAGAGACGACCAAAGAGAGTCCGGGAGCGACGCGTCGGTCTCCCACCGCGAACCACCGGCTTTCTCGGACGCCGACCATTCGGGGTCACAGGAGGCGCGCCCCCTTTCCCCTTCGGGGCCGGGGCAGACTTTCGAGGTGCGCTTCGGCGCTCCGACGGGGCGAAGGGTCCTCGCGCGGACACCCTCCGGCCCCCTGGGGCTCCTGGGCCGTGGGAGCCTGCGGGTCGGCGGTGGCGCCGTCCGGATCGAAGGCCGGCGGCACAGGAACTTCCGGCCCTCCGTGCCCGTCGATGCGGACTTCCCGCTGCGAGACGTCGCCAACGTGGCCCGGGCGGGGCGCTACGTCCGGCTGGAAGTCAGGGCGGCGGACCGCCCGCCCCTGCTGGTCGCCTTCGAGGCGAAGACCGACGAAGAGGCCGCGGCCATCGCCGGGCTGCTCCCGGATGTCACCACGCAGGATTTCCTCGACGCGGCCGCGGAGCACGCCGATTTCAGGTCCAGGCTCGACGAACTCAACGCCGTACCCGTGGCGACCCGGGCGCTGGTCGGCGCGAACGTCGTCGTCTACCTGCTCATGGGGCTCGCCGGCGCCGGGTTCTACAAGGTCAACCCCGAGATGGCCATCCACTGGGGCACGAACTTCGGGCCGCTGACCATGGACGGCCAGTGGTGGCGTCTGTTCACCTGCATGTTCGTGCACTTCGGCTTTCTGCACATCTTCTTCAACATGTGGGTGCTCTACGACATCGGGCGCATGGTGGAACGGTTCTTCGGCAGCCTGTACTACCTCGCGCTATACTTGTTCTCCGGCGTGGTGGCGAGCCTGTCTAGCCTCCTGTGGCACTCCGGCGTCAACAGCGCGGGGGCGTCGGGGGCCATTTTCGGCATCATCGGCGGCATGCTGGCCTTCCTGCTGAGGAAGGACAACGACCTGCCCCTGTCCTTCATGAAGCGGTACCGGAACATCCTGACGCTCTTCGTGGTCTACGCCCTGGTGTTCAGCTTCACCCAGCACGGCATCGACAACGCGGCCCACGTCGGGGGGCTCGTCGGCGGGTTCCTGATGGGTTTTCTCCTCGCGCGCCCGCTGGCTCCGGAGAAGAGGAGGCGCGGGCAGGTTCCGCGCATCCTGCGCGCTGGGGCCTTCGGCGCCCTTATGCTGGGGGCGCTCTGGGTGCCTCTCCTCTATCCGCGCCCGTCGGTCCGGGCGGACCTGGCCTTCCGGCGGGACGTGATCCGGTGCGCCGCGGCCGACACGACGACCGCCCGGACCTTCAAGACCCTCATCAGCGAGGGCCGCGCCGGCAAGCTCAGCGACCGGCAGTTCGCGGACAGGCTGGAATCCCGGGTGCTGCCGCTGTGGGAAAACCTCTACGAGGACTTCAAGAGAGACCAACCACCTGCAGGTTCCAAGAACCTCAAGCTCCAGCAGGCCTACTTGAAGTACGTGGCCACCACGCGGGACGCCGTGAAGCTGTACGTCGAGGGAGCGAGGACGGGCAGCCGGGCGACCGTCCAGATGGCCAACAAGAAGCTGGACGAGCGCAAGACGGTCATCCGGGAGATCGACCGGCTCCAGAAGGGGAACTGAACGGGTGGTCAGGTGATCTAGTGATCGAGTGATCCAGTGATCAAGTGAAGAGTGAAGAGTGAAGAGTGAAAAGGGATCGGGAAGAAGGGGATAAAAACGCGGGCGCAGTACCCGCCGGCTCGTCACCAACGAACACTGCGCCCGTTTATTGCGGCTCCTGGGGATTCCAGGGAAGCCGGATTATGCAGTGATCAGACGCCGCCCATGAACTTCCCGATGCCCGCCTTCATGTCCTCGAGCGTCATCGCGGGGGTGAATTCGATGGACGCACCCAGCTTCATAAAGAAGGGCTCCGCTGCGGAGGGGATGTCGGACGGCTCCTTGAGGTCGAAAAAGAAATAGCCCATGCGCCTTCCACCTTCGGCGATGAAATAGCACGCCTCGGGTCTGAACTGCTCCACGAAGGCCATCACCGTCTTCGGCATGGTACCGTCTTCAACGGCCTTGTTGGCGCTTTCCACCTTCATACCGACTTTCATCAACATGCGCACGGTACACCTCCTGCATGGCGATATAGCCACATAACCCTTTGGAATACATAGGTGTAACTGCAGATGCGGCAGGGTATATTCCCGCCCCGACCTGGAGCAGGTGAGCAGGTGATCAGCGCGTGTGCTGCCCTTCGAAGGCCCTCCCGGTGAAGAGGTGAAGAAGTCAGGAAGTGAAGGCGTCTGTGGCCTCAATTGGCGGGCGCGGGCAAGACCGCTTCGAAGATCCGTCCCCAGCCGTCTTATCTTTTCTTTAGCCCTTCGCCCTTCGCCCTTCGCCCTTAGCCTTTGGAAAAGAATTCCTATCCTCACTTCTTTGCCGTTCTTCAAATCCCAAATCCCAAATCCGAAATCCCAATTCCCCATCCTTCCCTGTTATACTGCCGCTTTGCCGTCAGGCACTTACACGCGGGAGAATATCGATGAATGACAAGCTCGAACGCTTTCTCGAAAAAAGTCGCGAGATCCACGACCTGACCGAAATCCAGCAGTGCCTGGAATGGGACCAGCAGGTGATGATGCCCCGCAAGGGTGCGGCCCAGCGCGGCGCTCAGCAGGCGGCGCTGGCGGGCCTCATCCACGCAAGGCTTACGGCTGCCGAACTAGGCGAGCTGATCGAGGCGCTCTCGCAGGACGACGGCCTCGACGAGACGCGGAAGGCCGACGTTCGCGAAGCCCGGCGGGCATGGGAACGGGCCACCAAGATTCCCGCCCGCCTCGTCACCGAGCGGGCGCAGGCATGCGCCCTGTCGCAGGTGGCCTGGGAGGAGGCCCGGCACAACGACGATTTCGAGGCCTTCCGGCCGCACCTCGAGAAGGTGATCGCGCTGACGCGCGAGATGGCCCAAGCCCTCGGGGCGCCCAACCCCTACGACGCCCTCCTCGAGGATTTCGAACCCGGCATGACCGAGGCGGCCCTGCACGACCTCTTCGGGGAACTCAAGCCCGAGCTGGTGAGCATCCTGGACAAGATCAAGGGAGCCTCCAACCCGCCGGGCCAGGACCCGGTGCTGAGGCACTTTCCCCGGGCGGGTCAGGAGGCCTTCAGCCGCCGGATCATGACGGACATGGGCTACGACCTGGGCGCGGGCCGGCTGGACGCTTCGGCCCATCCCTTCACCTCCGGAACCTTCGCGGACGTTCGGATCACCACGCGCTACGACGAGAACTTCCTGAACATGGCCCTGTTCGGCACCATCCACGAGACGGGCCACGCGCTCTACGAGCAGGGGCTCGATCCCGAACGGTACCGCGACCCCTCCGGGCAGGCGTGTTCGCTGGGCGTGCACGAATCCCAGTCCCGCTTCTGGGAGAACCTGATCGGCCGCTCGAGGCCGTTCTGGGCACACTACTACCCCGAACTGAAAAAGAGCTTCCCGGGCGCGCTGGACGATGTGGACGCGGAGGCCTTCTACCGCGCCGTGAACGCGTGCCAGCCCTCGCTGATCCGGGTGGAGGCCGACGAGGTGACCTACAACCTCCACATCATCCTCCGCTTCGAACTGGAGAGCGCCCTGCTGGCGGGCAAGCTGGAGGCGGCGGACCTGCCGGGGGCCTGGAACGACAAGATGCGCCAGCTTCTGGGCATCACGCCGGGGACGTTCAAGGAGGGCGTGCTCCAGGACATCCACTGGTCCGCGGGCCTGATCGGCTACTTCCCGACCTACGCCCTGGGGAACCTGTACGGCGCCCAGTTCCTGGAGAAGCTGCGTGCGGACATGCCCGACCTGGACGCGCGGGTGTCCCGCGGGGAACTTGCGGACATCAAGGAATGGCTCAACACCCGCATTCACGTCCACGGCCGCCGCTATCTCGCCCCCGAACTGTGCGAACGGGTGACGGGGAAGGCGCTGTCCATCCGTCCGTCCGTGGACTACATGAAACGGAAATTTGGAGAGATCTACGGCTTCTGATTGATGTGTCGACCATCCCGGGGCGATTTCCCCGGGCAGGGGGCCGCCGGACGTCCATGTCCGGAGGTGTGGACGTGCGCAGGCACGCAGAGGAGATGTCATGGACAAGGATCAGGTCGACGCCGGGGCGTCGGCGTTTCGCATAGAGAAAGACTCGCTGGGCACCTTGAAGGTGCCCGCTCAGGCCTACTACGGCATCCAGACCCAGAGGGCGCTCAACAACTTCCAGTTCACGGGCGTCACGCTGGCGAACTTCCCCCACTACGTCAGGGCGCTCGCGGAGATCAAGAAGGCCGCCGCCCTCGCGAACCGGGAGATCGGTCTGCTGAAGGAGCCCGCCGCCTCCGCCATCGTGGCCGCCTGCGAGGAGATCATCGCGGGGAAGCTCCACGACCAGTTCGTTGTGGACATGATGCAGGGCGGCGCGGGGACCTCCACGAACATGAACGCCAACGAGGTGATCGCCAACAGGGCCCTCGAAATCCTCGGGCGGCGGCGCGGGGACTACGCCCACTGCCACCCCAACGATCACGTCAACATGTCCCAGTCGACAAACGACGTCTGCCCATCCGCCATCAAGCTGGCGGTCCTGTACGACATCCAGGGGCTGCGCCAGGCGCTGAACCACCTCTGCGAGGCCTTCTCCGCCAAGGGTCGGGAGTTCTCGGACGTCATCAAGATCGGCCGGACCGAAATGCAGGACGCCGTTCCCATGACGCTCGGGCAGGAGTTCGAGGCCTACGCGGTGATGATCGGTGAGAGCCGCGATTCCCTGAAGCGGGCCGAATACCTCATGCAGGAGATCTCAATGGGGGCCACGGCCATCGGGACGGGGTTGAACACGGATCCCCGCTACGCCGGGCTCGTGTGCGAGCACCTCAATGAGATCACCGGCTTTCCCCTCACCACGGCCGAGAACCTGGTGGAAGCGACGCAGGACAGCGGCGACTTCGCGGAGGTGTCGGGCATCCTCAAGCGGATCGCGGTCCAGCTCTCGAAGATCGCCCACGACCTCAGGCTGCTGTCCTCCGGCCCCAGGGCGGGCTTCGGGGAGATCCAGCTCCCGCCCCGACAGCCCGGATCGTCCATCATGCCGGGCAAGGTGAACCCTGTCATCCCCGAGGTGATCAGCCAGGTGGCGTACCAGGTCGTGGGGAACGACGTGGCCGTTTCCATGGCGGCCGAGGCGAGCCAGCTCGAACTGAACCCGTTCGAGCCCCTCATCGCCTACAACCTCTTCATGAGCCTGACCATGCTCGCGAGCGCGGCGGAGACCTTCAGGAACCGATGCGTGGTGGGCATAGCGGCCGACCGGGCACACTGCAGGTCGCTGGTGGAGCACAGCATCACGCTGGTCACGGCCGTGGTGCCCTACATCGGCTACGAGATCGCGGGGGACCTGGCCAAGGAGGCGCTCACGACGGGACGGCCCGTCAGAGACCTGATCCTGGAAAGGAAGCTGCTTTCCGAAGACAAGCTCAACGAAATCCTGGACCCGGACAACATGACGCATCCGAGGGCGATCGGCTAGACCGCAGGAGCTCGACCCTTTCTGGCGTCGCCCCCTCGCTGGGACGCCATCACAGGCACTTGCTCTGTTTACCTTCGGGCAGGTGGTGGAAGGCGTCGTCGACCCAGACGATGTCGTTTTCGAAGCAGTGGGTGACGGCCGGAGGAGCGTTCACCAGGGCGGAGAGGTCGCCCGTGTCCGATGATCCGTCTACGCCCAGGGATTTGACCCCGAAATCCGTGCCCGTGCTGGTCGATGCATAAAAGTACTTGTTGCCCCACGGGTCGGGGTTCGGCACCTCTTTGATGTAGTACGGCGCCAGTTCGCCCACGGGGATGACCGTGTCGGAAGGCGCCCAGCTGACCGCTCCAAGGGGGTACTCATTCTTGTCCGTGCTGTAGGAGTTGCACGCCGTCGCCATGCCGCGGATCTCGGCCATGGCCCTCTTCTGCTTGGCTTTGGTGATGGCCGTCAGCAGGTTCGGGATCATGATCGCCGCCAGGATGGCGATGATGGTGACCACGATCAGAAGCTCTATGAGCGTAAACCCTTTGTTGTTTTTCACCGGTTACCCCTCTACCGCTAAGAGGGGTAACTGAGCAAAGCCCGTGCCAAACGGGAAAGGCCTGAGAATGAAGCTGTTGCGCCAGGAGCTGCCAACTTTTGTCACATCCTGGTGAATATTCGCGTCACCGTAGTGTGACACCTCGAAGGTGACCGCTCCGGCGGTGCAGGGGCAACGTCTTAAATAGGCCGGGGGCGGGTCAGGATGAGCCGAACGATCTCCCCGCGCTCGAAGAGCCGCATGGGCGGCCCCCACGTGCCGGTCCCTCGGCTCACGACCAGGTCCATCCCGTCCAGGTGGTAGAGGCCCGTCACGTATGGGTAGAAGAGGCGGACGACGTACTGGAACGGCCAGATCTGGCCGTCGTGGGTGTGGCCGGAGAGCATCAGGCCCGCCCCCAGTTCGGCTGCGCGGCGGGCCTGCAGCGGGCTGTGGCACAGGTAGATCGTGGCGCCCTTCGGACGGCCGTCCAGGGCTTTCCCGACCGGGTCGTGGTTTCGACCGAACTGCCGGCGGGCCGTCAGGTCGTCGACTCCGGCGATCACCAGGCCGGGGGCCGCCTCCTGCCATCGGTCTTCCAGCACGCGGAATCCGGCCTTCTCGAACAGAGCCACGGAGCGCTCTCTTCCGGCGTAAAACTCGTGGTTGCCCGTCACGGCCCAGACGCCGAGGGGGGCCTTCAGCTTTTTCAGGACCGGGATCAGAGGCTCCACGGGGCCCACGTCGCCGTCCACGAGGTCGCCCGTCATGAAGACGATGTCCGGGTGCAGCGCATCCACCTGCTCCACCACGCCGTCCAGCCACTTCCTGCCCAATAGGTCGCCCACGTGGAGGTCGGAAATCTGGACCGCCACCATCCCGTCACAGGCCGGAGGCAGGTCCTTCAGTGCGATGCGGTAGGTGTCCACGACGGGTCCCCGCCAGGCCTGGACGAGCGCCGTGAGAGACAGGAGGCCGGCCAATCCGAGCGCAACGAAGCGGACGGCCGGCACCCAGGGCTTGAGGAGAAGACCGAACCCTGTGACCAGGTCCGCGGCGAGAAGGCATACCAGCGTCAGGAAAAGGACGCCCATCCAGGTGGCGCCCACCCACTCGAGGGGCCCCGCCAGCCAGCCGGCCGGTTTCCAGTGCGACAGGAACCGGCTGAGCGGATAGCTCGCCCAGAGGCAGACGGTCAGGACCATCAGAGTGCGGCGTGCGAGCGGCGTCCCGAGTCCCGGCAGGGGGAGGACCCGCAGCAGCACGTACAGGTGCATGAGCGTCCAGATGCCCAGAACTACCGTGATAAACATCACAAAGCGCAGGGTACCGTTCATCGGTTCCTTCTTCCACCACTCCGCCGCTGATGGGACTTAAGGGCCGGAGACCAGGATTATACCAGTCCCGGCAGCCGGATTCTTGAAGGTTATGGAGGGTGGCGTTTCTGCTAAAATGAGTCTGTCAGGATGTCGGTCGGTTCAGCAGGGCGCAGGCCCTTCTTCTTCCTGGGGAGCCGCTCACCCGGAACCGGTCAAGGCGCCGGTCGCCGCTCTGCGGCCGCGTTCGGCCGAACGCCTGCACAGAGGAGGTTGTCATGAAAATCGTCGTCCTTGGGGCGGGGCGCGTGGGCAGCGCCATCATACGGGACCTGGCCAGAGGCCACGAGTTCGACGTGAAGGCGGTGGACGCCTCCGCCGAAGCGCTCGGGCGTCTGGCCGGCGTCGAACACGTGTCCACCAGCAGGGCGGACTTGTCCGACGGCGGCCAGATCGCCACCGCCGTGGCCGACGCCGACCTGGTGGTGGGCGCCGTGCCGGGCCCCATGGGATTCCGGACGCTAAAGACCGTCCTGGAGTGCGGAAAGAACGCCGTGGACATATCCTTCTTCGAGGAGGATCCGTTCCAGCTGGACGACCTGGCGCACCACAAAGGACTGACGGCGGTTGTGGACTGCGGCATCGCACCGGGGTGTTGGAACATCATCGTGGGGTACCAGGAAACGGCCATGGACCGGCTCCACCGTTTCGAGTGCCTGGTCGGGGGCCTGCCCATGGTCCGCACGCAACCTTACGAGTACAAGGCGGTTTTTTCGCCCATCGACGTGATCGCCGAATACACGCGGCCCTCCCGGTTCGTTGCGAGCGGAAAGGTCGTGACCCGGCCGGCCCTGTCGGAGCTGGAACTCGAGGACTTCCCCGGCGTCGGAACCCTGGAGGCCTTCTACACGGACGGCCTGCGGACGCTGCTGACCACCGTGAAGGCCCCCTTCATGCGGGAGAAGACCCTGCGGTACCCGGGTCACGTCGATAAGATCAAGTTGTTGAGGGACACGGGGTTCTTCAGCGAGACCCCCGTAGAGATCAACGGCGTTTCGGTGCGGCCCATGGACCTCACCGCCAGGCTTCTCTTCCCCATGTGGCAGTTGGCCGAGGGCGAAGAAGACCTGACCGTCATGCGTGTCATGGTGGAGGGTGACAAGGGCGGACGGCGCCAGATCCACACCTACGAACTGCTGGACCGGTACGACCGGGAGACCGGCACGACGTCGATGGCCCGCACCACGGGCTATTCCTGCACCGCCGTAGTGCGGCTGGTCGCCAGCGGCCGGTTCAAGCGGAGCGGCATCTCTCCGCCCGAATTCGTGGGCCGCGAACCAGGGTGTTACCAATTCGTGATCGAGGATCTCGCCAGGCGGGGCGTAGTCTTCACAGAGACCGTCTCGTAGACGCGGCGACCTGGAATACCCCGGACGAACGGGGCATTCGGGAACCTGGCAAGGAGGTGCGTATGAGCAGGATTCCGGCCGCACTGCTTCTCGTGGTTTCCGTGCTGTGCCTGTCGGCGTGTGCCGAACACAACGGTCCCATGGAGAAGGCGGGCCGCGGCATTGACAAGGCCGTCAACAAGACGGCCGAGGCCGTTGGAAAGGCCCTGGAAAAGACCGGATCGGCAATCGAACAGGGCGGTCACAAGATTCAGAAGAAGGTCGACGAGAAAGCCGGCAAGTAGCGTAAGGAGGTGATTCCATGAGCGGGAACACCGGTGCGGCAGACCGGCAAAGCCTCTCTCTGGTCATCGGCAGCAAGAACCTGTCGTCCTGGTCCTTAAGGCCCTGGCTGGCCATGAGGCAGGCCGGCATTCCTTTCGAGGAGATCCTGATCCAGCTCGACGAGAAGGACACGGACGAGAAGATCGCCCGCTACTCACCCTCCGGGTTCGTGCCCGTCCTTCTCGCCGAGGGTACAACCGTCTGGGACTCGCTTGCCATCTGCGAATACGTCGCGGAGAGCTTTCCCGGGGCGGGGCTCTGGCCGTCCGACGCCGGCGCCCGGGCGCTCGCGCGTTCGGCGAGCGCGGAGATGCACTCGGGCTTCGCCGCCCTTCGCAGGAACCTTCCCCTCGACTGCAGGGCCTTCTACCCGGGGTTCGAGGTGCCGCCAGAGGCGCAGTCGGACATCCGCCGGATCCTGGCCCTCTGGACCGAGTGCCTGGAGAGGTACGGCGGGGACGGCGACATGCTCTTCGGCCGATTTTCCATCGCCGACGCCATGTACGCCCCGGTCGTCCTGCGGTTCGCCACCTACGACGTCAAGCTCGAAGGGGCCGCGGCCGAGTACGCCGAGGCGGTGAAGGCCCTGCCCGCCCTGCGGGAGTGGCTCTCTGCGGCACGGGTGGAGCCGGCCCCGGCCTCCGAGTGACCTCAACTCTTTTCAACCGGAGAGTGCCATGAAGCTCGAAGAGGCAAGGACACCCTGCGCCTTCGTGGACTTGGACAACCTGGAGCGAAACGCCGCGTGGGCATCGGACAAGGCTCGCCGGCTGGGGGTCAGGCTGCGCCCGCACGTCAAGACGCACAAGTGCGTGGAGGCGGCCCGCATCCAGGTGCGGGGTCACTTCGGGGGCATCACCGTATCCACGCTCGCCGAGGCCCGCGCCTTCGCCGCCTCGGGCTACAGGGACATCACCTACGCCGTGCCCTTCCCGCCGGGCCGCATCGAGGAGGCGGCCGAAATCGCTCGCGGCGTGGACTCGCTCAACCTCCTGCTGGACAACGAAGCCACCCTGGCGGGTATCGAAGCATTCGCCGGCGAGAAGGGAGTTCGCTTCCCCGTCTTCCTCAAGGTGGACTGCGGGTACCACCGGGCGGGCGTGGATCCCGAGCGGCCCGAGAGCCTGGGCTTCGCCGTGAGGGTCGCGCGGTCGCCGCGGGTTGTCTTCAAGGGCCTGCTGACCCACGCGGGCCAGGCCTACGGGTGCCGTGACCGGGGCGAGGCACTCGCCGTCGCGCGCCGCGAGCGGGACGCGGTGGCGGGCTTCGCGGAGAAGCTGCGCGCACAAGGTGTGAGAGTCGACGAGGTGAGCGTGGGTTCCACGCCCACCTTTGCCGCGGCGGAGGAACTGGAGGGCGTCACCGAAGCCAGACCCGGGAACTACATCTTTTACGACGCCTTCCAGGCCGCCATCGGTAGCTGCTCGGTCGCCGACGTGGCGTTTGGCGTTCTGGCCACGGTCATCGGGCACTATCCCGGCCGGAACGGCCTGCTCGTGGACGCGGGCGCGCTGGCGCTCTCCAAGGATCCGGGGCCCGTCCACGTGGATCCGGACTGCGGGTTCGGCCTGTGCTTCTCCGCCGACGGCCGGAAGGCCCTGCCGGAGCTGCGCATCACGGGCCTCTCGCAGGAGCACGGGCAGATCGCGGGCGTCGGACCGCTGGACTACCCGCGCTACCCCGTGGGCGGGAAGATGCGCATACTGCCGAACCATTCCTGCCTGTCCGCGGCGCTCTTCGAACGGTACCTGGTCGTGCGGGGCGGAGAGGTCGTGGACGAATGGAAGCCGGTGCGCGGCTGGTAGGCGCGGCGCCCGCTTCGGGCCGTTTGTCAGGAGGGTGTCCGGGTCGCTATACTTACCCAACGCGACATACGCAAACCAGGAGGGGAAACCATGGCTGAACTCAAGCTGATGGTAAACGGCGCGTCCAGGGTGGTGGACGTGGAGCCCGATACGCCGCTCTTGTGGGTCCTGCGGGACACCATCGGGCTGACGGGCACCAAATTCGGCTGCGGCGAGGGCCTGTGCGGTTCGTGCACGGTCCTCATGGACGGAGAGGCCGTCCGGTCCTGCGTCCTTCCGGTGAGCCAGGCCGCGGGGCACCGGATCGTGACCATCGAGGGGCTGTCGAAGGATCGGAGCCACCCGCTTCAGAGGGCCTGGATCGAGGACGAGGTGCCCCAGTGCGGGTACTGCCAGTCGGGCCAGATCCTGACGGCGGCCGCGCTGTTGGCGAAGAAGCCCAAGCCGACGGATGCGGACATCGACGAGGCCATGGGCGACGTGTTGTGCCGTTGCGGCACCTACCAGAGGATCCGCCGCGCGATCCACCGGGCGGCGGGGGAGGTGAGCCATGGCCAGGGTCGTTAAGGTCGACAGGCGCGATTTCCTGAAGGTGACGGGAGCCGCGGGTGCCGGGCTGGTCATCGGGTTCGCTCTGCCCTCCGGGATCGCCAGGGCGGCCGAACGCAAGGCGGCCTTTCAGCCGAACGCGTGGCTGAACATCGACCCGTCGGGCCGCGTGACCATCTGGGTGGCCAAGTCGGAGATGGGGCAGGGCGTCAGGACCTCGCTTCCCATGATCCTGGCGGACGAACTGGACGCGGACTGGAGCACGGTGGCCATCCACCCCGCCGTCGCGGACCCGAAGTACGGCAACATGGGAACGGGCGGCAGCACGAGCGTCCGCCGTTCCTGGGAGCCGCTGAGGGAGGCGGGCGCCACCGCCCGGACCATGCTGGTCATGGCCGCGGCCGAGACCTGGGGCGTGGCGCCGGTCGCGTGCCGCACGGAGAAGGGCCGGGTCGTCAACACGAAGACGGGGGCCTCGCTGGGGTACGGAGAGCTGGCCGGAAAGGCCGCCGGGATGGGCGTCCCCGGCTCGGTCAAACTCAAGGAACCGGCGCAGTTCACGCTGATAGGCAGGCCCATTCACAGGCTTGACACGCCCTCTAAGGTGGACGGCAGCGCGGTGTTCGGGCTGGACGTTCGGGTGCCCGGCATGCTGCACGCGGCCGTACTCCGCTGTCCCGTCCTGGGCGGCAAGGTGAAGAGCTTCGACGCCGACAAGGCGAAGGCGGTCAAGGGCGTCCGGCACGTGGTGCAGGTCGACAGCGGCGTGTCCGTGGTGGCCGACACGACGTGGGCGGCGTTCAAGGGGCGCGACGCCCTCAGCGTGGTCTGGGACAAGGGATCCAACGCCGACCTGTCCAGCGAAGGCATCCGCAAGATGTTCGAGGAGAAGGCCCGGGGCAAGGCGGCGGTGGCACGAAAGGACGGGCGCGGCCTGGACGCCCTCGGAGAGACGGCGAAGCAGTTGGAAGCCGTCTACGAGGTGCCTTTCCTGTCCCACTCGCCCATGGAACCCATGGACTGCGTGGCCAGGGTGGACAAGGGGCGGTGCGAGATCTGGGCCCCGACGCAGAACCCCCAGTGGGCGCAGAAGGCCATGTCGGCGTTGCTGGGCATCGCAGACAAGGACGTGATCGTCCACACGACCCTCCTCGGGGGCGGGTTCGGACGCAGGCACCTGCCCGACTTCGTTAAGGAGGCCGCGCAGAGTTCCAAGGCCGTCGGCGCGCCGGTGCAGGTCACCTGGACCCGGGAGGACGACACGCGGTTCGGTTATTTCCGTCCGGCCAGCTACCACGTTCTCAAGGGCGGCGTGGACGACAAGGGGCGGCTCTCCGTGCTGGGACACCGCGTCGTGGCACCGTCCATCTCGGAGCAGCTCTGGCCGGGCAGCGTGAAGCACGGACTCGACGAGTCCGCCGTGGCGGGTCTCGTGGACATGCCCTACGCCATCCCCCACATCCTCGTGGAATACGTGATGGCCAACACCCCCGTGCCGATCATCTGGTGGCGGTCCGTCTACCACTCCCAGAACCCCTTCGCCAACGAGTGCTTCATCGACGAACTCGCGGCGGCCGGGGGACGCGATCCCTACGAGTTCCGGATGGAAATGCTGGCCCAGGATCCGAGGCTCCGAAAGGTGATCGAACTGGCGGCGAAGGGCGCCGGCTGGGGCCGTCAGTTGCCTACGGGCCGGGGCCTCGGCCTCGCCTGCTGTCCCGGCTTCGGGAGCTACTCCGCACAGGCGGCGGAGGTGTCCGTGGACCGGAAGGGGGCGGTGCGCGTGCACAAGGTGTCCTGCGCCGTGGACTGCGGGATCGTCGTCAATCCCGATACCGTCAAGGCCCAGATGGAGAGCGGGATCGTCTACGGGCTTTCCGCCGCGCTGAAGGAGGCCATCACCCTCAAGGACGGCGGCGTCCAGCAGGCCAACTTCGATACGTACCCTATGCTTCAGATCGACGAGATGCCCGAGGTGGAGGTCCAGATCGTCAAGAGCCTGGAACCCGTGGGAGGCATCGGGGAACCGGGCCTGCCGCCCATCGCGCCGGCCGTGGCCAACGCCATCTTCGCGGCCACGGGCAAGCGCGTGCGCCGTCTCCCGATCCGGGCGTCCGACCTCGTCTGATGGAGGTGCTGGGATGACACAGACGGTCCGGCCGGGGACCCTCCCCGGGCTTGCGGAGATGAGGCATCGATGAAGGAGGGGGCATGGATTCGCTCGCGGAAATTATCGAGATTTTGAACGGGCCTCCGGACGAAGGCGGCGCATCCGTGCTCGCCACGATCGTCGAAACGTCCGGGTCAACCTACCGAAAGGCGGGCGCGCGGATGTTGATCCGGGAGGACGGGGGCGCCGTGGGCGTCGTGAGCGGCGGGTGCGTCGAGGGTGACATCCTCGAACGGGCCCGCGAAGTACTTTCGGCAGGGGCTCCCCGGATGTGCACCTACGACGCGACGGCCCCCGGAGACGCCGTGTGGGGGCTCGGCCTGGGGTGCAAGGGCGCCCTTCGGGTGCTCATCGAACCGGCGGACGACCCGCGCGTCAAGCAGGGCGCGGCCTTTTTGGCAAGTTGCCGGGAGTCCCGCATCCAGGGAGTCCTTGTCACGGTCTTCGAGGTGGAGGGCGGGGCGCCGGTCCGTCCCGGCGACCGGCTCATGGTCGCCGAGGGTGGATCGCCGGAGCCGGCCTTCCCGGGCGGCGACGCCCTCGCAGAGGAGATGGCGCGAGAAGCCCGCCTGCTTCCGGCCGACGGCAGGAGCGCCACGCGGACTTTCGAGAGGGACGGCTGGAAGGCCCGGGTGCTCTTCGAGCGGGTGTTGCCCCCCGTCGCTCTGTTCATCTACGGCGCCGGCCCCGACGTGCTGCCGCTGACGTGTATGGCCCGCAGGCTGGGGTGGCACGTCACGGTGGCCGACAGCCGGAGCGATTTCGCCAAGTGGGACAACTTCCCCGATGCCGACGAGGTCCTGGCGGTCCACCCCTCGGAGTTGGCCGGACAAGTCGAACTGGACGGGCGGTCCGCGGCCGTCCTCATGTCCCACCGCTACACGGAGGACCTGGAGGTCCTGGCACTCCTGCTCGGGACGGCCGTGCCCTATATCGGACTGCTGGGACCCCGGGCTCGGTACGACAAGCTGGTGGCCGATCTGCCCTCCAGGGGCGTGAATCCGGACGGCCGGGTGCTCGAGCGGCTCCACGGCCCGGCGGGCATGGATCTCGGCGGTGAGAGCCCCGAGGACATCGCGCTGAGCGTGGCCGCGGAGATCCAGTGCGTGATAAACGGCAGGGACGGCGGCTTCCTCCGCGGCCGCACGTCGCCGCTCCACACGTGAGCCTGGAGGGAGCGCCGTCGTGATCGCGCCGCACGGTCGAAGCAGGGCGTTCGTCTCCGCCGTTGTGCTGGCGGCCGGGGGTTCCACCCGCCTGGGGCGCCCCAAGCAGCTGTTGCGCGTCGGGGGCGAAAGTCTCGTGGCCCGGGCAGTCCGGGCCGCGGGGGGCCCCGCCTGCTCGGAGACGATCGTCGTGCTGGGCGCCGGAGCGGACGCGGTCCGCGCCGAACTGGCGAGCCTTCCCGTCAGGACGGTGGTCAACGCGGGCTGGCCCACGGGGATCGCTTCCTCAATACGGACGGGGCTTTCCGCCGTGGACGCCGCCGCGGACGCCGTACTCTTCGTGGTCTGCGACCAACCCGCTCTGAATGCGGGCGTGCTCGACGGCCTGGTCGAGGCCTTCCGCGCCGGAACCGCGGGAATAGTTGCTTCGGGCTATGCGGGGACGCTCGGCGTTCCCGCCCTCTTCGCCCGCTCCTACTTCGAAGAACTGGCGGCCCTCCGCGGCGACACGGGGGCCAGATCCGTCATCCGGGCGCACAGCGGAGACGTGGTCGAGCGCCCTTTCGCCGGTGGCGAAGAAGACGTGGACACGCCTGAGGACGCGCGCCGGTTGTTCCCCTGAGGGCCGTCACCGGTCGGGGCACGCAGAAGCGGCCGCCCCGGAGGGCGGCCGCGCGTGGATCGTGAGAGGTCGGGGAGTCAGGCCGGGATTAGTTCCGCCTGCGACTGGTGGATGAGTTCTTCGTCCCTGCAGGCTCGGTAGACCTGGATCAGTCCGTCGAGGTCACCCTCCACCGTGCCTTCGCCCTTCATCTCGTAATCGTGGGTGGGGGCGTAGAGTTCCACGCCTTTGGCGTCGGGGTCCACCTTCTCCTTGAACCCCTTGCTGTCCAACAGGCTGACGCCTTCTGGCAGGTGGCCGAACAGCTCGCGGATCTTGTCCGCGTGCTCCTTCGAGTAGACGTGGACGCTGAAGGTGAACCGCCCGCCCTTCAGGGCCCTCTCGTGGCGTATCGCCATGGCGTGGTGGACGTCGCGGGAGAGTTCCACCGCCTTCTTCACGTTGTCCGACAGGTCCGACGGCACGAGGAGGTGGGCCGTGTCCGACTCGTAGTGGAGCATCTGCTTGAGCTGCTCCCTGAGGGGCTCGCAGTCGAAGCCCTCGCCCTCGGCGTCGAAGACCCGGCCGCCGTTGCCTTCACCGTAGAGGTACCCCTGTACGAACCCCACGTCCCAGCCGCGAGGGCCATCGATGACTACTTCCAGGTAAGACGTCTTCATCATGACCTCCTGTCTAATAGAATATAATCCCGATCAACAGGAACGTGGGGATCAGGATCGGAATCGACCACTTCAGCATGTATCCGAAGAAGGACGGCATGTCCACGCCCGCCTCCTCGGCGATGGACCGGACCATGAAGTTCGGTGCGTTGCCGATGTAGGTGTTGGCGCCCATGAACACGGCGCCCGACGCCACGGCTTCGAGGTACACGGCGTGGGTTTGGATGAGGCTGGCCACGGCGGCGCTCTCGGGCAGGCCCGGGTAGAATCGGCCGAGCTCCATGTTGAAGAAGGTCAGATAGGTCGGCGCGTTGTCCAGGAAGGACGACAGGAAGCCCGTCATCCAGAAGTACTCCCACGGTTCGTGGACGGCCTTGATGAGAAAGGCCAGGTGGCCCTGTTCGCCCGCTCGAAGGATGGCCAGGGCCGGGATGATGGTGACGAAGATCCCCGCGAAGAGCAGGGCCACTTCGCGGATGGGTTCCCACGTGAAGTCGTTGTCCTTTCGCAGTGTTTTGGGCGTGAACCACACGGACAGGAGGCCCATCAGGACGATGAGCGCGTCCCGAGTCAGGTCCTGGATGCCCAGGTGGATGCCGAAGACGCTTACGGAGCCGGCTTTCCAGAAACCGGACAGGAGGACGGCGCCCAGGATGCCGGCGAGGAAGATCAGGTTGTGGAGACCTTCCACCCGCAGGGGAATCTTCTCCTGCGCCGCGGCGTGGGCCTCGAGTTCGTCGGCCTCCTTTTTGTAGTAGTGCCGGTCGATCAGGTAGAAGAGGACCAGCAGGATCGCCGACGCCGTGCCCATGATGGGGATCAGGTGGAATGTCCAGAAGAAGGGCACCTTGTGCAGGAACCCGAGGAAGAGCGGCGGGTCGCCCAGGGGGGTGAGGGAACCGCCACTGTTGGCCACCAGGAAGATGAAGAAGACCACCACGTGGACCTTGTGCTTGCGCCTGGCGTTGCTGCGCAGCATGGGGCGGATGAGGAGCATGGCGGCGCCCGTGGTACCCGTCCACGACGCGATGATCGTACCTATGAGGAGGAAAAGTGTGTTCACCCTCGGGGTCCCCGCCAGACTGCCGCGCAACAGGATGCCGCCCGACACGGCGAAGAGGCCCCACAGCAGGATGATGAAGGGCACGTAGTCGATGAGCGCGATGTGGAGGATCTCGTGCATGGCGTCGCCCCGGTACACGGCCAGGAAAGGCAGGGCGAAGACGAGCGACCAGGCCAGCGAGACCTTCGGGTAGTGCCGGTGCCAGAAGTGCGGCGCCAGCAGTGGAAAGAGCGCGATCGACAGCAGGATGCCCGCGAAGGGCAGGATGGACCACAGGGGCAGGCTGTCCCCGATGACCTCCTCCGCGCGGTCGGCGTGTTTGGCCACCTCGGCGGCCATGGCGCCGAGGCTTGGAACCGCGGTCAGGA
>JBJKRE010000331.1:0-6992 GCA_046704825.1 Acidobacteriota bacterium
GTAGCTGATCCCCTGACGCTGGAGACGAGCAGGCCGGGCGTCTTCGCCGGCGGGGACGTGGCCACCGGCCCGAACACGGTCGTCGACGCCATCGCGGCCGGCAAGCGGGCGGCAGCGGTGATCGAGCGTTACCTCACCGGCGTCGCGCTCAAGGTGCGGGAGGCACCTCCCCTGCCGTGCGTCTACGTAGAACCCGCCCCCTGCGCCGCGGAGCCCCCCGCCGGGATGGAGAGGGCCGAACTGAGGCGAAGCCCCCCGGAATGGAGACGCCGGGGGTTCGAGGAAGTCGAGATGGGGTTCACGGCCGAGCAGGCCGCGAGCGAGGCCCGCCGCTGCCTTCGCTGCGACCTCGAGTTCACGCGGCCCACGGAGGGCGTCCGCGCGTCCGGAGAGGGGGGCCGGCCATGATCACGCTCAAGATGAACGGCCTGAACGTGTCCGTGGACGAGGGGGCGACCCTTCTTGAAGCAGCCCGCTTCATGGGATTCCCCGTTCCGACGCTCTGCCACATGGACGGTCTTTCGCCCTACGGGGCTTGCCGCCTGTGCGTCGTGGAAGTGGGCGAGGGCCCGTCCTCCCGCCTCGTCACCTCGTGCACCTACCCGGCCCAGGAAGGCCTCCGCGTCCGGACGGCCTCCCAGCGAGTCGTGCGGGCCAGGCGGCTGATCATCGAGCTCCTCCTGGCCAGCTGTCCCCAGTCCAAGACCATCCAGGATCTCGCCTCGGCCCACGGCGTCCGGCGCCAGCGCTTCCGGCAGGAACACGAGACGTGCATCCTGTGCGGGCTGTGCGTGCGGATGTGCAAAGAGCAGATGATGGCCGCGGCCATCGGCTTCACGGGGCGTGGCGACCACAGGGGCGTCGGGGCGCCCTTCGCCGCGCGCTCCGAGGCGTGCCGCCTGTGCGGGGCCTGCATGTACGTCTGCCCGGCCTGCCAGCTCAGGTGCACGTTCAACGAACCGGAGAAGGCAGTCTGCGGGGCCTGCGCGAACCTGGCGCCGCCCTGCCTGGAGCAGGAAAGACACGAGGACATGATGTGCTACCTCTCGCCGTGCGCCGCGTGCGAAATCAAGAAATGAGGAGGGATCGGTGATGTCTTTCTCGAAGGTGAACGCGTCCGCAGCGACGCTGACGAAAAACAGGACCGAGGGTTCGGTTGTACCGGCATCCGGGATGTGCGTCACGTGCGTCGACGGGTGCATCGGAATGTGCGAAATCGGCAAGTCGGCCTACAGGGGGCACGAGGTGATCTACCCGCAGCCCTTCGGCGTCGTCACCACGGCAGCGGAGAAGACCTACCCAGTGGACTATTCTCACTTCAACATCATGGGGACGGTGGTCGGCGCGCACGGCGTGGAGACGGACAGCGACAGGGCGGTCTTTCCCGCCGTGAACCTTGAAGTGGCCATAGGCGCCGACCGGGACCTGCGGTTTCGCTACCCGTGGATCATTCCGGGCATCGGATCCACCAACATCGCCAGGAACAACTGGGAAGGGCTCGCCGTCGGTTCCGCCCTCTCGGGCACGGGGCTCACCATCGGCGAGAACGTGGCCGGCATGGACCCCGAGGCGGTCATCCGGGACGGGCGCGTTGTGGACACGGCGGATCTGAAGCGCAGGGTGCGGCTCTACCGGGACCACCAGCGAGATGGATACGGAGCCGTGATCGTCCAGGCCAACGTGGAGGACACGCGCCTCAAGGTGCAGGAGTACGCCATCGAGAAGCTCGGTGTCGAGTGCGTAGAACTGAAGTGGGGACAGGGCGCCAAGAACATCGGCGGCGAGGTCAAGGTCCGGGAGCTGGACAGGGCCCGAATGCTCCACGAACGGGGCTACGTCGTGCTGCCCGATCCGACTGCCCCGGACGTCGTCAAGGCCTTCGAGCGCGGAGCGTTCAAGGAGTTCGAACGGCACTCGCGGGTGGGAATGGTGACGGAGGAATCCTTCGCGGCGAGGGTCCAAGAGCTCCGGAGCGCGGGCGCGAGGCACGTTTTCCTGAAAACCGGCGCCTACCGCCCATCGGACCTTGCCAGGGCCCTCGTCTTCGCTTCGAAGTACGGCATAGACCTCCTGACGGTCGACGGCGCGGGCGGCGGAACGGGCATGAGCCCATGGCACATGATGAACGAGTGGGGCGTTCCACCCGTGGAACTGCACTCGCTCCTTTACCGGTACGCCGAAAGCCTCAGGATGCAGGGGCGCAGAGTGCCGGCGCTGGCCGTGGCGGGCGGGTTCAGCTTCGAAGACCAGATTTTCAAGGGCCTTGCCCTGGGCGCGCCGCACGTGAAGCTCGTCGGCATGGCCCGGGCCCCCATCGCGGCCGCCATGGTGGGCAAGACCATCGGACGCGCCATCGAGGAGGGGCAGGTGCCCGTCTACGTCGAGCGGTTCGGCAGCACGAAGGACGATATCTTCGTGACCTCGGCGTCTCTTAGAAGAGAACTCGGAAACGAGGCATTCGAGAGGATACCCTGCGGAGCGCTGGGGCTCTACACCTACTACGAGCGTCTGGCCCAGGGTCTTCGTCAGCTCATGGCGGGAAGCCGAAAGTTCGCGCTCGAGTACATCGGGCGCGAAGACCTCGCCGCCTTGACCCGAGAGGCGTCGGACGTCAGCGGCATCGTCCACGTCATGGACGCGGACCGCGACCTGGCCGAAAACATCCTCAGGCATTGACCCGCATCCACGCGGCGCCGGAAAAGGCTCAGGGGGCGGGTCCGTCGCGCGGCCCGGGGCTTCACAACGCCGGTCCCCCTTCTCTTTTCGTGGCGGTTTCAGTGTATACTCACCGGTAAAGGGAACCGGTCCTTTGACGAGGCCCGCAGGGAGGACAGGGAATGAACGCGTTCGACAGGGCAGCCGATCTGATCGACCTCGACCCGGACATACGCAAGATATTGACGCGGCCGTTCAACGAGATCGTGGTCCACTTCCCGGTAAAGATGGACGACGACCGCGTGGAGATGTACACGGGCTACCGCGTTCAGCACAACGACGTACTCGGCCCCTTCATGGGCGGGCTCCGCTTCCACGCGGGCGTGGACATCGACAGCATGCGGAACCTATCGCTCAAGCGCGCCCTTCAGTGCGCCTTCGTGAACATCCCCTTCGGCGGCAGCATGGGCGGCGTGAAGCTGGACCCCCACTCGCACACCCTCACGGAGCTGGAACAGATCACCCGGCGCTTCGTCTTCTCACTGGGCAACAACATCGGTCCCGACTACGACGTCATCGCACCGGACGTCAACACCAACGCGAAGATCATGGCCTGGATCCTGGACACTTTCATATCGACGATCCCGCCCCACGAGCGCCAGCGCTCCATCCACGTGGTGACGGGAAAACCCGTGGAAGCGGGCGGCAGCCAGGGACGCAGCAAGGCCACGGGGCAGGGCATCGTGTACGTCCTCGAGCGCTGGGCGAAGGACCGGGGGTTCGAACTGGACGGCGCTACCTACTCCATCCAGGGATTCGGCAACGTCGGCTCCTGGGTGTCGCGCCTTCTAAGACGGCGCGGAGCGAAGCTCCTTGCCGTCGAGGAGGTCACCGGTGCCATCGCCTCGGAAGACGGTCTCGATCCGGAGGCCCTGGCCAGGCACAAACGTCGCCACGGCTACACCATCGGATACCCCGACGCCCGGCGGATCGATCACGACGAGTTCCTGAGGACCAAGGCGGACATATTCATCGCCGCCTCCCTCGAGAACCAGATCACGTCCGAGACGGCCCCGATGCTGAACGTCAGACTCGTTGTGGAAGGCGCCAACGGGCCGACCGACGAGGAGGGCGAGGCGATCCTCCGCTCAAAGGACATCGACATCCTGCCGGACATCCTCTGCAACTCGGGCGGTGCGATCGTCAGCTACTACGAGTGGCTGCAGAACAAGCGCGGAGAGTCGTGGGACGTTGAAGACGTGGATGCGAAACTGCAGAAGAGGCTCATGGACGCCTTTCAGCGAATGCAGGACTCCGCCGAAAGGCTCGACACGGACTGGCGCACCGCCGCTCACGCACTGGCCATAACCGCTCTGGAACGGGTGTACAAGGAACGAGGCATCTTCCCCTGACCCCCGTGGGGGCCTTCCCCGACGGTGGGCACGCCGAGGTTGGAATGAACTGCTACAAAATGGCACTCAAGGGACTCAACCAGGCCGCGGATCTCGCCGATCTCGACCCGGACGTCCAGAGGATCCTCACCGAAACGGCCGACGAGATCGTGGTCAACTTTCCGGTCAAGATGGACGACGGACGCGTCGAGATCTTCACAGGCTACCGCGTCCAGCACAACAACGCGCTTGGGCCATTCATGGGCGGGATCCGCATCCATTCGGCCGTCGACCTGGACGACGTGAGGGCCATGGCCATGCAGATGACCTGGCGCTGTGCCATGCTGGACTTCGCATTCGGCGGCGCCATGGGCGGGATCCAGATCGACCCGCCCGACTACAGCCCGCTCGAACTGGAGCGAATCACGCGTCGGTTCACGTACTCCCTCGGCAGCAACATCGGCCCCGAGTACGACATCCCCGCCCCCGAACTCAACGCCTCGCCCCAGATCATGGCTTGGATGCTCGACACCTACCTGTCCACCGTGCCGCCCCAGGAAAGGAACCGGTCCACCCACGTGGTGGTGGGAAAGCCTCCCGCCCTGGGCGGGCTTCCCGGCCGCGACCGGGCCGTGGGGCTCGGGATCGCCACGGTCATAAAGGCCTGGGCCGAGGCAGAGGGCTTCGACCTGCCGGGCTCGACCTTCGCCGTGCAGGGGTTCCAGGGGTCAGCCGTCTGGGCCTCCGACTTCCTGGCCCGGGAAGGTGCGCGCCTCGTTGCGGCCCAGACGGCCTCGGGCGCGCTGGCGAACCCGGAAGGCATGGACCCGAAGGCCCTCGCCGAGCACGTGAACCAGACGGGCAGCGCCGCCGGCTTCCCCGGCGCCGAGGAGGTGGACGGCCGGGCCGTCTTCGCCGCCGAGGCGGACCTGCTCATCCCGGCGGCCGTCGAATACCGGATCATGCCCGAGGCCGTGCCGCTCCTGCGCGCAAGCGTGGTGGCCGAAGGTGCCAACTGCCCCACCGATCCGGACGCGGACGAACTCATGGCCTCCAGGCACATCAGAGTGATTCCGGACATTCTGTGCAACATAGGCACCGTCGTCGTCAACAACCTGGAGTGGCGGAGAAACCGGCGCAGCGAGCAGATCGTGCCCGAGGAGGTGGACGAGGATCTCACCCGCCTGATACGCAGCGCCTTCAAGCGGGTGCGTGAGACGGCCGCCGAGCACCGGACGGACCTCCGCACCGCCGCCCTCATCCTCGCCGTCAAGCGTCTGGAACACGTCTACCTCAAGCGGGGCATCTTTCCGTAAGCATCAAGTGATCCGGCGGAGAGGTACACACGACCATCCGCCGGGGGGGTATTTACTCGATCACTTGATCACTAGATCACTGTTCCCTGACCGTCCACAGGAAGAAGAAGCCGAGCAGGAAGAGCGGGACCATGGCGAGCGCCCCCAGGCGCATCTGGCCCGTCAGGCTGGTCACGGCTCCGAAGAGCACGGGACCGACCAGCGCGGCGAATTTGCCCGCCAGACTGTAGAAGCCGAAGAACTCCCCTTCCATCTCGTCGGGCGCCAGCTTGGCCAGGTAACCCCTCGCGATGGCCTGGGTCGCCCCGAGAAGTACGCCCGCCACGCACGCCCCGACGATGAACTGGTGGTAGGTCGTAACCGCCGAGAGACCGAGGCAGAGCATCACCCACGTTCCCACGAGCACCAGGAGAACCCGCCTGGACCCCAGGCGGTCGGCCACCCACCCCAGGCCGTAGGCGCCGACGGCGGCCACGATCTGCAGGTAGATGAACAGGAGGAAAATGTCTTTGAATTCCAGCTTCAGCACCGTCTTGGCGTAAGCCCCGGCGAAGAGGATCACCGTGTTGAGGCCGTCGTTGAAGAAAAAGGCCGCCACCAGGAACCGGAACATGTTCTTGTAGCGCCGAGCCGCCTTGAGGGTGTTCCACACGCTCCGGTAGGCCACCCCGAGGCCGATGGTCGGCTTGCGCGGCGTACCGCGCTCGCGCAGGAGGAAGATGGGCAGCGAGAAGACCAGGAAGAAGGCTGCCACCAGCAGGAAGGAGAGGCGGACGTTCGCGATGTTGCCGATGCCGATGCCGCCCTCGTAGAGCGGCATGGCCAGCACCATGGCGAGAAGGCCGCCTACGTAGCCCGTGCCCCATCCAATGCCCGAAACGGTCTCCATTTTTCCTGGCGGTGCCACCTCCTGGAGGAGGGCGTTGTAGAACACGTTCGCGCAGGCGAAGCCCACGTTGGCCAGTCCGAAGAAGACGAAGGTGCGCCAGAGCGCACCGGGGCCTAGCCAGTAGCACATGGCCGTCCCGGCGATGGTCAGGAGGGCGAATCCCACGAGGAATGGCTTGCGCCTGCCATACTGGTCGCTCAGGGCGCCCAGGCCCGGCGACAGGACCGCTGCCGCCACCTCCGAGACCCCGTAGAGAAGCCCCCAGAGAAACGGTCCTGAGGTCGACGGCGCCACGATCCCCAGAAAGAACAGGGGGAAGCCGATGGTGGTCATGATGACCGAGTACGGCGAGTTCGCGAAGTCGTACAGAGACCACGCCGCCACGCGTCCCCAAGAACCGTTCCCCTTCTGGGACATCCTCACCTCCCCGCGGAAAGTCACTCTAATGCCTGGCCTATTTCGTCCTTCGTGAAAGAAAACCCTACCGCCAAAGGTGCCCGCGCACAAGCCCTTGACTCTCCACAGGGACCTGTTAACCTGTCCCCTTCGGTCAAAAAGAGGTACCCGGAGCGGCCCTCAATCGCAGGCCGGCGTTGCCTTGACACCCACAACATCTTGCGCTATATTAGCCTTGCAATGGCAAATATTGGGGTTTAAGGCACAGAGTAACCCCTTGAAGATGAGACCATTAGGGGTGGCGACCCCTACACGTGACGAGGAGGAACGCTGATGGATGGCAAG
>JBJKRE010000332.1:0-3362 GCA_046704825.1 Acidobacteriota bacterium
CCCCAACCATACCGCTGGGTAGTAGATTTAAATCCAGGGGACTACCCGGTGGGGGTGGGGTGGGGGCGGGGCGGGGGCGGCGGGGGCCCCGCCCCCCGGCGCGGGCGTGGCGAATGCCTCCGCCTCGGGCGCTCAGTGCGCTCCGCCGGCCGTTCCCACCGGCACGCGGCTCTTTCCCGCTTACGAGAGCGGCAGCAAGGACTACGTCCCCCTCAAGCCCCCCGAGGGGGTCGCGTACCTGATGCTGCTCAGCATCCGGAAGCTCGAACAGCGATGCGACGAGGAACTCAGTCGCTATTGCACGCTGCCCGAGTTGGTGCAGGGCGTCCAGGGAAGCAAGCAGGCGATGAACGGATCGATCATCGGATTGAACGTCGATCCGGCCTGCGACACCCATTACAGCTACGCGATGGCGAAGGTCATGGGTGGGTGGCGGTTGACGATCGAACCCCGCCAGAGTGGGCTGGGCGGGTTCCTGGATGATGAGGGGGCCCCGCCGGGGACCGGCATCTACTACAACCCCAGCGGCGCCGCCAGCAAGACCAGCCACAAGCTGAACGGCAACGGTTGGGGTGTGGGAGCTCACGCTCAAGGGGCCGACTTCGAGCGCACTGAGTCCGGGTCCTAGGCAGAACCCGTGGGTGAGGTCGCGCGCGGGGAGTCGGTCCGCTCTACCGCCATCGTGAACGGCCTGTCCCGGGCGGTCCCCCCAACCATGGTGAGACACTGATGCGCCGGCTCGCTCCGCTCTTCGCGTTGCTCCTCCTCGCCGGCGTGGCGGTGTCGGTCGCCACGCCCACCCCATTGGCGGCACAGGCCGGCATGCCGGACATGTCGAAGGCGCCGCCCGACGTGCAGGCCATCTGGAAGAAGGTCATGAGCGGCGGTATCCCGACGAAGGAGGAGGCCGCCAAGCTCCAGGCGTACATGGACCAGTACGGCGGTTCGGCCAACGGAGGCTTGGCGCCCGAAGAAGGCGTCAAGGACTGTCCGGCTCGCTCCCCGCTCCTGGCCCAGGTCTCCACCACCGCGCCCGGAGCCGCCGCCGCCGCGCAGCTCCTGAGCCAACTGCGCAGCACGTACCTGGCCCGGGAGTCCGCGGATGGGCGAAGCGCCCTCGAGTCCATCGGCACCAGCGTCACCGACGCGGCGAAGCTCGACTGGCTCGGAGCGGCGCTCGTCGTCGGCCAGTACCCGGGAGCGGCGGTGGTGGTGTATGCGGATGCCGCGGCCCGCGGCGGGCCCAACGCCCAACTCTCGTGGAGCGGCCTCGGGAGCGCTCTGGAGGAAGCCGGGGACGACGCCCACGCCGCGGCCGCGTTCCGGCGCGCCCTGGCCCTGGGTCCCCGGAACGCACTGGACGTCTATGGGCTGGGCGTCGCCTACGCCGACCTCGGCGACCTGTCCGAGGGAATCTCGCTGCTCACCGAAGCCACGGGGATGGCGCCGAGCTTCGGCCTGGCGTGGGACGCCCTGGGGCGCTCGCAGTCGTGCACCGGCGCCATGGCGATGGCGGCCGCCTCGATGAAGAAGGCCCAGGAGGTGGACTGGACGGGGCACGGCGAGGACGTGGCGCGGGGCCCCGAGTCCGACGACGACCAGGCGGAGGCCCACAAGCCGTATCCCGAGCCGCCGGGGATCGCGCTGCTGCCGCCTCCGGTTCCCCCGGCCTTCCCATGGACTTTCCCGAAGCCACCCGGGAGTCTCCTGCGGTCCGGAGGGTTCGTGGAAGGCGTGCTGAAGGAAGCGAACGAATACAACACGATGCTGACGCACCTCGGCCTGTCGGAGCAGGCGGCCGAGAATGCCGCCGAGGAGAGCGAAGAGGCCGCGGCGGCCGCTCCGGCCCCCGACGCCGTCTTCGTGGCAGACATCGCCTTCACGAACTCCAAGGAGGCCCAGGCGGCCGTGGACCGTGTGGACGCGCGCATGAGCGCACGCCTGTCCCTCGTCCAGGAAGCCTACCACGACAAGATCAAGGCCATCGCCCAAGCCTACGCACCGCGGTATGCGCAGGCGAAGACGTGTCGCCAGAGGTTCGAGGTGTCGTCGCAGGAGTACCTCGAGAACCGCGCCGCCGCGGCCGTCTATATCGGGGGGATGACCGGGGTGTCGCAGGAATACGACAAGGTGATGCGTGCCTGGTTCCGGTACGCGAACGACCCGAGCACGCAGGTGGAGATTGACTTCGACCGCCGTGAGCAGGTCGCCGGGATGGAAAAGGACATGTACACCGACGCCTCCCTCGTGGGCAGCCTGGGCGTGGACGGCGACTTCGAGGACTGCGTCCACAACGGACAGCTCGTCCCCGAGCCGGGCAGCGCCAAAGACGCGCCGGGAAAGCCCGGCCCATGCAACGCGAAGGAGGCCGACGCGGTCGTCGTCGACATCTACTCGGACTGCAGGAGCTTCCGTCTGACCATCGGTCTCGGGCTCAAGGCGAAGTTCGAGTTCAACGGTGCCACGAAGGGGCACCACGGCTCCCTGTTCGTCGGCCTCGGAGCCGGCTTCGGGCCAGGTCCCAAGGGCTTCAAGCCCCTGTCGGGCTTCGCGGGCATGCAGGCGAACTGGGGCGAAAACGGGAGAATCACCACAGCCGGCCTGGGGCTGAAGGGACAAGCCAGCGCGTTCGGCAACTCCTTCCAGGTGGACGAGACCATCAACGGGCGGAGCTCCGGCCCGGCCCAGGAGGGCTCGGTGTCGGTGGCGGTGGCACCCATGTTCGCCGGCGACATCAAGGGGTTGAGCACCCAGTGGTGAGGACGGGGCCGGCCCCGCTTGCATGCCCCCTGGACGACGGTGCGCCCGCCCAGCGCTTGAGGCCAATCCCTTCACTCTCCCGAGGAGATTTCACCATGCGCCGAACCTTCGTGTGCCTGACGCTGTTGTGCTTGTCCGCCTTCCCATGGGCGAGGGCGGAGGCGCAATACCAACCGGCTCCCACGCAGTACACCATCGTCGAAGTCAGCCCCGGGCAGACCCAACACATCTATCGGGACGGCGGCAAGGTGCTGGTCGACCTCGTGATGCCCAAGTCCAAGGAGCAGCCGGACGGGCTCCACTGGCGGACGATCGTGGATGCCCCGACCACGACGAACCTCACCTGGGACCTGCTCAAGCCGTCGGTCCCCTGCAATTCGGTGGGCAAGGGCGACTGGGGCGACCCTTTCGGCCTGTGGAGCCAGATGGCGCTGGACGATTCGATCGCGCCGAAGGAGGCCGGCCAGAACACCGTCGAGCGCGGGTCGATGCTGTCGGGTGTCACGGTCCGTGTATGGGAAGGGAACGCGAACGATGTCCCCGCGCTCAAAGGCCCGCATAGGCCTTGCGGTCCGCCGGGCCATCCCACTCGCTGAACGTAG
>JBJKRE010000333.1:0-2643 GCA_046704825.1 Acidobacteriota bacterium
CCCGCAACGTCTCTCCCTCCACGTAGGGCATGACGTAGTAGAGGAAGGAGTCCGCCTCCCCGGAGTCGTACAGGGGCAGGATGTCGGGGTGCTGCAGGTTGGCCGTGGTCTCGATCTCGGCCAGGAAGCGCTCGGCGCCCACCACAGCCGCCAGCTCCGGCTTCAGAACCTTCAGGGCCACGTGCCGGTTGTGCTTGAGGTCCCTGGCGAGATAGACGGTGGCCATGCCGCCTTCGCCGAGGGGGCGCTCGATGGCGTAGCGGTCGGTCAGCGCCGCGTTCAGGCGGGAGAGTATGTCGGGCATGGCGCCAAGATGGGCTGGGCGGCCGGCTGGTGCCAGCCGTGCCGACCCCGGTCGAGTGGTGGAGGCCGAGCGCGAAGAAGCCATGGACTGCCTGGAGCGAGCTTACGACGAGCGCGCCGGCGGACCCGGCGGCATGCAGGGATCGTTCCTGGTCCGATCGCTCCGCGACCATCCCAGGTTCATCCGGCTCATGGGTAGGACGAGGTTGGGGTAGCTCCTGTCCGGTAAGGGCCGATCGGTCCATGGCGTCGCGGGGTGAGCCGGGGCACCGTCGGCCATGGCGACTCCAGCCAAGCGACTATTCCGGCCCCTTCCCTCGCCTGGCAGGCCATCGCGTCGGGCCACCTCGGACAGAATCCTCGCGCGGGTCGCTTCGCGAAGAAGGCTCGCAGGGAGAGGCGGACAACCTGAGGAGCGTTGACCCTGGGCTGGGACTGTGAAGAGGTCATGGCCGAGTACGATGGAGTGTTTTGCGAGCTTGCGAAGTGAGCGATGACCCGGTCGTGGAAGAGCCGCAGTGGCTCACGGAGGCAATGCTTCTGGTAATCCATGCCCAGCAGATCGAGCGGTGCGGCGGAGCGCACGGTGTTCTTGACCAGAACGTCGTGCGCTCTGCGCTTGCACGACCCATTCATCGGTGGGCGTATGACGAGCAGGCCGACCTGGCGGACTTCGCCGCCGCCTACCTTGTAGGGTTTGTGCGTTCCCAAGGGTTCAACGACGGAAACGAGAGGACCGGCCTCGCCTCGTCGCTCGTCTTTCTTCGCCTGAACGGTCGTGTGCTCCACGTCCCCGGAAAGGAGCTCTATGCCCTGACCATGCAGGTCGCCACTGGCGAAGTAGACGATGAGGTGGTCGCGGCCTATCTCACGTCACGCATGGAGTCTGCGTAGCCTCACCAAGCCGCGATCCCCCGGATTCTCAAGTTGTGCCCGGACGCGAGTCTTCAGGCCCGACACGTCGCTTTGATGGCGGCGCTCCGTGGGCTCCGTAAGGCAGATGAGGCGTAGAGGAGGCGGCGGGAGTCGAACCGGGTGTGGGCCGGGTGTGGGATTCGCCAGCGGCCGACGCATGCCTCGCACACATATCGCCCGAGACGGCCGACCGTCACGCCGCTCCACCCGGTGCTCGACCAGACGTCGAGCTTTGATCCCGCCGACCCCGAGCGCGTGCCCGACATGCAATTCGACCAGTCTCTGCCCGCTGGCTTCGACGACTGATTCGGGCCCCCCCACAGTCCCTCACTCGTTCTCGGCCCTGGCCGCCCATCGGCTCGTGGCTTCGGCCCCTCCGACCATCCTTCGGTTCTCTCCCCTTCCCGCCTCTTCACCCTCCTCCTCGCCGGTGAGGATCTTGGACCGCTTGCCATTCTCGGGCGCCACAGCCTACCGTGGCCTTCGGCCCAACAGGGCCTTTCGATTCCCTGTCCGTAGCGAGGATGAGGTCTTGAACAGACGGCTCAAGGTGTGGATCGGCGGATTGTGCATGGTGGCGGGCCTGGGATGGGCATCCGTGGCGTCGGCCACGCCCGCGGCGGCCAGCAGCGGGCCGATCCACGTGTTGATCCGTTATCCCACGATGCACGGCGACAACGTGGTGTTCGAGGCCGCCGGCAACCTTTGGCGCACCACCCTGCAGGGCGGGACCGCCACCCAGCTGACCTCCGACGGCGGCTTCGACATGGCGCCGCATTACTCGCCCAATGGGAACTGGATCGCCTTCACCGGCTGGTACCAGGGCAATACCGACGTCTACGTGATTCCGGCCGCGGGCGGCCCGGTCCGGCGCCTGACCTTCCACTCGATCAACAGCAAGGTCGGCAAGGACAAGCTCGTCACCACGGCGGACAACATCGTGGTGGGCTGGACGCCGGACAGCAAGAACGTCGTGTTCCTCTCCCGCCGCGCCGGTTTCAACTACTGGATCATGAATGCGTTCACCGTACCGGTGGATGGCGGCCTGCCGAAGGAGTTGCCGCTACCCTGGAGCGGCCCGCTGTCGTACAACGCCAGCGGAACCCGGATCGCCTACAACAAGCTGGACCGGGTCTACCGCGAGTACCACCGCAAACACTATTACGGCGGCCCGGCGCCGGACATCTGGACCTACGACTTCAAGACCGGCATGAGCCGCCAGATCACGCACTGGAAGGGTGCGGACGTGTGGCCCATGTGGCACGGCAACACGATCTATTTCACTTCCGATCGCGGCGCCCACGGCGTGCAGAACCTGTGGTCGTATTCGCTGGACAAGGACCATTTCAGCCAGCTGACTCATTTCGACACCTATGACATCGACTCGCCCACGCTGGGCAACGACGGCGTGGCGATCTCCGACGG
>JBJKRE010000334.1:0-8530 GCA_046704825.1 Acidobacteriota bacterium
CCAAGCCTTCCGAGCCGTTGCCCGAGGCGTCGGAACCACCGGACGCCAAGGCACCGCAAGCATCCGAGCCAGCGGGCGCAGAGACAACGCCGCCCTCTGGGCCCGCGCCGCGGGCCGGCAAAAAGCCGGCGCCGCCCAGGAAGAGCATCTCTGCCCCCAGCGCTACGATGCTGATCCTGCTGGTTGTCGGGTTGCTCGTAGTGTCCCTCGGCATCTTCTTCGGTGCAAGGCTCCTGCTCGGCGGGGGAGAGTCTGAACCGGCGGCCGCGGCGCCCCAGGTCCCCAGGCGTCGTCACCCGCGTCCGGCGCCCAAGCCCGCTCCGCCCGTGGAACAACCCGCTCCCGAAAAGACCGTGCAGACCATGTCGACAGACGATATCCTGAAGGAGGCCGGCGGACTGATGGCCCAGAAGAACTACGAGAAGGCCATCGGTCTCTACCAGGAAGTGCTGGCGAGGGACCCGGTGAACTCGGAGGGGCAGAAGGGGCTTGCGGACGCGCGTGCGGCCTTGATCCAGCAGCAGCAGGAGAACGAGAGGAACGAAAAGTTCTTGAAGGACCTCGGCTACTCCATCAATTCCTTCAAGGACCAGGACTACGCCGAGAGCCTGCGCATCGCATGGCGGCTGATCTACCCGGACGACAGCCTCGCGCGCGAACTGGGTAAGAAGGCCACGGTGAACGAGCTGATCCGTGACGGCTACTACAACTGGTCCGTCCAGGATCTAAAGAGGGGGAACGTCAGGGGGGCCCAGAAGAACCTCCACGACCTCCTCGAGTTCGATGCGAGCGACAAAGAAGCGGCAAAGTTGCAGACCTTCGTCGGTAAGTACCTCACCCAGAGCCCCGACGAAGAGTACAACCTGGTGGTCAACGACCTGAAATACAGAAGCCTTTCGGAGAGTCCATGACGCACGATCCCATAGAAGAGTTCAAGGAACGCATGCGCCTCAGCCGGGAAGGCGGCGGACCCGAACGACACGAGGCACAGCACGCTGCAGGCAAGCTGACTGCGCGCGAGCGTATCGAACTGTTCGCCGACCCCGGTACGTTCGAAGAGACGGACGCGCTGGTGGAGCACGACTGCCACGATTTCGGTATGGATGAGAAGCGCTACCCGGGCGACGGCGTCGTCACCGGCCACGCGCTCGTGGACGGGAGGCCGGCGTTCATATTCGCCAACGATTTCACCGTCTTCGGCGGGTCGCTGTCCGAAACCAACGCCAAGAAGATATGCAAGATCATGGACCTGGCCATGAAGGTCGGCGCGCCCATCGTCGGGATCAACGATTCGGGCGGCGCGCGCATCCAGGAAGGGGTTGGGTCGCTGGCGGGCTATGCCGACATTTTCCTCCGCAACACCCTGGCCTCGGGCGTGGTCCCGCAGGTCTCCCTGATCATGGGGCCCTGCGCGGGCGGCGCGGTTTATTCGCCGGCGATCACCGACTTCGTCGTTATGACGGATAAGACGTCCTACATGTTCATAACGGGTCCCGACGTGATCAAGACGGTCCTCCACGAGGACATCAGCAAGGAAGACCTCGGAGGCGCTCAGACCCACGCGTCGAAATCGGGGGTTTCCCATTTCACGGCGGAAGACGACGCACAGGCGCTGGCGACGGTGCGGGCGCTCCTGTCGTACATGCCCTCCAACAACCAGGAGGACCCCCCGTTCAAGCCTACGAACGACCCGTTCGACCGGAAAGACAGGGCGCTCGACACGCTCGTGCCGGACAATCCCAACCTGCCCTACGACATCAAGACGCTCATTCGCGGCGTGGTGGACGACGGCGTCTTCCTGGAAGTCCACAGGGATTTCGCGCAGAACATGGTAGTCGGGTTCGCCCGGTTCGGCGGACGGTCCGTGGGCATCGTCGCCAATCAGCCGGCCTATCTAGCGGGTGTCCTGGACATCCAGGCGTCCCTCAAGGGTGCGCGCTTCGTGCGCTTCTGCGACTGCTTCAACATACCGCTCGTGACCTTCGAGGACGTACCGGGATTCCTGCCCGGCAAGGATCAGGAGCACGGGGGCATCATAGTGCACGGAGCCAAGCTGCTGTACGCTTTCGCCGAGGCCACCGTCCCCAAGGTGACCGTCATCACCCGCAAGGCATACGGCGGCGCCTATTGCGTCATGGCGAGCAAGCACATCCGCACGGACTACAACTTCGCGTTCCCCACTGCTGAAATCGCCGTTATGGGCCCGGAGGGCGCGGTCAACGTGCTGCACCGCAGAGAGCTCATGCAGGCCGGCGATCCCGAAGCGTTCAGGAACGAGAAGGTCGAGGCGTTCAGGAAGGCGTTCGCGAACCCTTACGTTGCGGCGAGGAAAGGGTTCATCGACGCGGTAATCATGCCCTCCGAGACGCGCATGAAGGTCATTTCAGCCTTGAACAACCTGGCCAACAAACGAGAAGTATCGCCGCCGAAGAAGCACGGGAATATTCCGCTATGATGAAATCCGCGACAACTGGTGTTCTTCTCTCCATTCTCGGGGCATTCACGCTCGCGGGATGCGCGGGGAACGTACGTCCGAAATCGACGCCGGCTCCTGCAGAAAAGGCGGCAGAGGTCCGCAAGGCGGAAGCGTCGCCCAAACCGGTGCCGCTGGACGTCGAAATGGAGGGGCTGAGTTCGAAGGCCGACGACCCCGACCTGACCGACGCCCAGGCCACTGAAGTGGTCCGGAACATGTCCGGGGCCCTGGACCGGTACTTTTCGGAGCCCGCCTCCAAACAGGACGACCCGAAGCTGCAGGGGGCCGTCTCCCGGATGTGCGATCAGGCGCTGCAGATCGAGCTTGACGCCAACGCGGCGCCCGCGGACGCAGAGGACGAGTCGCCCAAGGACGATCTGCTCCACATCACTACCTTCGTCTCGGCGGCCGACCTGAAGAAGACCTATCTGGAGGTCGAGAAGAACCTGAACGAATCGAAGCTCGGCTTCGCCATCCCAACCAACAAGGCCGTGCTGACTTACGTGAACCTCTACCAGACGAAGCTCCACGACTGGTTTCAGCGGGCGCTTGACCGGGGCGGGCCGTACATCCCCAAGATGCAGGAAATCTTCAGGGACGAGGGGGTTCCGCCGTCGCTGGTTTACCTCGCCATCGTGGAGTCGGCGTTCAACCCCAACGCGGTCTCCCGCGCCAGGGCCGTGGGCATGTGGCAGTTCATTGCAGGGACGGCCAGGCGCTACGACCTGAAGGTCGATTTCTGGGAGGACCAGAGGCGCGATCCGGAGATGGCCGCCAGAGCATCGGCGAGGTATCTTAAGGACCTCTACGGGATGTTCCATGACTGGCAGATGGCCCTGGCCGCCTACAACGGTGGGGAGGGCAAGATCCAGCGGTACCTTCAGCACCATCCCGACGGCGATTTCTGGAGTATCCGAAAGACCAGGTACATCCGCAGGCAGACGCGTGAATACGTACCCGCCATCCTCGCGGCGATCCTGCTGGCGAGCAACCCTCCGGCCTACGGATTCAAGGCGCCGGCGGACCCGCCTGTACCGCCGACGGCCATGGTGAACGTCGACAAATCGACCGACATCCGCGTGCTCGCGAGATGTGCGAACATTCCCGCCAGAGAACTGGAGGCCATGAACCCCTCGCTCAGGCGTCTCATTACGCCCCCGGGCGGGTTTCTGCTCCGCATCCCGGCCAACAGGTTCAGCGGGTTCAAGACCGCCCTGGCCAAAGTGCCGGACAGCAAACGCGTTCCCGTCACGGTATACACCGTCAGGCGCGGTGATAACCTGGGGGGGATCGCCCGGCATTACAAGATCAGCGTGGGAGCCATACGGCTGGCGAACCGAATCCGGGGGCACATGATCTTCCCCAGGCAAAAGCTGATCATCCCCCTCGGGCTGGGTGCGGCCGATCCCACGCTGTACCGGGAAGCCAACGCTCCGCGGCGCTACCGGGAAGGTCGGGTCTACAGGGTCCGACGTGGGGACACGCTGTCCGGCATCGCACGGAGGACAGGCGTCCCCGTCCACCGGCTCAAGGCCCTGAACAACCTCCGGTCGGACATGCTGCACCCCGGTCAGAGACTTGTGCTGACGGGGGCGTCAGAACGCTCGGAGGTCGCCATGTCGACGCCAGGCAGAGTGCCCAGCTCCCGCGGAGGCGAACGAGTACACCACGTTCGCCGGGGCGATACGCTGTGGGACCTGGCAAGGCGCTACGGAACCACGGTAGACCGGATCTGCCGTGCGAACCGGATATCGCGAAGCCACCGCCTGCAGCTCGGAGATACGCTTCTGATTCCGGAGTAGGGTGACGGACCCTCGCAGAGGGACCCCTCACCGCGACCGAAAAGGGAAGGGCCCGCGTCGAAGACGCGGGCCCTGATCTGTCGGACGCCCAGGCCAGGTTATTTCTCGAGGGCTTCCATCGCCTTGTCGTAGGCGGGTTCCTGGGTTATCTCAGGGACTTGCTCCGTGTAGATGACCTTGTCGTGTTCGTCGATGACGACGACCGCCCGGCTCAGGAGGCCGGCCAGGGGGCCGTCCACCATCCGGACGCCGTAGCTCTCGCCGAAGGCGCGCGTCCTGAGTTCGCTGAGCATCTCCACGTTTTCGATGCCCTCGACCTCGCAGAATCTCTTCTGGGCGAAAGGCAGGTCGCACGACGCAGTGATGATCACCGCACCGGGCACCTTGCTGGCCTCTTCGTTGAAGCGCCTGGCGGAAGCCGCGCAGACGCCGGTGTCGAGGCTGGGGACGATGTTCAGCAGCTTCTTCTTTCCCTGAAAGTGCTTCAGGGACACGTCGCTCAGGTCCGAACGCGTGAGCGTGAAGTCGGGTGCCTTCACCCCTACTTGGGGTAGGGTGCCTACGGTCCTTATGGGTGTTCCTTTGAACGTAATCGACGCCATGGTTCGATCTCCTCTCTTTGCTTACGGGCCATATTCAGTCATTACGATGTGTCCAGATCATTATAATGCGTGCCCGGCGAAATAATTCGAACCCGTCGGTGTGCCCGTCAGCCCACCCTCTCCGTCTGCGGCGCCCGGGGCAGGGACCGGGAAGCTACTGGAGGAACGCGGCACAGGTCCAGTTCGTCCGGAGTGTGACCCTCGGCAATGGGAATGGTCAGGACCTTCTTCTCTGTGTATTTGTTCGCCATGAGCCGGACGAAGCCCGAGTAACCCATCCTGAAACTTATGGTGTCGCCGACGCGGAGGCCGGCCGGGTCCTCGCCCAGGTTGACCACCGTGATGTCGCTGCTGGCACCGGCGATCTTATATTCGGGGTTGATGGGGCTCAGCCCGGCTATGTCGGTGTCGAGCTGACCCACGGTCACGAGGGCTCTGTAGCCCCTCTGGCCGGGCGTGAAAGCTTCTTCCTCGCCCACGGGGGTGAAAGGGGTCATCTCCGTGGTCTCCCCCAGAGGGACGAGGCTCTTTTCCTGAATCTCGATGACCTCGGCTTCCAGCGTGGCACCGTCGTCCCGAAGCCCGTCCATGGTGCCCCCGTTCACGAGGTCTGTCCCCAGCAGAATGGATTCGCCCACGCGGAAGTGGTTGACGCTTCGGGGCAGACGGCCGTCCAGCAGGAGAGGCAGGACGGCGCTCGACCCGGCCGAAATCAGCGGGAGTTTTCGGTCGAACTTTAGCTGAAGCAGTTCCCGGTAGAGGACCAGCTGCATGAGCTGGTCGATGTTGGGCACGCACCCCGTGAGGCAGCCCAGGTTGGCTCCGATGCCGAGGACCTCGATGTTCGGAAGATCAAAGATCTCCTTGTAAAGCCTGATGAGAGCACCCGGTAGTATGCCCTCCCGCAGGTCCCCGAGTTCCACCATGATGATGACGTGGTGCGTGCGTCCCTGGCGTGCCGCCTCCTCGTTGACCGCCTTGATGACCTCGAGTTCGGTGTTGAGGGACACGTCCGAAAGCCTGACGATCTCGGGTATGGCCGAGCGGTGCGGGGGGCGGAGATACCACGTTTCGACACCCGGAACAACCTCCGAAATCACTTCGAGGTTGGCCAGGCGGGAATCGCCCATGGATTCGACGCCGAGGCTCTGGAGCTGGTCGATGGCCTGTTCGTGACCGCAGAGGGCCTTTGTCACCACCGTGAGGTAGGCGCCGTGGCTTCGTACCCAGCCGTTCACCACACCCAGATTGTGGCGCAGGGCCTGGGCGTTGATGGTTATCCTGTTCACCGCACGTACCTCATCTCGGCGTACTTGGATGCGAACCCGATCCTTTCGTACAGCCTCTTTGCGGGGTTGTCGTATTCCACGTGCAGTTTGACGTTGCCCTCGCACTCCGCGATGGCGCGCTCGATGATCTTCCGCCCGAGGCCCCGGCCGCGGGAGTCCGGACTCACGGCGACGAAGAGGAGTATGTTCTCGGGAATGTAGCCGGACATGCCGGTACGGAGCATGACCAGGGAAGCCGAGAGGCGGTCGTCGACCCTTCCGACGAGAACGAAGCCGCCCTCGCCCTGCTCTTCGGACAGGGCGTAATCCAGGCCCTTGTGAATGTCCGGAACCGTGTCTTCGTAAGGCTTGAGGCTCTCGTGGAGGAACGAGGCAAGCCCGTCCTTGTCGAGCCATCGTGGAAAGTCGTTCGCCGTATCGATACGAAGAATCTCAAGTTCCGGGCTCTTGCCGTTATCGGTTGCAGCTTCCGCCATGGGGACCTCCTGGATTAAGTGTTGCGTGCTTCGGCAACGGATGCGGGGTGCAAAGGTCGCCCCGAAGTCATCGTCCGTCGCCGCCTTTCGGGCCTCCCGGTTGAATGACAGAACTTCATGGATTGATTCGCTGAAACGGACGATGGTTCGAAGCTCTGATTAACGTAGTGCCTATGATACCACACGGGCCTGGCAGGGGCAAATCGCGCAGATTCCGCGTGATCGGCTTAGCGGTCTGGTTCAGACGTGGCAGGCGCCGAACCACCGGTTCCCCCTTTGAAGCCGTGGCCCGAAAGGCAAAACGTTCGTCGCAAGAATGCGGGACCAGCACGCGGCGGCACCTCTCGCGGGGTCTCCCGGGCAAAGGAGACCAGTGGCAGGGTGTAGACCGCGAGGCCACAGGTCCTGCACCGCGGTTCGCCTCTGGTGTGGCAACCGGAGGGTGACCTCCGGAACTCGGGGGACTATATTGTAAGCAAATCGAAGAGTTCTCGAACCTTCAGACCAACCCGGAAAGGAGGCCCCATGAGCGCGCTCGATCGCATGGAACTGGAAGTCCTCTTCGCCGAGTCCCGGGAACCTTGTGTCTCGATCTACCTTCCGACCCACAGGGCAGGTCCAGACATCCAGCAGGATTCGATCCGGTTCAAGAACCTGCTCAGAACGACGGAGGACAGGTTGAGGGCTGACGGCATGGACAAGCCGGCGGTGGACAGGCTATCCGCCCCGGCGAGGGCTCTGCTGGAGGACCCGGCATTCTGGCGGCACCAGAGCGACGGTCTCGCCGTCTTCATGTCGCCTGACCTGTTCAGGAGCCACAACCTTCCGCTCGATTTCAACGAACTGGTGGTGGTGTCCCAGCGCTTCCACCTCAAGCCCATGCTCCCACTGCTGAGCGGAGACGGCGTGTTCTATATTCTTGCCCTGAGCCAGAACGACGTCCGCATGTGGGAAGCCGACAGGCTCCGCGCCCGGCAGGTGCCCCTTCCCGACGTGCCGCGCAGCCTGACCGATGCGCTCGGGCACGACTGGAAGGCGCGGTCGCTGCAGTTCCGGACGCGCGGGGGGCCCGCCAGGGGAGGTGGTGCGGGCGAAGCGGCTTTCCACGGGCACGGAATCGGGGTGGACGACAGCAAGGAGGAGATCGGACGCTTCCTGAGGCTCGTGGACGACGGCGTGGTCGCGAGGGTGGGGGACGCGCGCGCGCCCATGGTTGTGGCGGCGGTGGACTACGTGACGGCCATCTACAGGAGCATCAGCCGGTACCCGAACATCCTCGAGGCGGGCATCCAGGGCAACCCTGACGGAGTGGACGGTGCAAGACTTCACGCAAGAGCCTGGAAAATCGTGAAGCCGATTTTCCAGGCGTCGAGGGACAGGGCGGCCGCCCGTTGCCGGGAGCGGCTGGGCACGGGGCTGGCCGGACAGAACCTCGAAGAGGTGGTCCTGGCGGCCGTGGACGGCAGGGTTGAATCCCTGTTCGTGGCAGTAGGCTCGCACTGTTGGGGCCGCATCGACGAGGCTGCCAGACGAGTGGAAACGCACGGGCGGCACCTTACGGGCGATGAAGACCTGCTGGATGCCGCCGCCGTCCAGTGCTACCTGCACGAGGGTACGGTCTACGCGGTAGAACCGTCAGAGGTACCGGGCGGCGGGACGATCGCCGCCGTGTACAGATACTGAAGCGATCGGTCGTCCCGTCAGCCCGTGAGCTCGCCGGAGGGGTCGCGCCGCGGGAAGAGAAGCGTCAGCCAGAGGATCGCGTCCAGCACGGTGGGAACGAGAAGCGCGAGAGAAACGGAGGCGACGCCCACCAGCACCGTCATGCTGCGGCTGTACCACAAAACGCGGTTCTCTCCTGCCGAAGGGTTGATGTATTTCTGGT
>JBJKRE010000335.1:0-23337 GCA_046704825.1 Acidobacteriota bacterium
GTCCGTCGACGGGCATCACGCCACTGCGCCCCACCCCGAAGGCCGCGGCGCCTTGACCGCCATGCGGATGGCGCTGGCCTCGGCCGGTATCGACGCGGACCAGATCGACCACATCAACGCCCACGGAACGGGCACCCGAGCCAACGACGACGCGGAGGCGCTGGCTATCGGGGAGCTCTTGGGCCCCAGGACTCCTCACGTCCCAGTGGTCTCTTTGAAGGGGGCGGTGGGACACACGCTGGGGGCGGCAGGCGCCATCGAGGCGGTGGCCTGCGTCCTCGGCCTCCGCGACCAGGAGATCCCTCCATGCACGGGCTTTTCGGCGGGGCCGGAGGCGGTTGGACTCAGGCTGCCTTCGTCGAGGCTGAAGCTGCGCATGGCCAAGGTCCTGTCCGTCAACCTGGCCTTCGGCGGGAACAACGCCGCCCTCGTGTTCGGGAGCGCGCCATGAGCGCGATCTGGATCACCGGTACGGGCGCCGTCGGGCCCCTGGGTCTCGGTATGCCGGCCAAGCTCGGCGGGGGCGACGGCGGACGGGCCCCGCGTCTCGTTCCGGGCGGGTTGGATCTGAAGTCTGGGTTCGCGCGCTCCGCCGTGCGCTGGCTGGACGACGCGTCCCTGTGGTGGGCGAACGCCGCCGCGCAGGCGACGGTCGGCACCTCTCCGGACCGCCTTGCCGGTATGGGGCAGTGTGCCGGCCAGACCTGGGGGCCTACACGGCCGGTCATAGAGCTGGAGCGAACCCTGTACGAAGAGGGCTTTTCTGCCATGAACCCGGCGGCCTTTCCCTTTTCGGTCGGCAACGCCCCCGCGGCTCAGGCTTCCCTTCTGGTCGGTCTCGGAGGGCCGTCGCTGACGCTGAACGGCAAGGAGGCCTGCGGGCTCGCGGCGATCGTCGAGGCCTGCCGCTATCTGGAGGCCGGCGTAATGGCCGCCTGCGTCGCCGGAGGCGTGGACCAGCTGGCTCCCTTCCTGATCCAGGTACTGAGGGCGCTGCGGGGGAGGGGCGCTCTCCCTTCGGGCGAGGGCGCCTACGCGCTGAGGCTCGAGTCCTGCCCGGTCCGTCCCGACGGAGCCCTGGCGAGGGTCACGGCGTGGGCGTCGCTCGCCTCATCGTGTCCGCCACACCTCTACGCCGGAGACGCGGCTGACACCCTGGATGCGCTTCTTCGGAAGACAACCGGCGCCTCACGGCGGGCCGCGGACGCCTTCGAACGGGTCGTTCTTCCCGAGGACACGCGGGCTCTCTCGGGCGCTGTCGGGGACTGGCACGGGGCACGTATCCCGCGGTCGAAACGCGTGCATTTCCAGGAAGCCCTCGGGGTGTGCGGCGCCTCCTGGGCCGGGGCGACCGGACACGTGGCGCGCACGCTCGCAAACGAGGGCGGCGGTCCGGTATTCATGGCGGGGCTCTCGACGGGCGGTGCGGCCTGCGCGCTGATTCTGGAGGACGCCGTTGGCCAGTGAGATCAAGGCCCTTGAATCGGGCCCCTTCATCGACGTGAGCGGTCTCTTCCCGGAGCCGGTCTTCGCCTACGTCACCCTGAAGGGAGGGAGCGAAACGGACGAAGCGTCCCTCCTCGACTTCCTGAAAGAGCGCGGCCACCGGTGCAGCAGGGTCCACCGGGTGGAGCAGGTCCACTCGGGAAGGGTGGTGGCGGCCGACCGTGCCCCGTGTGAGGCCGACGGCGTGACGTGCGACCGCCCGGGTGAGGCCGTCAGGGTGGTTACCGCGGATTGCGTGCCCGTCCTGCTCGCCACAAGGGACGGACGGAGAGTTGCCGCGGTGCACGCGGGCTGGAAGGGCACCCTCGCCCGGATCGTCGAAACGGCCGTCCGGCGGCTTCGCGACGGCAATGACTCGGGGGTGACGGCGTACATCGGTCCGGCCATCGGTCCGTGCTGCTACACCGTAGGGGAGGAGCGCCTGGCGGCATTCCAGGCGGCTTTTCCGGGCTGGGTGCAAACGGCCGGCCGGCGGACCCTGGACCTGCCCGCTCTCAACGCGCGCATGCTCGAACGCGCAGGGCTCCGAGAAGATGAGGTTCACCGGGAGGATCGTTGTACGGCCTGCAGCATTGGTCTATGCTGTTCCTATCGAAGAGACGGGGATGCCGCCGGCCGCATGGCGGCGGTCATCGGGAGAACAATGTGAGCGGTGAACTGACACACCTCGACGAGACCGGGGCGGCCCGGATGGTGGACGTGGGCGACAAGGAACCCACGCGCAGGACGGCGTGGGCGAGAGGACGCATCACCATGGGAAAAGAGGCCTACGTCCTTGCCCGGGAGGGAAATCTTCCCAAGGGAGATCTGCTCTCGGTGGCCCGCCTGGCGGGTATCATGGCCGCCAAGGCAACCCCGGGGCTGATCCCGCTGTGCCACGTCATCGCTCTGGAGGCCGCGTCCGTCGACTTCGAGTGGGACGACCAATCCAGGTCCATACAGGTCGATGCGAAAGCATCCGCGCGGGACGTCACCGGTGTCGAGATGGAGGCCCTCACGGCCTGCACCGTTGCCTGTCTCGCCCTTTACGATATGATCAAAGGCGTCGATAAGAGCGCCGTCATAGGCCCGGTGGGGCTCGTCGAGAAGACGGGCGGCAAGTCGGGCCGTTTCAGGAGGTAGGTCCCATGTCCACCCTCGAGCACGAACAGGCTCTGCTCTTCGACAGAGACCTGCAACGCAAGCTCTCGGCTCTTAACCCGGAGGCGGTAGAACGCGTCTGGCTGAGCGCTGCCAATGCCCTGAGCCTGAGATCACTGCCCTACCTTGCGGCGGACGTTACCGAGCGGGGCCTTGCGATCCATCCCTCGTCCCACGACCTGTGGATGATCCACATCCAGGCCGTGGCCATCTCAGCGGAGAAGCTCCAGGTGAGCAAGGAGAAGCTGGCCCAGGCAAAGATCAGGCCGGCCCTCCGTGAAACGCTCCTTGCGATGGTCGACTACTTTCTGGAGATGGACAGGGAAGGACTCGGCCGTCTGGACTCGGTGCCCGAGGAGGAGAGAAGCGCCCTGTTCTACGAGGTGTGCGGGCTCTACGACATGGCCCGGCAGGAGTACGAACAGGCGGTGAAGAGCTTCAGGAAGGCCCACCGGCTGGCGCCCAGGGACCTGCGGCTCATGTACAGCCTAGCCAAGGCCCTTTACGCGCTGGGGGATTCGCCGAAAGCCATGCGGTGGCTGTATCGTGCGGTCTCCCGCGAACGGCATTACGTCCAGGCGTGGAACACGCTCTGCCGCCTCCACCTCGAAGAGGGCGACCTCAGCCGCGCCAGGCAGGCGCTCGGCATGGCGCTGTCGGTCAACCCGAGGGACTGGGGGCTCTATTTCACCTACGCGGACTACTACCTGGGCGACGGCCGGTACGCGATGGCGCGCGCCGAACTCCAGGCCATCATCGACCTCAATCCGCAGGAGATCATAGCGGCGGAGGTCTGCAACTACCTGGGGTACATCTACTACCTTGAGGGCCGCTACGACGAGGCGCTCCCGAGCTTCCGGAAGGCGCTCGAACTGAACCCGTCCCTCGCCGTGGCGTGGTTCAACCTGGGCAACCTCCACTTCCACCGCAAGGACATGGAACAGGCCAAGACCTGCTACAAGGAAGCGCTCAAGGCCGATCCCCACATGGCCCAGGCGAGTTGCCAGCTCGGCCTGACGTACCTGGAGCAGGGGATTCTCGAGAAGGCGAGGCCGCCGCTGGAGAAGGCTATGACCCTCGATCCCACGGACTACTGGGCACACCTCGGCCTTTCGGAGTACTACCGCCGAACCCGGGACGCCGTGGCCGCGCTGGAGGAGGCCAGGCAGGCCATGCGCATCGCGCCCGACGACGCGAACGTGCACAACTACCTCGGCATCGCCCTGGAGACGAACAGGCGCTATTTCGACGCCGAAAAAGCCTACAGGCGCTCCCTGGAGCTGGACCCCATGCAGCGGTGGGCCGCCAACAACCTGGGCTACCTCTACGAGAAGATCATGCGGGTGGACCCCGGCTACAAGCCGGCCGCCGTGGACGCATGGAAGACTCGCCTCCTCATCTGCCGGGATACGGGCGCCTCCGTGCGGGGGGCGATCAACCACCTGGAAAAGCTGGGCGTTCCCACGGCCTCCATTCGTCAGTGGCTGGGCCAGGAAACGAAGAGCCGCCGGAGGGAGTGAGGACATGATCGTCGGCATGGGGCTGGACCTGGTGGACACCGGGCGCTTCAAGGCCGCCGTTCGAAGGCACCCGCGCCTCCTGGAGCGGGTCTTCACGCCCGGCGAGCGGGCGTCCTGTGAGAGCAAGGCCGATGCGTTGCGTTCCTACGCCGTGCGCTTCGCGGCCAAGGAGGCCGCCATGAAGGCCCTGGGCACGGGCTGGGGAAAAGGCGTGGGCTGGCGCAGCGTGGAGGTGGTCGGAGGCGCCGGGCAGGGTGCCCCCGGGCTGGCCCTCCACGGGAAGGCGCTCGAACACCTGCACGCAAGGGGCGGCGTGAGGGCCGTGGTGAGCCTGACCCACGAACGCACCATGGCGGCGGCCGTCGTCATCCTGGAAGGCTGAACAACTCACATTTTGGATTTGGGAATTGGGATTCGGGATTTGAAGGACGGCTGGGGACGGGCCTTCGAAGGGGGCGGTTGCCGGCCGGTAGCCGCGCGCCGGCAACGAGCGCTGAAAAGAAAGAGGGCCGGGAATTCCGGCCCTCTTCGTCGTCCATACAAAGTAAAGCGCCCTACTTCGCCGGTTTCGTCTCCGCCGCCTTGTCGGACGCGGCGGCCGGGGGCGTCATGGGGACCTCAACGAACTTGCCGTTTTCCACCTTCCACATGACGTAGGGGGACTGCTGGGGATCGCCCTTGTCGTCGAATTTCATCTTGCCGAAGGGCGTTTCGACCTCGATTTTGTGAAGCGTGTGGGCCACATCCACGCCGTTGGTGGTCCCGGCGGCCTTGATGCCCTGAAGCGCGACCGTGACCGCCGTGTAGGCGTAGAGCGAATAGGGACCCAGGTCGCCGTACTTCTTCTGGTATTCCTTGACCACCTTCTGTGCCGTGGGCAGGGTCGTCTGGTCGGGGATGAAGGTGACGAGGCACCCTTCGGCGTCGGGGCCCGCCTGCTTGATGAACTCGGGGTCGTAGCACCCGTCACCGCTCACGAAGGTCGCGGTGATGCCGGCTTGCCGCATCTGCTTGACGAGGGACGCCCCCTGGGGCCAGAGTCCGCCGAAGTACACGATATTCGGATCCACCTTCTTGAGCTTGTCGACGGTGCTGGGTATGTCCACGCCCGTCCTCTCGATGGTGCCGTAGTAGACCGACTGGTGCTTGGTCAGGAACTCGTAGTTCTGGAGGAATTCGTTGGCAAGGTCCTGTCCGTACGAGGACTTGTCGTTGATGACGGCCACCTTTGCGTCGGGGAAGTTGTCCGCGACGTACTTCGCCGCGCTCTTGCCCTGCTGGTCGTCGCGTCCGCAGACCCGGAAGACCGTCAGATATCCGCGGTCGGTGACGTCGGGGTTCGTGGAGCTGGGCGTGATCATGAGCATCTTGGCCTTGTCGTAAAGGGGCTCGGCGGCGAGCGTGCAGTTCGAGTTGTAGTGGCCGATCACGGCGTCGACCTTGTTGATGAACTGCCTGGCGACCAGGAGCGCCTGGTCGGGATCGCCCTTGTCGTCCGCGGGAACCAGCACGATGGGTTTGCCCAGAACGCCGCCCTTTGCGTTCCAGTCGTCCACCGCGAGCTGGGCTCCATGGAGCACGTCCTCGCCCGCCCGCTTCTGCTCGCCGGACAGGGGAGCGGCCAGCCCCAGCTTGATGTTCCGCTTGGAACAACTGACTCCCGCCGCGAGCATGGCGAGGGTCAGAACACCGGTAATGATGGACACCGTCTTACGAAGTTTCATGGCAGGCCTCCCTCCGTCCGCGCTTGATCACCTTTGCGCTCCAGTCTGGTTTAGCCTTGGTCCGGACGACCGCCTGGAGACGGTCCGCCCCCGGACTTAACGCACCCGATGCGTAACCAGGCAGCGTGCCGCCGGATTGCGGACGCCGCCGCTGATGACCGCTACTTCTGTGTCTTGCTCGGTTCAATTCCCTTCACCGGCAGGTACTCCACCCAGGCCTTGTCGATGGCGACGGGGTTGTCGGGCCTGTTGTTCACCGGATTCCTGGGCGCGTTCACGATCTTGTCGGCCACGTCCATGCCCTTGATCACCTTGCCGAAGGCCGTGTACTTGTGGTCGAGGTACCCCGCGTCGGCGACGCAGATGAAGAACTGAGACGAGGCGGAGTTCGGGTCCATGGCGCGGGCCATGGAGACGATGCCCCGTGCGTGGTGGATGTCGTTGAATTCGGCCTTGATGGTGATCTCGTTGCCGAACTTGTCCGTCTGCCCGCCCTGACCCCACGTAGAAGGGGGGCCGCTGCGGGTGTTGGGGTCGCCGCCCTGGATCATGAAGCCCGGGATGACGCGGTGGAATTTGGTGCCGTTGTAGAATCCGGTCTTGCACAGGTGGATGAAGTTTTTGACCGTGTCGGGCGCCTTGTCGGAGAAGAAGGTGATCTCGATCGTCCCCAGCCGCGTCTTGAGGAATGCCACGGGCTCGGTTCCCGGTTTTGGCGAATCCTCGTCCGCCTTGTCCTGCGCGGCGGGCTTGGCGGATTCGGTCGTCTGCGAAGGTTCGGCGGCTTCGGCGGGGGTGTTCTGCGGCGCCTTCGGGGCCGACTCCGTCTTGCTTGCGGCCGCCGGTGCGCCGGCCGATTCGCCCGGGGCGGGCGCCGCCTTCTTGCAGCTCACGGTCAGAAGCAGGAATCCGGCCACCAGGCCTGCCAGACACGATACGACGATGCGTTTTTTCATACGACAATCTCCCCCAGAGAAGGTCATGTGCCAGGGCGTCCCGTCTCAAGTGCGGGCACATCGCCAGTGTACGACATAGCAGGTATGAAGAAAAGCCGCAGAAAACCCCTCCGGGAGCCGGGTGCGGCCCGCCCGGCCGAATCGAAGCCCCGGCCGGGGGGTTAAAGAACGTCCGGCCATGACTCCCGGGCACTTCGCGTCGGTGCGGCGGTGTGGCTTGGCGAAAAAGAGCGACGGGTCAAACTTTTACCGCCATCTTCGACAGGATGCCACGGAGGACGTTCTCCTTGTGTTTCAGGTGGTCCTTGAACTCCGAGTCGCGCGTGTGATGCACCTCTTCGCGGAGTTCACCGAGCTCGGTGTCAAGGATCCTCTTCAGGAGATCCATCTCTTCTTCGGTCAAGGTGATATCCATGGTTCACCTCCTTCAGGGGCGAGCCCTTCAGGCGGTTAGTGCTGGCGAGTCCAGGCGTGGCCCGTCCGAGGGCTTCCCACACAGAGAAACGCCCCAATACAATTTTAATTCTTCCGGAGTCGGGCGCCACCCGGCGCGCCGTTCCACCCGCCGAAAGTGATATCCTGACTCACGTCAGGAACGTGCCGATCCGATCCCGGCCGGCCACCGCCGATCCGTTCGGCGTTCACGGGGCCGGGAACCCAACCCGGGGACACGCGCTCAATGGGGGAAACGTCATGACCACCTATCCCGAAGCCTTGTTGACCGAAGAAGAGCGGGCCCTGCGCGAGGAGGCGAGGGACTTCGTAAAATGGGTTCCGCGCCAGCTCATCCTGGACATGGACGCCGACAGGGTGCGGTTCCCCAGGGAGTACCTCGTCGAAGCGGGGAAGCGCCACCTGTTGGGCCTGAGGTTCCCGTCGGCCTGCGGCGGGCGCGACCTGCCCTGGACGAGCGAACTGCTGGCTCTCGAGGAGATCGGCGTGCTGGGCACGTCGCTCGCCTGCCTGTACTCCCTGGTTAGCATCGTGGGCGAGGCCCTCGTCTGCTTCGGCACCGAGGACCAGAAGCGGCGCTACCTTGCGCCCATGCTGGCGGGCGAACTCGCGCCCGCCGAGGCCCTGACCGAACCGCGGGGCGGGTCCGACTTCTTCGGGGCCACGACGCGGGCCGTCCGCGAGGGGGACCACTTCGTGCTGAACGGCCAGAAGCGGTTCGTCGTGGGTTCGGAAGGCGCGGACTTCTTTCTGGTCTATGCCAAAACCGGATCGGACGACGATCCGAAGAAGGCCATGACGGCCTTCCTGGTGGACCGCGGCGAAGGCGTGACGGTCGAGCACGTGTACGGGCTCATGGGCACGCGCGGCGGGGGCACGGGCCGCCTGGTGTTCAGAAACGTGCGCGTGCCGGCGGCCAGCGTGCTGGGCGGGGAGGCCGGCGTGGGGATGGGCGCCGCGGTCTTCAACCAGATGATGATCCCCGAGCGCATGACCTCGGCCTGCGGGGCCCTCGGTATGGGGCGGGCCGCCCTGGACGTGGCAGCCCGATACTCGGCCCGCAGGAAGGCCTTCGGCGAGGTGATCCGCCGGTTCGAGGCCGTGAGCTTCAAGGTGGCCGATTCCCTGGTGATTCTCGACGCGGCAAGGGCCCTGTGCCGGGAGACGTGCCGGGCCATAGCCGCCGAAGGCGTGCCCGCGGGACGCGTCCGCCGCCTCGTGTCGGAAACGAAGAAATTCGCGACCGAGGCCGCGTGGACCATGGTCAACAACAGCATGCAGGTCCTGGGCGGCATCGGCTACACCGACGTCTTCCCCGTGGAGCGCCTGCTGCGCGACACTCGCCTGATCATGATCTGGACGGGTACCAACGAGATCATGGACCTGGTCATCCAGCACGAGTTCTACAGGGAGTTCCTCAAGTCCCCGTCGCGGGTCCGCGACGTGGAGGACGACGCCGTGAACGCCCAGGCGCCGGACGAGAAGGTGTACGAGTAGGGTGGGGGATAGAAAAAGGGCGGCCGCAGGGCCGCCCTCGTGGTAAAGAACCGCCGGAGCCGGCTGGCCGCCGGCACCGGCGTCCGGTTCGGATCAGTACATGTCGCCGCCCATGCCGCCGGGCATGGGAGGCATGTCCTTCTTCTCCTCGGGGAGTTCGAAGATCATGGCCTCGGTGGTGAGCAGCGTTCCGGCCGCGGACGCGGCGTTCTGGAGCGCGGTGCGCGTCACCTTGGCGGGATCGAGGATCCCGGCCTTGATGAGGTCCTCGTACTTCTCGAGCTTGGCGTTGAAGCCCACGGCGCCCTTCTCGGTCTTCACGCGCTCGACGACCACGGACCCTTCGACGCCGCAGTTGCTGGCGATCTGCCTGCAGGGTTCTTCGAGGGCCCTGCGCACGATCTTGACGCCGGCCATGAAGTCGTCGGAGCCCTCGAGCTTGTCGAGGACTGTCAGGGCGCGGATGTAGGCCACCCCGCCGCCGGGCACTACGCCCTCTTCCACGGCCGCCTTGGTGGCGTGGACGGCGTCCTCGACGCGGGCCTTTTTCTCCTTCAACTCGGCCTCGGTGGCCGCACCGACCTTGATCACGGCCACGCCGCCGACCAGCTTGGCCAGGCGTTCCTGCAGCTTCTCGCGGTCGTAGTCGGAGGAGGTCTCATCGATCTCGCGGCGGATCTGCTTCACGCGGCCCTCGATGTCGGAGGCCGTGCCGGCGCCTTCCACGATGGTGGTGTTGTCCTTGTCCACGACCACCTTCTTGGCGCGGCCCAGGTCGGTCATCTGGATGTTCTCGAGCTTGATGCCCAGATCCTCGGTGAAGCACTTGCCGCCGGTCAGGATGGCGATGTCCTCGAGCATCCGCTTGCGGCGGTCGCCGAAACCGGGGGCCTTCACGGCGCAGATGTGCAGCGTGCCGCGGAGCTTGTTCACCACCAGGGTTGCCAGGGCCTCGCCCTCCACGTCCTCGGAGACGATCAGCAGGGGCTTGCCGCTCTTGGCGACCTGCTCGAGGAGGGGCAGGAGGTCCTTCATGTTGGAGATCTTCTTCTCGTGGATCAGCAGGAGGCAGTCCTCCAGGACGGCTTCCATGCGCTCGGCGTCCGTCACGAAGTAGGGGGAGAGGTAGCCGCGGTCGAACTGCATGCCCTCGACGATCTCGAGCGTGGTTTCCATGGTCTTGGCTTCTTCGACCGTGATGACGCCGTCCTTGCCGACCTTTTCCATGGCCTCGGCGATGAGCGTGCCGATGGTCTCGTCGTTGTTGGCGGACACGGTGCCGACCTGTTCGACGGCCTTGCCCTCGACCGGCTTGGCGTTGCTGTGGATCTCGTCGACGATGGCCTTGACGGCGCCGTCGATGCCCTTCTTGAGTTCCATCACGTTGACGCCGGTTCCGACGGCCTTGAGGCCTTCCTTGAGCATGGCCTGGGCCAGAACGGTGGCGGTGGTGGTGCCGTCACCGGCCACGTCAGAGGTTTTGGAGGCGACGTCCTTCACCATCTGGGCGCCGATGTTCTCCTGCTTGTCCTGGAGTTCGATTTCCTTGGCGACCGTCACGCCGTCCTTGGTCACGACCGGCGAGCCGAACTTCTTCTCGATGATCACGTTGCGGCCCTTGGGGCCGAGGGTGGCCTTCACGGCGTCGGCCAGCTTGTTCACGCCCGCCATGAGGGCCTGACGGGACTGGGAGGAATAGATAATTTCCTTGGCCATTGGTGACTCTCCTTCTTCTTCTCTTTATTCGACGATGCCGAGGACCTCGTCCTCGCGGACGACGATGTGCTCCACGTCATCGATCTTCAGCTCGGTTCCGGCGTACTTGCCCACGAGGACCTTGTCGCCGGCCTTGACCGTCATGGCGATCCGCTTGCCGCTGTCGTCGACCCGGCCGGGTCCCACGGCGATCACTTCGCCTTCCATGGGCTTTTCCTTTGCGGAATCCGGGATGATGATCCCCCCGCGGACCTGTTCCTTCGCCTCGAGGCGCTTGATCAGAACCCGATCGTTCAGTGGCTTCACCTTCATGAGTGTACCTCCTATGGTTTCAATAAGCCTGTTAGCAACCAAATCCTTAGAGTGCTAATTATAAAACCTGATTAATACGTTGTCAACTATCCTTAGTCTCTTTCTGTTCGGGCCCGCCGGGCGGGCGTTACAGCGTGCGGTAAGCGCCCGGCTCGCCGCCGGACCGGGGCGGCCTCGCGTTCTCAGGTCCGTTGCATACGCCCGGCGCCGTATCTTCAGGCTCGAACGTGGGGCGGGAGGCACTTGCCGAGGGATTTCGCGCCCGGTATAGTCGTGTATACCGGAGGAGCAAGGATGTCCGATACGCTGAAGCTGGCCCTCGTTCAAATGGCCCCCGCCCTGGGGCTGGTCGACCGGAACGTCGAGGCCCACATGGCGTGCCTGGAGCGGCCCGAGGTCAGGGACGCCGACCTCGTCGTCTTCCCGGAACTCTCCCTGACGGGCTACCTCCTGCAGGACCTCGTGGCCGAGGTGGCCCTGCCGATGGGCGGCGACGGAAGGCTCGCGCCGATCCTGGAGGCGAGCCGCGGGCAGGACATCATCGTGGGACTCGTTCTGCAGAGCCCCGAGTTCCTCTTCTACAACGCGGCCCTCTACCTGTCCGGGGGGGGGATCCACCACGTGCACCGCAAGGTCTACCTGCCCACTTACGGGATGTTCGACGAGGGCCGGTACTTCGCCGCGGGCCACGGATTCAAGGCCTTCGAGACGCGGTTCGGCCGCCTGGGGATCCTGATCTGCGAAGACGCCTGGCACCTTTCGTCGTCGTACCTCCTGGCCCTCCAGGGCGCCCATACGCTGGCCGTCCTGTCGGGTAGCCCCGGCCGGGGCTGGACGGGCGGCGGGCCGGTGGCCTCCGTCCAGACGTGGGAGCGCGTCGGCCAGACGCTCAGCCAGTTCCTCACGGTGAACTGGCTCTACGTGAACCGCGTGGGTTACGAGGACGGGCTGGCCTTCGCCGGCGGGTCCTACGTCTCCGACCCCTTCGGCAACCTCCTGCTGGACGGCGAGGAGAACGTGGAGGCCGTCTACCGGGTGGACCTGCCCCTGGCGGCGCTCCGGCGGGCCAGAACGTCCACGCCCCTTTTGAGGGACGAGAAGCCGGAGATGGTTCTCAGGCAGCTGCGGGCGCTGGTGGCGGACCGGTACACCGGACGAGACGACGGGTAGGGGGCGAAGCGAAGTCTCCGTGTTGACCGCCTGCGGGAAAGGGGCAGTTTCGATGAAGAGAACGTATCCGCCCGAGGTCAATCCGAACGTGGCGCTGGCCATGATCGACCGGTTCCTCACCGAAGAGCTGGCCAAGACTGGGCTGAAGGGCTTCGTGGTCGGGCTTTCGGGCGGTGTCGACTCGGCCCTTTCCTGCGCGCTGGCCGTTCACGCGGTGGGCCCGGACAGGGTTCTCGCCGTAAAGATGCCCTACAGGACGAGTTCGCCTGCGTCCGAGGAGGATGCGGATCGCGTCGTCGCAGACCTTGGGGTTCGCTCAGAGCGGGTGGACATCACACCCATGGTGGATGCCTATTTCCAGGCTGACGCGTCGGCGTCGGCCCTTCGCAGGGGCAACTTCATGGCCCGGACGCGGATGGCCTGCCTCTTCGACCTCTCTGCGCGGGAGGGCGCCCTGGTGCTGGGCACGAGCAACAAGACGGAACTGCTGCTCGGCTACGGGACCTGGTACGGCGACATGGCCTCCTCGCTCAATCCGATCGGCGACCTGTACAAGACCCAGGTCTGGCAGCTGGCCGGACACATGGGCCTGCCCGAATCGGTGATCGAGAAGCCCCCGTCGGCCGACCTGTGGCCCGACCAGACGGACGAGGCGGAGATGGGCATCCGGTACACGGAGGCGGACGCCATCCTCTACCTGCTGGTGGACGAGCGCTACACGGTCGAAGAGGCCGCCGCCGTCGGGTATCCCGAGGCGCGCGTGGCCGAGGTCCTCCGGCGCGTGGAAGGCAGCCAGTTCAAGCGGCGCCTTCCCATCATCGCCAAGCTCTCCCAGCGCACCATCGGCATCGATTTCCGCTACCCGCGCGATTGGGGGAGATAGGAAGTCATTTCGGATTTGGGAATTGGGATTTCGGATTTGAAAGACGGCGGGGGGCGAGCCTTCGAAGCAACCAATGAACAGGGAGGACGGGAGGAAGAGAGGAATACTGTTTGCGGTTCGCCGTCCGGTAGCCGGCAGGCCCGCGAAGGTCGCCATGCTTCCTAGTCACCTACTCCCGGAATCTCCTACTCACCACAAGACTCGATCACCGGATCACTTGATCACTCGATCACTATTCACTAATCCCTAATCACCCAGCCCCATCCGCTTTCTCAGGGCGGCCTTGTGCAGCTTGCCGGCGCTGGTGAGGGGGATCTGCTCTACGATCTCGACGCGGTCGGGCACCCAGAATCGGGCTAGCGTACCGTCGTTGACGGCCGCTTCCAGGAAGGCGAAGACCTCCTCCGCCTCCAGTGGCTCCGATGGCTGGACGACGGCCACCGGCCGTTCGCCCCACCGTTCGTCCGGCTGGGCGAGTACGGCCACCGCCGCCACCCTGGGGTGACGCGAGATGGCCGTCTCGAGCGCCGAACTCGGGATCCACTCGCCGCCGCTCTTGATGGCGTCCTTCTCCCGGTCCACGACGTAGATGAGGTCGTTGGGCAGGCGGACGGCGAGGTCGCCGGTCCGGAACCAGCCGTCCCGGAAGGCCGTGCGTGAGGCGGAGGGGTCGTTGAAGTACCCGTCCGGCGGAAGCCAGGGGCTGCGCACGCGGACCTCGCCGATCGTCTTGCCGTCGCGCGGGACCGGCCGGCCGGCCTCGTCGCGCACCTCCAAATCCACCATGGGTACGGGGCGTGTACCCGTCCGGAGGATCTCCGCGGCCTCGTCGCTGTCCGGGTCGAGGTCGTCGGGCACGACGGAAATGCTCGTGGCCAGCTGGTCCGACCCCCCGTAGATGAGGCTGTAGCGAACACCCAGGGCGCGGGCCCCGGCCGCCAGGCCGGCGGGCAAGGTGCTTCCGCCCGTGAGGACCTTCACCGGAAGGGACCGTATCCCTCCGGCCGCGGCCGCCTCCATGATCATGTGCAACTGGGTGGGGACCATGTTGAGGCACGTCACGCGTTCGTTTCGGATGAGTTGGAGCTGTCCGGCCGGGTCCGCCTTGCCGGGGAGCACCAGCTTGGCGCCAAGGTAGGGCACGAAGAAGGCCGTCCCCCAGGCGTGGATGTGAAAGAAGGGTATGAGCGGCATGAAGACGTCGCGGTTCGAGACCCGGGCCCCGCCCTCGTGCAGTCCCAGGTGGTGGAGGATCTGCAGGGAGGCCAGCAGCAGGTCGCGGTGCCGGTAGCGGATGCCCTTGGGCCGCCCCGTGGTCCCTGTCGTGTAGAAGATCGAGAACCAGTCGTCCTCGCAGACAGACGACGCCTCGCCGGGCAGGTCGGTCCCGCCGTCCGAGACGAGGTCCTCGAGCGTCGTTCCCCCCGGCTCCGGAGCGGTGTCCCCGTCCGTGAGCCAGACCCAGTTCGCAAAGAGCGGCCGGGCCTTCGCCATCGCCCCGCCGAAGCCTTCCCACACGAAAAGCCAGGCGTCGCCCGCGTCGCGGACCGTGAAGATAAGGTCTTCGGGAGGGAGGCGGAAGTTGATGGTGTGGATGACCGCTCCGAGCATGGACAGGGCGTAGTGGAGCGACAGGTACCGGTGGCTGTTGACGTCCATGACGCCCACCACGGTTCCCCTGCCGATCCCCAGTTTCTTCAGGCCGTTGGCCAGCCGGACCGTGCGTTCGTAGAACTCGCCGTAGGTGAACCGCAGGGGCGGGCTCACGACCTCGGAAGACGGATGTTCGTTGACGGTGCGGGCCAGCAGCTGGTGGATCACGAGATCGCGCATGGGAACTGAACCTCCTTATAGATCCGGGTCCGGCGGCAGGATCACGTCCGGGTCGTTCATCGCCCAGGCCGGGTACTCCTCTCCCATGAGGAAGCGGCGCGCGTAGAGGGAGGCCAGGCGGGCGTAGCGCTCGCCTTCCGTGCGGGCCATCCGGTACAGGAGGCCCACCTGCGCCGCGTCGGCCAGCCGCTCGAGGGCGTGCTTTGCGTACCACTGGGCTTCCTCGGGCGGGCGTGACGCCATGGCCGCGATCACCCCCTGGGCCGCCTCCGCGGCGCGCACGGCTTCCGGCGTCCCGGCCTCTTCGAGCAGGGGGACGAACCGGTCGAGGAAGCTCTCGTGGGCCTTCTTCTTCTCCATGGCCTCCAGCATGTCCAGGGCCTGCACGTTGCTCGGTCCCTCCCAGATGGGTGTGATCAGCGCTTCGCGGTGCCAGCGGGCGACCGCGTATTCCTCCAGGAAGCCAAGGCCGCCGAACAGTTCCATGGCCAGCCGGGTGCTCTCGGCGGCGTGGTCTGCGGTACGGTTCTTGGCCAGGTGGGACAGAAAGCGCGCGTAGTGATAGTCCTTCCCGTAGGGGGGGCGTTCGTTCCAGCACCTGTCGAATGCGTCCACGGCGTGGAAGGAGAGGGCGAGCCCCGCGGCCTGGCGGACGCACAGGTCCACCATGTCCCGCCGGATCAGTGGGTGCTCGATGAGGGCCTTTCCGAAGGCGGCCCTGCGCCGGACCCTGAAGGTGGCTTCCAGCCGCGCCTTCGCCGCGATGCCCATGGCCGCCACGGCGTTCGCCAGGCGGGATACGGTGAGGATCTCCAGGGTGTAGTAGATGCCCTCGTCTGCACGGCCCACCAGGAAGGCCTCGGCATCCTGTATCTCCACCTCGCCGGAAGGTACGGCGCGGGTGGCGCTCTTGTCCTTGAGGCGGCGTACGTGGAAGTTCAGTTCGCCGTTTTCCCTCAGCCGCGGAACGAGGAAGAGGGCCAGCCCCTTGGGCCCGGGCGGGGCCCCCTCGGGGCGCGCGGTGGCGATGGCCATGTCGGTCAGGCCCGCCCCGCTCGCGAAGTACTTGTCGCCGGCGGACAGGCGCCAGCGGTCGCCGTCCGGTCTGGCCTCGGTCCGGTTCGCCCCCAGGTCGCTGCCGCCCTGGATCTCGGTCATCCAGGTGGCGCCCCAGGCGTCGCCCGCCAGCAGGCGGTCCTTCCACACGCCGAACTCCGGTGCGTACTTGTGGATGGCGTAGGCCACCTGCTGAGTAATTGTGAGGATGCAGTAGAGGCCCGGGTCGGCGAGGAGATAGCCGAGTGCAAAGTGGTGGTGCCAGCTTCCTCCCTCGTATGCGGGGCGCATGATGGGTGCCAGTTTCTTCATGAGGGAGGTCTGCGCCGGCGATAGCCGCGCCCGGTCCACCCTGTTCCCGTCCAGGTCGTGCATCACGAGGACGGGGGGCGCCTCCCGGTCCACGTGGTATCCCACCGCCGAGGCCTCGCCGCCCAGAAGCCGGCCCCAGTCCTCGAGTTCGGATTGGTGGTCCGCGGCCCCGGGCCAGAAGTGGTGGAGGGCGGCCCGCAGCTCCCGGTCGAGTGTGAAATGGTTCCGCCGGAACGCGTACGATTGGAACTCCATCCGGGATTCTCCTGTGTCATTCGGCAGCGTGCGGTTAACGGGCCTCATTGTATCACGAGGCCGTGCGGGGCTCTCCGCGCGGTACGGACGGGCGCCCCCGGAACCGTCTTCGATCGATCGAGGAGGAGCCTCCGGGTCGGGGACTCAGCGCGCCGGCGGTAGCGCGGGCACGGCCTGCCGCTTCCACTGCACGATCCAGAGGACGACCGCCGCCAGGATCATGCCCGCACAGAGAACCTGCCCCATGGTGAAGGGGCCGAGTACGTAGCCGAGCTGGGGATCCGGCTGCCGGGTGAACTCCACGAGGAATCGGGCCACGCCGTATCCCATCAGATAGGCGCCCGACAGGAAACCTCTGAAGGGACGCCAGTTCCGGATGGACCACAGGATGACGAACAGGACGATCCCCTCGAACAGGGCCTCGAAAAGCTGCGAGGGGAAGCGGAGCTCGTGGGTGGGGGCCAGAGGGAAGTACATGCCGAGGGACCAGTGTGTGACCCGGCCGTACAGTTCGCCGTTGATGAAATTCCCCAGGCGGCCGAAGGTGTAGCCGAGCGGGACGGCAGGGGCCAGTGCGTCCATGAGGTCCATGATCTTCCACCCCCTGCGGTGGCTGAGGATCCACAGCACGATGAGGACGCCGAGCAGGCCGCCGTGAAACGACATACCCGAGAATCCCGTGAAATGTACGCCGCCCTTGAAGCTGAACGGGAGGAAGATCTCAAGGGGGTGCCGCACGTAGTAGGGCAGGTCGTAGACGAGTACGTAACCCAGGCGGCCGCCGACGATGACCCCGATCACGCTGGTGAGGATGACGTCAGCCAGGGCCGCCGTGTCCGGCGGCACGCTCAGTTCTCCCCTTCGAATCCGCCACGCCGTGAGCAGGTAGGCGGTGGCCAGGGCCAGGATGTACATCAGGCTGTACCAGTGGAGGGCGAAGCTGCCGACGGAGAAGATGATGGGGCTGATGTGGCTCGGAAGGTGCTGCCAGGTATGGAGGAAGGATCCCATGCGCGCTCCTTGAAACCGGCGGGCGGTTCGCCCCGCGACCAAATGCTATTGGACCACCCTTTGCCCCCATCCACAAGGAGACGGGGGCGACGCGCCCGAAGGGGCTCACGGGGAGGATTTCCGTCCGCCCGTCTGCGCGTGGAGACACTCGATTGCAATGCGCCGCGTTGTCTTGTAGATTTATGATTTGATTAGACAGCGACAGACTCGACTGCCACAGGCCTATCGCCGGAACGCGGACTTGGTCCCGCAATTGGGAAAGGTGCGGTTACCGCGGGGGGGCTTGCCGCATCTGAATTGGAGTGAGCCCGCCCCGGCCCGACAGAACCAAACAAGGTCATGGTTAAGATGCAGTCCATTCTCTTCAAGGGTGGAGGATACCGTATGAGACGAAGATTGCCTGGTGTGCGTATACTGGTTCCGGCCATGGTAATGCTCTTTTTCGCCGCGCCCTCGCTCGGTTTTCGGGCCCAGGACGTCCGGCCCCTCGTAACGGAGAGCGTGGCCGTGTTACCCCTCGACAGTTTTCAGCTGCAGCTTGGAGAGGACTACTACCACGGCTTCCAGTCGATCCGGACGGGGGAGAAGGGCGACCTGTGGCAGGACGGGCACATCGGGTTCCGCTGGGGCATCAGCAACAAGGTCGAGCTCGACGTGGACGGCATGCCCTACAAGCGCTACACATCGGACTCCGGAAGGTCTGACGCCGGGGTCGGTGATTTCACGGTCTGGGGAAAGTTCATCCTGTGGCAGGGTGACAACCCCGGGACCGCGTTCGGGTTCAGGCTTGGCGTAAAGATGCCCAACACCCCCTCCTACAAGGACTTCGGTACCAACCAGACGGATTTCTACTCCCAGTTGCTGGCCGGGAAGTCCTGGGGCCGGTTCAAACTGTGGGGAAACCTGGGGCTGGGCATCCTGGACAACCCCCACATCCGGCAGTCCCAGGACGACATCTACCAGTACGGGCTCGCCTTTTCCTACGACATGACCGAGCGCTGGACCCTCGTCGGCGAGGGCCAGGGGTTCATATCGCGCGGGCGCCAGACCCTCTACGGCGACAACCACGCCGTCCGCATGGGCGTGCTTTACAGACCCGCTAAGCACTGGACCTTCGACGTGGCGGCCGCCAAGTCTTCCGGGCGCTTGTACGGGGACTGGTCGGCCACGATCGGGGTCAGCTACAGGTTCCATCTGTAGGAAAACGGCGGCACGTGTCGCCCCGATCCGCGGCCGGGGAGACTTCCCTCCCCCGGCTTGCTTTTCGGCGGGCGTTCCTTACCTTTTACAGTGCATGCAAGTCTGAGGAGAGCGCGGAGCGGGAACTGCCCGCCGGTGGCGAGCGCGGAGGCGTTTCGGCTGATCGGGGAGTAAGTGATTAATCACCATTTCCTGTTTCTACTCATGCTCGCCCACTCATTGGTAATGATAATATGGACTTGCAATCCCATTTTCATCGTGGGACACTGTATATGTGAATGGGTACCTACTAAGTTCTTCGATGCTGAGCTGCCGATTACGCCTTCTCCCGACGGGGGGAGGCACCGCTGGTCAAGCCCTAACAGGAGGAAAATGAAATGCGAAGCAGGATCGAAAAAGTCGCGGTCCTCGGAGCGGGGATCATGGGGTCCGGGATCGCCGCGCATCTGGCGAACGCGGGCATACCCTCCCTCATGCTGGACATCGTCCCCCCGGAACTCACGCCCGAAGACGAAAAGGCCGGCCTCACCAAGGACGACAAACGCTTTCGTAACAAGTTCGCACTGAAAGGGCTGGAAGCGATCAAGAAGAGCAAGCCCGCCCTGATGTACTCGAAAAAGTTCATGCAGCTGATCGAGGTGGGCAATTTCGAGGACGATCTTTCGAGACTGGGCGAGTGCGACTGGGTCATCGAGGTCGTGGTCGAGCGCCTGGACATCAAGCAGAAGCTCTTCGAGAAAGTCGAAAAGGCGGTCAAACCCGGCGCCATCGTTTCCTCGAACACCTCGGGCCTGTCCATCGAGGGCATGGTCAAGGGCCGGTCGGACGCCTTCAAAAAGAACTTCCTGGTCACGCACTTCTTCAATCCCGTCCGCTATATGCACCTGCTGGAGATCGTGCCCGGAAAGGACACCGATCCGCAGGCGGTCAAGGACGTCGTCGACTTCGGGACGTTCCGGCTCGGCAAGGGCATCGTCTACGGCAAGGATACCCCGAACTTCGTGGCGAACCGCATCGGCGTCTTCGGCATGATGGCCACGCTGCACGCCATGCTGGACATGGACTACCGGGTCGACGAGGTGGACGCCATCACCGGGTCCGCGATGGGGCGGCCCAAGAGCGCCTCCTTCGGCACGGCGGATCTCGTGGGGCTTGATACCTTCATCCACGTCGTCAACACCCTGAAGGAAGGCTGCCCGGATGACGAAGCAAAGTGGGCCTTCGAAATTCCCGAGGTGCTCTCGGGCCTCGTCGGCAAGGGCGCACTCGGGCGCAAGAGCGGCGCGGGTTTCTTCAAGGCCGTCAAGAAGGACATGGGCAAGAAGGAAATCCTCGTCCTCGACTACAAGACGGGCGAGTACGTATCCCAGATCAAACCGGACATCCCGTCGCTCAAGCAGGCCAAGAAGTTCCACGATCCCGGCGAACGCATCAAGTCGGTGGTCCTGGCGGACGACCGGGCCGGCGCCTTCGCATGGCGGGTCATGAAGGACGTCCTGGCCTACTCGGCCAACCGCATGGGCGAGATCGCGGACAGCATCGTGGACGTCGACACGGGCATGAAGTGGGGCTTCAACTGGGAGCTGGGGCCCTTCGAAACGTGGGACGCCCTCGGGGTAGAAGCCACCATAGAGAAGATGGAAAAGGACGGTACCGATGTGGCGCCGTGGGTCAAAGAGATGGTCAAGGCGGGCTGCCCGACCTTCTACCGTGACGGCGACGGCGGGCGCGAATTCTACGACATCGAAACGAAAGCCTACAAGACCGTCCCCAAGCCCGACACATTCCTCATCCTGAAGGACATCAAGCGGCAGAAGCCGGCCGTTCTGGAGAACCCCGGCGCCTCCCTTGTCGACCTCGGCGACGGCATCGCGTGCATCGAGTTCCACTCCTCGACGCAGCCCGGCATGAACCCCATCGATCAGGACATCATGGAGATCATGCACAAGGGGATCGAGATCGCGGAGCGCGACTTCCGCGGGCTCGTCGTTCACCATCAGGCGGCGCAGTTCTGCGCGGGTGCCAACATCGCCATGATCCTCGAGGCGGCGAAGGCGAAGATGTGGGACGCGATCGGAGAGATGGTCGGCAAGTTCCAGGGCATGACCCTCGGCATGCGCCGGGCCCGGATTCCCGTGGTGACCGCGCCCTTCGGCTTCACCTTCGGCGGGGGCGCCGAAATCACCATGGGCGGCGACCGCGTCTGCGCCCACGCCGAAACCTACATGGGCCTCATCGAAGTTGGGGTGGGGCTCGTGCCCGCCGGCGGCGGCCACTTCTTCATGCTGGATCGCGTGCTGGCCGGCATCGACCAGCCCATCCTGTCCAACATGCCCTTCATCCAGAAGGCCTTCGAGACCGTGGCCATGGCCAAGGTGGGCACCTCGGCTGAGAACGCCCGCGAACTCAAGTACCTCAGGCCTTTCGACAAGGTGGAGATCAGCCGCGAGCAGCAGCTCTACACGGCCAAGCGGATGGCCATCGCCATGGCCGAGGAAGGGTACCAGCCTCCGCTCCCGAGGACCTTCAACCTTCCGGGCAAGGACGGCATCGCCACGGTAAAGATGTTCCTCCACAACATGAAGAACACCCACTGGATCACGCCGCACGACGTGAAGATCGCAACGCACGTCGGCACCATACTCTGCGGTGGCGACACGACCATCAACAACCCGGTGTCCGAGCAGACGATTCTGGACCTGGAACGCGAGGCCTTCGTGAGCCTCTGCGGGGAAGAGAAAACCCAGGCCCGGATCCAGTACATGCTCGAAAAGGGAAAGCCCCTCCGCAACTAGGGCGGTCGAAACGTCGGATCAGTGGAGCGCATACGATAAGGAATGGAAGGATGGGCCCCTTGCCCGTCATACCGTTAGGAGAAGAACCATGAGAAATGCCGTAATCGTTTCCCTGGCCAGAACGGCCGTCGGCAAGGCCAAGAAGGGGAGCCTCAAGGACACGCGGCCCGAGGCGTTCGCCGCGCCGGTCCTGAAGGCGCTCGTGGAACGCACGAAAGGGCTGGACCCGGAGATGGTGGACGACGTGATCCTCGGATGCGCCATGCCCGAGGGTGAGCAGGGCATGAACATCGCACGCGTCGTGTCGCTCATGGCGGATTTCCCGGACAGCGTACCGGCCATGACCATCAACCGCTTCTGTTCTTCCGGCAGCATGTCCATCGCCATGGCCGCCGACATGATCAAGGCCGGCAGCCAGGATGTCATCATCGCCGGAGGCGTCGAGTCCATGAGCATGGTGCCCATGGGCGGCAACAAGATGATCGCCGATCCCTCGGCCATCGCGTTCAACCCCGACATCTATTCGGCCATGGGCACCACGGCCGAAATGGTCGCCCGCAAGTTCGAGGTGTCCCGCGCCGAGCAGGACGAGTTCGCCGTCGGATCCCACAAGAAGGCCTCTGCCGCCGTTTCGGCCGGGAAGTTCAAGGACGAGATCGTTCCGCTCAAGGTCAGGACCATGGACAACGGCGCCTGGAAGGAGTTCACCTTCGACACCGACGAAGGCCCGAGGGCCGACACCAGCGTGGAAGCGCTGGCCAAGCTCAAACCCGCCTTCGATCCCATCGGCACGGTCACGGCAGGGAACTCCTCCCAGATCAACGACGGCGCTGGCGCCGTCGTGGTCATGTCCGAAGACAAGGCGCAGGAGATGGGGCTCGAGCCCATCGCCTACGTCCGCGAGTGGGCCGTGGTCGGCGTGCCGCCTGAGATCATGGGGATCGGGCCCGCCAAGGCCGTTCCCCGGCTGCTGAAGAAAACCAAGCTGTCCATGGACGACATCGACCTGTTCGAACTCAACGAAGCCTTCGCGAGTCAGTCGGTCTACTGCCTCAGGGCCCTCGGTGCCATGGGGCTCGACCCGGCAAAGGTGAACGTCAACGGTGGCGCCATCGCCACCGGCCACCCGCTGGGCGCCACCGGCGCCATCCTGACGTGCAAGATCCTCGGCGAGCTCAAGCGCCGCAGCGCCAAGCGCGGCGTCGTCACCATGTGCATCGGCGGGGGCATGGGCTTCGCCTATCTGCTCGAGCGTCCGTAAGAGCAGTCATTTCGGAGGGTTCTCCCGCAAGGAGAGCCCCCAAGGCCGCCGCCTGCGAAGGGGTGCGGGGGAACGAAGAGGTTCCCCCGCACAGCGGCCTTCCCACGCAAGGGCAGGAGGAAGCAGGCCCCGCAAGGGGCCGCTGAAGGGGGCGGGCCGACGCCCCCGTCAGGGAGCGCGTCCAGCGCGACGCGGGGGCATGGGCTTCGCCTATCTGCTCGAGCGTCCGTAAAAGCAATCATTCCGGGGGCTCTCCCGCAAGGAGAGCCCTCCCCAGGCCGCCGCCTGCGAAGGGGTGCCGGCGCGCAGCGCCGAGGCGAAGGGGCCGGGGGACGGGAAGGTCCCCCGGCCAGAGGCCTTCCCGCGTGAGGGCCAGGGAAAGCAGGGTGCAGTGCGCCCGTCGGAAGGGACCGGCCGAGGTCCCTTCCGAAGAGCGAGCCAGCGAGCGAGGGGGAACGGAAGGTTCCCCCGCACAGCGGCCTTCCCACGCAAGGGCAGGAGGAAGCAGGCCCCGCAGGGGCCGCTGAAGGGAGGCGAAACTTTGCTCCACCTCCTTCTACTCCCTATATTTCCCTCAGGCAGAAGCGTGCCGGAAAGAGGCAGCGACGCGGGCTCGGGGAGGGTGCCATGCCTGTGTACGTGTTCAAGTGCAAGCACTGCGGGAAGACGTTCGAGCGGAAGATGACGGTGAAGGAGCGAGAGAAGGGCCCGCCGCAGTGTCCCAAGTGCCGCAAACG
>JBJKRE010000336.1:0-9065 GCA_046704825.1 Acidobacteriota bacterium
GATTTGGACGAAGACGAGGGGTTTGAACCGACGCCGGCAGAGCGGCTGGGCAGGTTTCTGAGATCACTCAAGCACAAGCCGGCCTCTCCCCCCGGGCCCGACGAAGTGCTGCGAAAGCGACCTGCCAGTACGTTCTGGCGAGAAGTGTCCATCACCATAGGACTGCTCCTCCTCTGGAGCCTCGCCATGTCCGCCATCCCCATTCCCATTGTCAAATGGCATGCTTTTACCACTCTCATGGACCAGTTCGGATGGGGCAGAAGCCGCTTTTCAATCGGAACTCTTGGCCTTGGCCCGTATATTCTCGCCCATTGGTTCGTCTTCTGGCTCGTCATGTTGGTCCCCAGCTTCAGACGAATGGACTTTCGTTATCGTCCCTCGCTGAACAGGTATGTTCTTGCAGGCACATTTCTACTGGCCTTTCTCCAGGCGTGGGACAGCACTGCCTGGTACGAGCGGCAGGTTTCTCCGCTCGGAGAGCGGATGCTCCTGTCCTATTTCTATGCCCATCCCATTATGTTGCAGACGGTACTTGCAATATCCCTGGGGGCCGCGCTGGCATTCACCCTTGTCGTTCTCACCCTGATTCAGCGGTACGGCATCCCCTGCCCCGTGACGTGCATGATGATCTGGTGGGCATTCGCCGGGCTGTCGCTCTTTCGAGAACTGGGGCGGCGGGTTCGTTATGGTGTCGCAAACGATTTGATAAGTACGGGAGCGGCCCATCGCGCAGGCTGGTGGTTTCGAGTGGGCCTCGTATGGCTCCCGGCCGCATCCCTATTGCTGTTTGCCGCGATTGCGCTGATCAGACGCATCCGGGCCTCTCCGTCGGGAAGCCGTCTCGTGAACGGTATCCAAGAGCGGTTGTCCGGGGAACCTTCACCGTTCATTTTTTCGACTCTCAGCACCGGCGTCCTGCTGAGCGCATTCGGCTTGATAGTCGCGCTCCTTGCAAGGACAGACCTCTTCCCCGGCCTTCACGTTCAGGTGTTTCAGCAGATGTACTACAGCTGGAGGTTCAACCATGTGGGACCCTATTGCGCGATGGCCGCCGTCGTCGCCGTTCCCTCCGCGCTGGCTGCTTACCGCCTGCTTTACAATCCAACCTTGAGGCACCGACTCGGCACAGCATTGGGCCTCGATGAATCAGCGGCCGATCTCAGGGAGAGGTCGCTGCATTCCCTCATTCTGTGGTGCGGATTTACCGTCTTTGTCATTCTTCTCGGCTGGCCCCGGAGACTGCTTGGAGATTGGAGCGCCACCTTCGACTTCGTTTTCTGGTTCCAGTTATGGGACGTCGTTCTGCTGGTCCTGACGGTGGTGCTCCTGCGCAGGTTCTGCCGGCTCCGGGCGGCGGGCCTGCGTTGTCCGGTCCTTTCTCACGGCTACTACGAACCGCTCTACGCGGCCCGGGCGTTTCTGGCGAAGAACGGCATCCGCTCCCAGATCTGGGGCGAGCCCTTCGCCATGCTCTTCGGTTTCATCGTCGGACCGATCGGATTCAAGCGTCTCCTCGTCTCCGAGGCCGACCTGGACCGCGCCGCCGCGCTGCTCCAGGAAAAGCTCGAGGGGGCGCCGTCCGCCTGAGCCGTCTTCTTCGGGGAGGTCATTCCGCCAGCGGGAGGCGGACCGTGAAGGTCGCCCCGGGGGCGGGGTCGTTGTTGGCCGCTTCCACGCTGCCGCCGTGCGCCATGACGACCTGTTTGACGATGGCGAGCCCGAGACCCGTCCCGCCCTTGCGCATGGTGTTGAAGGGGGTGAAGAGCTTGGGGAGGAAGTCGCCGGGGATGCCGGGACCCTCGTCGGTGACCGTCACGGCCGCCGCTCCGTCGTCGCATACGGCACGCACGTGAACCATGCCCTCCGGGGGAGTGAAGGAAAGCGCGTTCTGCCAGAGGTTCACGAAGACCTGGTGCAGCTTGCCCGCAATGCCGAAAACGGGCAGAGGCGCGTCCTCCATTTCGAACACGAGCGCGCCCGCGTCACCGCCTCCCGCCGCGACAAGGTCCCTGCTTTCCGATAAAACGGTCTTGAGGTCCAGAGGGACGAACTCCCCGGAATCGATGGGACGCCCCAGGGTGAGCAGGTCTTCCATCAGGGCGTTCAGGCGGCGGGTCTGCCCCTGTATGTGTTTCACGTATTCGCCGAACTCCGGCCTGTCCGAAAGGTTCTTCTGGAGCGCCGTGGCTATGGTCGTGATAGCGAAGAGCGGGTTGCGCACCTCGTGCGCCACCGCGCCCGCAATCATCCCGACCGTTTCCAGCTTTTTGGCCTCTTCGAGCTTCCTGGACAGTTCGACCTCCTGGGTCACGTCCCGCTTGGTCGCCACGAAGGCGGAGGTGTCGCCCTCTTCGTCCCGCAGGGGTGAAATGGTGGCCTCCTCGATGTACAGCCCACCGTCCTTCCGCCTGTTGGTGAGCCGTCCTCGCCACACGCGCCCGGCGAGGATGGTTCCCCAGAGGGCCTCGTAAAATGCGGCGTCCTGCAGTCCGCTCTTGAGAATGCGCGGGTTGCGCCCGATGAGTTCTTCCCGGGGGTACCCGGTCATGCGCTCCATGGCGCGGTTGGCATACTGGATGTCGCCCTCCACGTCGGTCACCACGACCCCTTCCTGCGACTGCTCGATGGCGGCGCTCAGGAGCTGCCGCTGGGCTTCGGCGCGCTTCCTGTCCGTGATATCGAAAAATATGGCGAGGACGTCCTTCTCCAGTGTGACCCCCGAAACCAGCACCGATCTCACTTCTCCGTTCCGGCAGGTGATCTGGTATTCGTGCGGCGGAATGTCTCCGTCTCTTTTCAGCGCATCGCCGACGGAACGCGCCCACGTCTCGGTGACCTCTTTCCGGTACTCCAAATCGGGACAGGCTGATTCCCACCATTTGTCCAGCGTGGGGATGTCCCCTGCTCCGAACCCGAACGTCTCTTTGAAGCGCTCGTTGAAGCTTACCAGTTCGCCCTTCCCGTTGACGAAGCAGAGAGGCACCGGCGTGGCGCCGAAGAGTTGCCGGTACCTGGCCTCGCTCGATCTGAGAGCCGCGATCGCCTGCCGCCTGGCCCGGATGACGACGATCACGCCCGCACAAAACAGCGCCAGCAGACAGGCGGCTGCGGACAGGAGCCCGTAGAACCAGGCGTCGTACCTCGACGACAGGGCGCGCATGTGTTCCTGAATACGGGCGTCCACGACGTCCGCCTGTCGTTCCAGGCCGTAAAAGGCCACCCTGAGCTGCGTGTCCAAGGCCGGGTCGGGACTCGAGGAGGCACTGTACCTGCCGAGGAGGACGCTGAAGGATGCGACCTTCTTCCGGAAATCGGACATGGCCGCCGTGTTTGTCGCGGGCAGGCCGTTTCTATCCAGCGCCTGCTGCATGGACGCGACCGACTGCTTCAACAGCGCAAGCCCCTGGCCGCGGTCGAAGGGCACATCTGGCTCTCCCGCCAGGCTGACGTAAAGGTAGCCCTTGGCCAGTTCGATCCGGGCCTGCCTGAACTGTTCCTGCGACAGCACCATGCTTTCCAGAGCCCGTTTCTGGGTGACGTGGATCAGGGACACGGCCGTGCAGACGAGCAGGGTCAGAACGATTGGGCCAGCAACCCAGAGAGAGGTGTGCTCGATCAACCGATTTGCAGCTGGAGAAGGCCCCTTACGCTCGTCACTGGTCATCGTTCTTCGAGGATCTCCTTCGTCGTCACGCCGCCAGGCATTTCCCCGTCGGTGAACCCGAAGCGCCGGACCAGCCGCCGGTGTTCGGGCGTCCCGATGAACCGGTGCAGCGCTGAATTCCACGCCGAGAGCAGGCGGGTCTCTCCCTTTCGAAAAGCGAAGGCGCCATAGCCCAGCTTGAGCTTTCCCAGGAGAGCCGGCTGGACGAACGGGTCGGCCACCTGCGTCTTGCCCAGTTCCTCATTCTCAGCCATCCAGTGGATCGAGGGTGACGAAAGCGCCAGACAGCCGGCCAGCCCGCTCTCCACGGACACGCGCCCCGAAATGGCGTCCGGAACGGCCAGCAGGCGGGAGCTCGAGCACCCCATTGTGCGTAGCACCCTCTCTTCGACGGACCCTGCGATGACCGCTATTTTCATGCCGGAACGATCCAGCGCGTCCGAGTAAGCGTGCAGGTTGTGCGGGTTGCCCGTCGCCACGAGCAGGCCCTCCCGCACGTGGAATGTGGGCGTGGAGAAACTCACCAGCCTCGCCCTCTCGGGCGTGATGAACATGCCGGCCGCTACGACGTCGTAGCGCCCCGCACGCAGCCCGTCGATGAGTGATCCGAACTCGCTCTGGACCCACACGATCTTTTCGATACCGAGCATGGACGCAATCTTCTTCGCCAGCACCGGCGACTCGCCCGTCACCTCGCCGCCCCTGGTCACGAAAGCGTAAGGGGCCTCGATGGCGTATCCGATCCGGATGACCTTGGCCCGAGAGTGCGTCCGGGAGCATCCGCCTCCCGCCACGAGCAGCGCACACGCGACAGCCGAGCCCAACAGGATGACCACGAAATGCCTGCCCGGCCTGCTCATGCGCATCTGCCTCCCCCGAGGAATCCCTTGGCCTGGTCCCCCTTGCTTGATGTGATTGATCTTAACGCATTTTGTCAGAAGCACACAAGAAATCCCAGGCCCTTGACATGCTATCACGGTAGTACTATCTTTATAGTAGTTAAACGGAGGTAAGGATGAAGCCGCTCACGCCGCTCGAACTCGATATCATGGAGATTATCTGGGACCTCAAGAGGGCAACGGTCCGGCAGGTTCATGAGGCCCTCCGCAGAGACCGCGACCTCGCCTACACCACGGTCATGACCGTCATGAGCACGCTGGAGCAAAAGGGCCACCTGCGCCGTGACCTGAAGGGGCGGGCCTACCTTTACCAGCCCACGCGGAGCCGGAAGGCAGCCATCTCGGCCCAGGTCCAGGACTTCCTGGACCGCGTGTTCGACGGATCGGCCAAACCGCTCGTCCTGAGCCTCGTTCAGTCGAAGAAACTCTCAAAGAAGGAACTGGCGGAGATTGCCCGCCTGGCGGGCGACGGGGAGGACGAGCCGTGACGCTCCCTCTCGCCGGCTTCAACCTGCTCGCCTGGACGCTGCAGACCTTCCTGCTTCTGCTGTGCGGCCTGGCTCTCCCGGAACTTCTGCGCGTCGGCGCCCCGTCCGTGCGGCTGGCCTACTGGCGCTTGCTCTTTCTTGCCGTGATCGTGATACCGCTGTCGCAGCTGTTCTTCTCGCCTGCGCCGGTTTCACCGCCGAAAGCCGTGCCGTACCTGCTGAGCGGGATAGCCGTAGAAGTCTCACCGGCGGCCTCATCCGCGTCGAACCTTTACTGGCCGCTCGTCGCCGTCTGGGGGGCCGGCTCCATCGTCCTCTTCGCGCGGTGGTCCGTGGGGCTCCTGCGGCTCGGGCGCCTGCTGAAGGACGCCCGCCCCCTGCCCGCTTCGGTGTCCGTTCCCGATACTCAGTGGCGGGCCCTGCGGCGCCGCCCCGCCATCCTCCTGTCGGACTGCGTTTCCGGTCCGGTTACCTTCGGGTGGCGGCACCCCGCCGTGCTCCTGCCCGGTGATTTCGCCGCCATGCCCCGCGAGGCACGGCTCACGATTATGACCCACGAATTCAGGCACGTCGCCCGGCGCGACTGGCTCTGGCTCCTCGGGGAAGAAGCGGTTGCGGTCCTCTTCTGGTTTCACCCCGCGGTCTGGCTCATTCGACCGCGGATAGCACTCGCCCGCGAAGAGGCCGTCGATCTCGAGGTCGTGCGCCTCACGGGCGAGCGCAAACCTTACATGCAGGCACTGTCAGCCATGGCCCGCCGACGGCAGGGTGCCGCGGCGGTTGGGAGTCTCCCCTTTCAACGAAGAAGTCATCTGCTGCAGCGGATGACCCTTCTTGCACAGGAGAAACACATGTCAAAAGGGAGGATGGCGGTCACCGCCGCCGCGCTGTTTCTTGCCCTGTCTTTCGCCGGCCTGGTCGCCGCGCGGGCGTTCCCTCTCCGGGGAGACGGCGGAGGTTCGCACGCCAAGACCGCGAAGGAGCAGGAGAAAATCTATCCCATGTCCGCGCGCAAGACTATGGCCAAGGTCCTTAATAGGGTGAATCCCGCCTACCCGGAAAAGCTGAAGAAGGAGGGAAAGGGGGGCGTGGTCGTCCTTCGGGTGGTCATCGGAAAGAACGGGCACATCGAATCCATGGAGGTCTTGAAGTCCAACGACCCACTTTTCAGCAAGGCCGCGAAAGAAGCCGTCTCTCAGTGGGTCTACCAACCGGTAAACGTCCACGGAAAGATCGTCCGGGCATACCAAATCGTTCAGATTCGCTTTCTTCCCCACAACGCGAAGAAGAAGGCGCCGGAGAAGACGGGCAAGAACAGCTGAGGCAAGACGCGCAAAAGAGAGAGGGGCGGCCGGTCCGCCCCTCCTCGTTCCGAATGCGCCCACCCCGCCAGGCGGCCGACGCTACGAGTCGATCGACCGGGAGAGCACGGGCTTGATGTCGACGACGGGCGTCCCGTCGATCGCCTCGAGCGGCTCGACCTTGAGTCCCTCTCGTCCGACCTCCAGCACCGTGACCCGGTGCAGTCCGACGGGGTTGGGCCTGTCCGGCGAGCGCGTCGAGAAGACGCCCCTGGCAGGGAGGCTTTCTGTTCCCCTGGGATGGACTTTCAACGTCCCGCGGCGCGCCTCGTGAAGCCACGTGATCACGATAATTTCGTCCCCCGCCGCAATGCCCTCGAGTCCCTCCAGGACCTCGGGTCGGATGTCGAGCCAGGCGGACGGCGCGCCCTCGTACCCCTGGTGCGGCGCGCGGGTTCGGGCCTGCAGGTCCGAGCGCACGACGCCAATGGGGCGAATCGTGAAAAACGTCACATCCATCTTCGAAGTTCCTTCAACCATTCATCTAAAATCCGTCCACAGGGGGGATTTTAGCGTTCCCCGAACCTCACGTGCAGTCCCACGAAGATTTCCCGCCCCGCGCCGGGCTGATAAGAGTTGCCGTCGGGGTCCGGTTCGGTGAAGGCGATGTAGCGCTTGTCGAAGGCGTTGCGGAGGCTCGCCGTGATCTCCGTCGGGAATCGCCTGGTCGGGAGGCGGTACGCGAGCCGGACGTTGACCAGCGTGTACCCGCCGATCCAGGTCAGGTTTGTGGGATCGATGTACTGCCGGCTCTGGCTGTAGGTCGACACGCCGCAGGTCAACCTGGGCAGCGGCGACCAGTCCACGTCCACACCGCCCATGTGCCTGGGCGAGTCGGGCAGCCAGTTGCCCGTCGCGTGGCCGAAGGTGGCGCTGTCCAGCCTTTCGTAGGTGAAGTGCGAATAGGTGTAGGCCGCATGGAGCCGGAAGCGCTCGACGGGCGTCCAGGTGAGGCCGGCTTCCAGCCCGTACCGGTGCGTTCGCCCGGCGTTCCTGTAGAAGGTCTCCAGCGGCCGGTTCGGCACGCGGTAGCGCTCGAAGTCGTTGTTGGTGTTCAGGACGAAGACGTCCGCGTCGTAGTGCAGGACGTCGTTCAGTGTGCCGCGGACGCCGATCTCCTCGCCCGTGGACGTGGCGGGGACGAGGTGCTCGTTGAAGCCGCCTATGTGGTCGGGGTTGGCGTAGAGTTCCTCCGTGGCCGGCGGCAGGAAGCCCTGGCCCCAGGACGCGTAGAACCCGGCCGCCTTGCTCACGTTGTACGTAACCCCGGCGCGGCCGGTCGTCTGGTGGAAGTCGCGCGAACCGGACAGGTCCAGCCCCCCGGCCTTCAGGTGGTCGCTGAGTTCGTTGTGGAGGTGGTCGTTCCGCACGCTGCCGAACAGTCCCCAGCCGCGTCCAAGCTCCACGGTGTCCATCAGGTAGGCACCGACGGAGCGCTGGTGGACGGTCTGGTCGGAGGTGAGCTGAGGGCCTTCGATGGCCCCGCCGAGGTTGGGGTGCGAGTAGCCGTCGATGGTCTGCCACCCGAAATCGGCGCCGGCGGTCAGGGTGTTCGTCCGCGGCCCCTGCCCGGTCTTGACCTGGTAGAGGAAGGTCGCCCCGGGGTTGTCGATGGTGCGGTGTTCCACGTCCGACGGAACCGCCTCCCTGTACTTCGTGCGGCGGGCGTAGGCCGTGAAGGCCAGCTCCTGTGCCTGCGTGATACGGTAGCGCCCCACGAGCCCGACCGTGGCGCGCTTGGTGTGCTGGAGCTCGTTGTAGGTGATCGCGTCCGGGTTGGGCTGGCGCGGGTCCTCGCGAACCTGGTCGACGTTCAGACCCTCCGGGTTCTCGTTGAACTCGTCCGTCCCGATCACGATGGCGTTGAGCTGAAACTTCGGCGTGATGGCCCACCGGAATTTGCCGTAGACGTTGGAGTTGAAGAAGTGCGTGTGCTCCCTCCAGCCGTTCGACATGGTTCGAGATGCAGATATGCGGTAGTCGCTCGACCCGTTCCAGCCCGAGGTTTCGCCGAAGAGCTTCCAGAACCCGTAGCTCCCGCCGATCCCCACGGTGTTGAAGCGGTCCGGGTCGCCTCGCCCGTCGCGCGTCGTGATGGCGATGACGCCGCCGGCCGCGCCGCCGCCGTAGAGCGGCGCCTGAGGGCCCCTGAGTATTTCGACCCGGTCCACCGTCAGCCAGTCCACGTCGAACAGATCGGGCGCGAAACCGCTCGGGTCATTGAGCGGAATGCCGTCCAGGACCACCTCGATGCCTCGTATGCCGTGCTCCGTCAGGATGCCCTGGCCGCGAATGGATATGTGCACCCGCTGGTCGTCCGTCTGGTTCTCGATCTTGACGCCCGGAACCAGAGAAAGCGCCTCGTCCGCCGATGCCGATCGCGGCATCGACTTCAGTTCCTCAGTGCCCACCACGCTCACGGCGGCGGGTGTCTCCTTGACCGGGAGCGTCAGCCGCGGCGCCGTCACGATCAGCTCCGTAGGCTTCGCCTGCGGCACCTCAGCCCGTGTCGTCGGCGCGCTCTCCTGAGCAAGAAGCGGAACGGACACCAGAACGGAAGCGACGACTGCCGCCGCCAGAATGGGCGCGACTCGTCCGCACAATAGAAGTCGATGTGATCCCGCCAGTGTTTTCTCTCTCATGGCACCCCCTT
>JBJKRE010000337.1:0-9339 GCA_046704825.1 Acidobacteriota bacterium
CGGCCTACCACTGGCGTGTGGGCGACCCTGCGCCGATACGGCTTTGTCCCGGTTATCCAATGGACGTATCACCGGATTGGAAGAAGGTGCTGATAAGCGTTCCCGGCAAGAATTATCGGGTCATGCCTTTAGGTGCGGGTCAGGCGGTGGAAGTACCGGCCGGTCCGCTCAAGGACCTTGGCTGGGCGCGCTGGCACCCGGATGGGAACCGTATCGTGTTCTACGCTTTTGACGCGGACGGGGTCCGGGGCATTTTCGCGCAGGATCTCTCTGATGGTTCACAGCGGCATATCGGTGATGGGGCTCTACCGGAGACGTTCTCGGCGGACGGCCGCTATGTGGTGGCTTGGTCGAGAGATGTTGACGGGTGCGTCTATTACCCCATGGACGGCGGAGAGCCGAAACCCATACCCTTCCTTGCGAGGCGCGACGTACCAAGAGCTTTCAGTCACGACGGCCGGTGGCTTTTTGTCGGGAAGCGGCGCGGTGTTTGCACGTACGTTGTCGATAGGATCGACCTGAGAAACGGCAGCCGGAAGCCCTGGCTGGCGGTCACCCCGCCCGACCGTGCGGGAGTGTATGCAACGCAAGGGATTGACGGGCTCTGGATCACGCCCAGCGGTCGGTACTACCTGTACGGATATGGGCGAGTCCTGCAGGATCTTTACCTGGCGGAAGGTCTCAAATGATTCGGGATTTGGGAATTGGGGGTTGGGATTTGACTCTGGAAGACGGCAGGCCTGCGAGTGAGGCCGGTCGGCGGCCGGCGGTCAAGGCCTATAAGAGAGGATTCGGGCGATGGCGTTGGAAAAGGGCTTAAAAATCGGCCCATATGAAATACTGGCTCCGCTCGGCGCGGGCGGGATGGGAGAGGTGTACCGCGCACGGGACGAGCGACTCGGCAGGGACGTGGCGGTCAAGGTCCTGCCGGCTGAGTTTGCGGACCATCCCGAGCGGGTCCGGCGCTTCGAGCAGGAGGCCCGGGCGGTCGCCGCGCTGAACCACCCCAACATCCTGTCGATCTACGACGTGGGGGAGCATGAAAGCGCGCCCTACCTGGTCACCGAACTGCTGGAGGGCGAGAGCCTGCGGGAGATGCTGGTCGAAGGGCCGATCCCGGTCCGCAGGGCCATCGACATCGGCTCGCAGGTGGCCGAGGGTCTCGCGGCGGCGCACGAGAAGGGCATCGTCCACAGGGACCTCAAGCCCGGCAACGTCTTCGTGACGAAGGAGGGCCGGGTCAAGATCCTGGATTTCGGCCTGGCGCGTCTGGTGAAAGGCGAAGGTGATTCCACGCCCGACTCGCGAGCGCCCACCGCGGACCCGGGGACGAAGCCCGGCATTCTGCTGGGTACCATGGGCTACATGTCGCCCGAGCAGGTCAAGGGCCGGCCGGCCGATGCGCGTTCGGACATCTTTTCGCTGGGCGTCATGCTCCACGAGATGCTCACGGGGGAACGGGACTTCAAGGGGGACTCCGACGCCGAGATCATGACGGCGATCCTCAAGGAAGACCCGGCGCCGTTGTCCGAACTGGACCTTAAGGTTCCTCCGGTTCTCGAACGCACGATTGTCCATTGCCTGGAGAAGAATCCGGGCCGGCGGTTCCAGTCGGCGCGCGACATCGGCTTCGCGCTGGAATCCGCAACTTCTTCGTCCAGCGTGTCGGTCGCCTTGCCTCCGCTTCCTGAGGAGGTGAGGAACCGAAGGCTCAAGATCATGGCTGGTCTCGCCGCAGCGACTTGCCTTCTCGTTGGGTTGTTGTCCGCGGGACTGCTGTGGGGAAAATACGAATATGAGAAGCCCGCTCCCAGTTTCAACCGGGTCACGTTCAGGCGCGGATCGGCGGGATCCGCACGATTCACGCCCGACTTTCAGTCCGTGGTCTACAGCGCCTACTGGGAAGGGGGCGAGCCCGACGAAATCTACGTCCAGCGTCTCGCCTCGCCCGACGCTCGATCATTGGGTGTCAGGGGGAGAGTCGTCGGGACGGCGGGCGGGAGCGCGTTCTTTCTCCACGATAGTACGCTATCCCAGATCCCCCTTGAGGGCGGCGTAGCCCGTGATCTGCTGAAGAATGTGGACGGTGCGGATTCCGGCCCGGCGGGCATTCGATTCGCGGTCGTTCGGCTCGATTGGGAGAGGAGGGACAGAAACGTCTTCATGAGGTTGGAGTATCCAATCGGGAAGGTCCTCGTGGAGGCGACAGGCCAGCAGGGCCTCGAGGCCCCCCGGATCTCCCCCGACGGAAAGCGGGTGGCATACGTCTGGAGAGACAATTTTACGAAGGTGCCAGGTGACATCCGCGTCGTCGATACGGATGGCGAGACGCGCACACTGATCAGGGGTTGGGTCAATCCCGGATCGCTCTCCTGGTCGCCCGACGGCGGCGAGATATGGTTCACCGGTTCCAAAACCAGTAACAGTCCAGAACTTCACGCGGTAAGCCTTTCAGGCCGGGAGCGCCTGGTGGCCCGTCTCCCTGGGCGGGTGCGCCTTCGCGACATCGCGTCCGACGGCCGGGTTCTCATAACCGTCGGCCGCGAGAGATGGGAAATGAGGGGGCGGATGGCCGGAGACGAGGTTGAGCGCGATTACTCGTGGCTTGACGGAACGGCGACACCCATACTGTCGTCCGACGGCACGCAGATGGTTTTCGATGAGTGCCTCGAAGGCGGGGGTGCGGGGGAGTCCGTCTACCACTGGCGGACCGGAGACCCGGCCCCCAAGAAGCTCGCGTCGGGAGCCCCCTTTGATGTGTCCCCGGATTGGACCCGGGTCCTCATGTTCACCGGCGACCAGTCGCAACCCCGGCTGAAGATCGTGCACATAAACGCCGGAGAGACCAGAGAACTCGCCCCGGGGGACCTCACCAATTTCGTCCATGGGCTCTGGCACCCGGACGGCAAACGGATCGTCTTCGTCGGAGGCGATGCCAGGGTGAAAAGGGCCCTCTACGTGCAGGACATCGCGGGCGGCCTACCTCGCTTGCTCGCGGAAGGTGGTCTTCCTTTCACATTCACACCCGACAGGCGTTACGTTTTGGCCCTGCCGAAGGCCTACGGTGCCAGCGTATGCTTCGCCATGGATGGAAGCGGGCGGAAGCCCGTGCCGTTTCTGAAATCAAACGAATGGCCCCTCACCTTCAGCGAGGATGGGAAATCGCTCTTCGTGTGGAGGATCGTCCCCGACGAATGTGTGTTCAACGTGCTGAAGCTCGACCTGAAAACGGGCAGGCGAAGGCCGTGGCTGGAACTCAGGCCGCCCGACCGCGCCGGCGCCCATCTGGTGAACGGGGGCTCTGCGGTGCGGATCACGCCGAACGGCAGGTTTTACCAGTACAGCTACGCGCGAACCCTTCAGGACATCTACCTGGTCGAGGGACTCAAGTAGAGAGTCTGCGATCGAATCCCGAAGACCAAGGCCGGCAGGTTGGGGCGGGAAACACCGGCCTGACGGCCTTGGATGAGTCAAAATAGTGCATGCCTCCTCTCAGAAGGTCCACCGGAGAGCGAGCCTTATACGGCGTGCCTGCTGGTGGGCCGTCTCCATCTTGAAATAGGGATAGTTCTGGTGCGTCGAGGTATCGACCGTGTTGAAAGTCTGGTTTACGGCCGTCGTGCGCTGCTCGTTGGTAAGGTTGAAGATATCGGCGCGCAGGCCGAGGTTGGATCTCCAGATTCTGAAGGTGTACTGAACGCCGAGATCGAATGTCCAGACAGTGGGCGTCCGTCCCGCCGTCCCCCTCGGCGCGCAGAATCCCTCATTTGGGCCGTAATAGTCGTCTGCGCCCAACTTAGAAATGGGTGTACCGCTTGCGAGTTGGAAGACTGCGGAGACCTCCAGCGGGATACTAGAAAAGAAGTAGCCTCCATAGAGCTTGAGCACGTGCGTCCGGTCGTTGGGCAGGAGTCCGTAGGCGTTCAGGAGGAGCTGGGGAAGATCGTACTTAGTGGTGATGTTGGGGTCGAGTTGCCCGTTATCGTTGGAGTAAAGGCCCTCATAGTTACCTTGCAGACGCGATAGGACATAGGAGCCTTGCATCAACCAATGGTCCGAGAAGCGCTTGTTGGCAGTGATCTCCAGCGCTTTGTATATGCGCACAGGCTTGGGGAACCTGTAGAAGTAGCCATCATAGGGCGGACCCAAGTCAGCGTTGGGTGAGGGTGTCCAGACTCCGGTCCAATTGCCCGGGTTGGTAATGATGTAGCCTGTACCGCCGTCCATCGAGAGGTCTTCGATGATCCGGCCGAGCGTACGGTAGGCGGCCCGTACGCCCATGGAGAAGTCGGGCCGGATCTCGTATTGAAAGCCGAGGATCCACTCCTCGTTGTATGAGCCCTTCAATCGCTGGCCTGCAGGCCCTCCGGTGATTTCTGTGGCCTCGAGGCCGTAGGTATTGTGATAAAAGTCGGAGGGGACGGGTTGCGAAAGGGCCGCGTCGAAGAACCAGCTTAACTGCAACATCTCGTCCGTTAACGCGCGCACAGCTAGGTCGTTTGGAATCCGCTCGAAGTACATTCCGTAGAATCCATAGAGCTTGCTCTTGCCGTTGTGGGCAAGGTCCCATGTGAAGCCGATCCTCGGGGCCCACTCGTCATTGATGGAGAGACTCCGTGCCCTGCCGTTGGCATAGCCCTTTCCGGGGGCTATGCGGTCCGGCACGTTCAACGTCTGGTCGCCGCCCCGGAGATGGATCTGGTCCAGCCGAAGGCCCAGTTTGACCATGAAAAAGTCGGTGAGGTTCCAGTTGTCCTGGATCCAGTATGCCGTGTAGGTCTGCCGAGTCTCCTTGACCTGATCGTCCAGGTTCCCGGAGGCACGGAACATATAATGGCTCGGGGATGCCGCTGAATATTGCCAGCGAATCAGTGTGCCCGGGCTCGTGGTGCGGCCGTAGAAGAGATTGCCGGGCCAGAGCTCGGTGAACCCGGGCCCTGGGCCGAGATGTGAGACATCGTAGTGGATATCGTATCGCTGGAGGCCGAAAGAAAGCTCGTGCCGGCCGGCCCCGTCGAAGAGGATCGTCGCCTTGGCCCGGACCTGGTCGTTGATGTCGCGCATATGGTACTCCCAGTCGCCCCCCAGGGAGGGTTCCCAGGCGGAGAGATCGATGCTTCGGGTTTGGCCGTCGTAGGCGTTGGGCGGGCCGACTGGGATGACCTGAAACATCGGACCGAACCGGTACCAGTACCACCAGTTGTTCCGGGCGACGGGATCCGTGGCGTTCTCCTCGTAACGGCTGTCGCGCCTCGCGAGAATAAGCTCAGTGAAGAACCTCGGCTTCCACGTGGCGTTCCACTGGAGGCTGAGGTTGTAGGTCTTCGTCCTGTAGAAATACCGGGTGGGGGCCTCCAGGAGGTTGGCCGGGTTGTAGACGCCGTGGAACTTGTCGTCGTCGCCGAAGAGGGACAGGGACACCTTGTGGTTGAGGCCCGCGTTCCACGTGAGCTTGAGGGCGTACTGGGGGTCCGTATCCTTCTCCGTGTACCCGGTGTCCTTCGCCCAGGAGGTCGAAGGGCGGCCGTTCAGGGTCAGAAGGGGGTTCGTGCCGTTGGCCGTATGGCCCGTCTCCGTCCTGTTGTAATCGTAGGCCACGAAGAACCAGAGCTTGTCCTTGACGAAGTACCCGGCCAGACTGCCGCCCACGTCCCACTGTTTGAAAGACTTCACGTAGTCGATGACCGAGGGGTTGTCGAGTCTCCGTTCACCCGCCCCAAGACCGTCGTCGTAATAGTAGGCGAAGACGCTCCCGTGCAGCTCGTTGCCGCCGCTCTTGGTGACCGTGTTGACCATGCCGCCCGTGAATCCGCCGTACTCGGCGTCTATCCCTCCTGTCTTGACTTCCGTTGCTTCGATGAAATCGAAATTGAACGTGAAGAGCGGCAGGCTGTTTCGGGAACTCGTCATGTCCACGCCGTTGACGATGTAAGCGTTCTCAGGGCCCGAAGCGCCACCGATGGACGGGGTGTTATCCAGGCCCGAGCTTATGGCCCCGGGTGCTAAAAACGCTATGTCGGTGGCCTTCCTGGGCAGGGGAATGGCTTCGGTCATCCTCTCTGAGATTTCGGCTCCCACTTCGGTCTGCTTCGAGTCGACGATCGGCGCGGTGGATGTAACCACGATCTCTGCCCTTCCGCTTCCAATCGTGAAGGGCAGACTCACCGTCACGCCCAGGGGGATCTCGATGGCCCTTCGCAGGACCGTCGTAAAGCCTTCAGCCTCCACCTTTACTTCGTAGTCGTTTCCCACCGGCAGGAAAGGAAAGACGAAGCGCCCGTCAAGTCCGGTGGCCGTCCTCACCACGCCCTGGAGGGCGCTGCCCCGGATTTCGATGGAAGCGCCCGCCACGGGCTGACCTGAGTCGTCCACGACCCGTCCGATCAGCGAACCCCCGGTCGTCTGTGCAATGCTTGTAATAGAAACGCCCAAGAACAAAAGGAATAGAAGACATACCCCGAACCCGTTCAGATTCCGCATCGGATCCTCTCCTCTGTACAGACTCCGCGCTTGTCAGCCCGATGGGTTGGCGGATGCGGTCTGTTGCTTTCACGCGGTGGCGTTCCGATGTCAGAACAGTGGATGGCGCGGCGGAGTCTCTCTGCCCTCGCTCTCTTTTTGAGGAAATTTTATACTCCGATAAGGCATTGTCAAGGGGTGCCGAACTTGCTGATCCTGGATTTGGGCGCCGGCGGCCGCCGGAAGGAGGCCAGGTTGGCTCTATCGACTCGGATTCGTCAATGTCGCAACACGCTCGGAATTGCCGCTCAGAAATGAATCAGTGGGGTAGTGAGGCAGATGGTGGCGGCCGATGCGAAGTGGGCGCAACGAATCTGAATCCATCGGGAATTTCTTCTCGGCGTTGAAACACCCGGAAATGACCGTCCTACAGGACATCGAAACTTGCGCACTCCAACATATCCCCAACTGCCGTGGGGATGATGTCGTCCTTTGCACCCTAAATCAGTTATCAGGTGCGAGTGGCGGGAGCCACCTGGTAATTCTCCATTTCGGCATGAGCCGGGTACCCGTCGGAACCCGTGGGCGATCTCAGCGGAACGAGTTGGCGGCGTCCTGGACGGAGTCGTAGGTTTCGAAAATGCTGGTGAGCCGCGTGATGGCCATGAGGTCTTCGACCTTCTTGGTCAGGTTGGCCAGCTTGAGTGTGGCGCCGCGGTTCCTGGCGGATGTGAACGAGGCCACGAGTTCCCCGATGCCCGTCGAGTCCACGTTCGGCACCTTGCCCAGGTCGATGATGAGCTTCGAGGCGCCGTCTTCGACCATCCCCTTGATGAGTACGCGTACGGTCACGTCTCCGCTTCCCATGGTTATGGGGCCCGACAGCTCGAGAACCCTCACCTCACCGATCTCGTACTGCCTGCTCTTCAGATCAGCCATCTGGGAGCCTCCTTTCCCTGTGCACCCTGGATCGACGAATCCTCGTGCCTACGTATATATACGCGCACTGTAAAGAAAAGATTTCATTAAGAGTATAGGAGCGGCGGCCGGTCAAAGTCAAAGCCCGGTCTGGGTTGAAGCTGGGTGGCGATGCGGCGACAATGAGTCGGCACGGGGACGCCCCGGGCCCCGGCGTCAGGAGGAGAGCATGGAGAAGGTTAACGTTTGCGAGAAGTTCAGCCTGTTCGACGACCACTGGCATCCGCGCATCGTCGCCGAGCTCAACGGGCAGTGCGTCAAGCTCGCCAAGCTGATGGGCGAGTTCGTGTGGCACCGTCACGCAGACGAGGACGAACTGTTTTACGTGATCCGGGGCCGGATGACCCTCGAGCTGCCGGATCGGAAGGTGGAACTGGAAGAGGGGGAACTCTACGTGGTCCCCAGAGGTACGGAGCATCGCCCCGTGGCCGAGACCGAATGCCACGTGCTCTTCTTTGAGCCCGCGGGAACCCTGAACACGGGCGATCGCGAGAACGAGAGGACCGTCCGGGATCTGGAGCGGATTTGAGGGCCTGCCGGGAGGAATAGAAAAGCCCCCCTGCCGCAGAGACAGGGGGGGACGTCGCACATTCTGTTCAGTGGTGGTGGCCGTCACCCTCGTGGGCGTGTCCGTGGTCCAGCTCCTCGTCGGTGGCCTGGCGGACACTCACGACCTTTACTTCAAAGTGAAGGGCCTTTCCGGCCAGCGGGTGGTTCCCGTCGAGGACCACGCCGTCCTCCTTGACTTCCAGCACCTGGAACGGGACGGTCTGACCGTCCTCGAGCTGGGCCTGGAGCGTCTGGCCTTCGGACACGTCGAAGTCGAAGCGCTCCCTGGGTACGGTGAAAACCTTTTCCGGGTCGAAATCGCCGTAGCCGTTTCCGGCCTCGATGTGGACCTTCTCCTTGTCGCCGACCTTCTTGCCCTCGAGGGCACTCTCCAGCCCCGGCAGTATCTGGTTGTGACCGTGCAGGTAGGAGAGGGGTTCGTCCCCCTCGCTGGAGTCTATGAGCTGGCCTTCGTCGTCCGTGAGTTTGTAGTCGATGGAGACCACCGTGCCCTTTGCGATCGTTTCCTCTGGCGCCATTGCAGCTCCTTCAGTCAGTTCTTCGTTTCGTCGGTACGGCGTTCAGGATCCCCGTCCCGCGCCGCTGCTCCCTTGCTTCTGCAAGGCCGTCCAGCGTGTCGGAAAACCGCGCGCGACGACCACGATTTCCGCAGAGGCTTGCCCTAAGCCTACAGCTTTAGTACGCAAAAGTCACCCCGCCGGCTGGGTGGCGCAGAGGCCCGGTCGCCTGAACCCGGTGCGGCGCCCGATGGCGGCCGCCGTGGCCTTCTAGTATGATGGATTTCTATGAAGACTAAGTCGCTGAATCCCCTGCAGGCCTTTGGGCGCGGCTACACGCTCGCGGTTTCGAACCTCGAACTGGCCGTAATCTATTTCGTCGCCTCGGTCTCCTTTGCGCTCGCCGCGGTCCTTCCTCTCGGCCTCTTCGTGTGGCAGTTCCTCCACGTCCTGGAGAGTAGCGCCGGCCCCGTGGCCGACGTGCCCGGCGTTCTGCTCACCCTGGAGGCCCACTGGACCTTCATAGCGCTGTGGGCGCTGGGGCTGGGCGGCTGGATGACCGCCTCCTCCTTCGGCTATCTCATGGTGAAGGCGGGGATCATCGGTCAGCTCGCTCGCGGCTGTGGGGCCGTCGCGACGGGTTCCGCTCCCGCCCGTGGGAAGCTGGGCTTCAACCCGGCGGCGCGGGTGTACTCGCGGGGCGGATTTCTGGAGGACGCCCGGACCTTCGGAGGACGGCTCGTTCTCCTGGCCTCGTTCAATGGCTTCGTTACGATCCTCGGCGTATTGCTTCTTGCCGGTGCCGCCCTCGCCGCCTTTCACGCGGTCCTCCTGC
>JBJKRE010000338.1:0-6237 GCA_046704825.1 Acidobacteriota bacterium
CTCGCCTGCCTTGGACAGCGTGAGCTCGAGCAATTCCGAGCCCGCCGTGTGCGGCCGCAGCCCGGCAGTCAGCGAATACGGGATCTGGTGGTGCTTGGCCCACATCGTGAGCCATTCCTCGAGCAGCCTGACCGGCACCTCGGTCTGGACCAGGTGCTGATGCTGCGTCGAGCCCTTCCCCATCGCCTTGGTGGCCGCGGTGCCGCCCGAAGAAGCCATGAGCGCCGCATCCAGCCGCGGCCCGCCGACCAGCGTCTGAGGCGTCCGGTAGGGCGATTCGACCAGGCGGAACTTGCGCTGCAACCGGGCCAGGGAGAGCATGCCGTCCTGCTTGAGCGCGGCGGCGAACTCCTCCGCCGCCAGGCCATCGATCTGGTGCCCGCCGTAGGTGATGAAGTTGAAGACGAATCCCAGCCTGCCGAGCTCCTCCGGGAATCGCCGCATTTCCTCCTCGCTCATCCCGGTCGTGTCCCAGTTGAACGATGGTGACAGGTTGTACGCGAGCATCTTGGCGGGAAACTCGGCGTGGATGGCCTCGGCGAAGCGCCGGGCGTCCGCCAGGTCCGCTGTCTTGGTTTCCATCCAGAGGATGTCGGCGAACGGGGCAACCGCCAGGGACCTGGCGATCGCGTACTCGATTCCGCCCTGCACCTGGTAATAGCCTTCGGGAGTCTTGGCAGCCTCGCAGTCCCAGAAGATGTCGATGCCCATGGACCTGGCCTTGCGCCGGGCGGCGTGGAAGGACGCGCGGTTCGCGAAAGCCAGCCACTCACCGGCGGTCATCTCGAAAGACTCACCCTCACCGGCCTGAAACTCGATCACGTCCGCGACCGCCTCGGGATAGCTCTTGAGGCCGACCTCGGACAGCCAGGCATCGAGGTACAGCGTCTCGGCCCTGTCAAGCAGTTCTTCCGCCGACGACCCGCCGGGTCGCTGGAACGCCCTGGCCATCTCCTCGAGCTCGGGTAGCACCCCCGTCCGGGCGAGCCAGGCGCTGCCCTCGTCGTACTCGGCGCCGGAGATCTTGTACAGCAGGTGACCGCGCGCGTCGCCGACCCCCAGCTCGTGGAGCTTGCGGACCAGCGCGAGGTAGCCGGCCTTGTAGGCCGGCAGGTCAGCGTTGGTGGCACCCAGGATGAACGGATGGTCGCGCTCGTCACCGCGCCCCTCAAGGAAAGTGGCCGCCTCGGCGTCGGTCCTGGCCACGATGATGCCGGGCACCCGCATGATGTCGAGCTGCAGGCGGGCGGCGTTCAGCCGCCGGATCTGCTCGTCGACGCCGACGAGCACCTTTCCGCCCTGGTGCCCGCACTTCTTCGTGCCGGGACGCTGGTCCTCGATGTGATACCCCGGCACGCCGGCTTCGACGAAGCGCCGGATGAGGTTGCGAACGTGCGGGTCGCCGCCGTGGCCCGTATCCGCATCGGCGATAATGAACGGCCGGTAGTCCACGGCGGGCGTCTCCGCTCGCTGTTTGTCGCTCATCTGCAGCCGGATGTACTGCTGGTTGCGGTCGGCCGCCAGAAGGCCGCGTACAAGGGACGCCGCCTCGTCCGGGACCTGGCTGAGGGGGTAGCTGGCGAGGTCGGATCCGGGGTCCTCGGTGGTGGACCCTTTCGCGGAGGTGGCCCATCCGCCCAGGTAGATGCCCTCTATGCCCATGCGCTTGATGGTCACGGCCTGGCCCGGCGAGTAGGGCCCGAAGGTGGTCATGCTCCGGCCCTCTTTGAAGAGCCGGCGCAGGCGGTCGTAGAAGGCGGCCGCGGCCTCCCGGGCCACGGTGTGGTCGTGGGCGATGGTCCCGCGCTGCTCCACGACCTGGCGGGCCGAGTAGAGGCGCGTGATGCCCTTGAATCGGTCGCTTTCCATCCAGGTTCGGGTCGCGGCGACGTCCTTATCGAACGGGGTCATGGGGTGGTTCCTCCTGCAGGTTCAAAATCGAGGTTCTCGGTCACGCGGGTGCCGTCGCGCCGGAACGCCTCGACGTAACGGGCGATTCGCTGCCGGGCCGTGGAAAGGTGGAGGTTGTCGAGGTTGATGTTCAACAGATCGACGTACCACGGCGGTTTGATCGGATCGGTGACGTAGGCCTCCACGATGGCGCGGGCGATGGGCAGCGTGGTGTCCTTGGAGTCGTCGTGCACGTCCCGGTTGCCGGCCTTTCGGAGCTTTGCGTACTCTTCCTCCAGCAGGCGTTCGAAGAGGGCAGAAGTGAAGGGGTCGTCTTTCCCGGCGCCGGTTCCGGCGTCGCCTTCGGTCAGCCGGGCGTTCTTGTGCAGCCACTCCCACAGGATGCTCAGGCGGATCTCGCCGGTGGCCATGTCCTCCATGAGGTAGAGGATGTTGTCGTCCCCGAAGAAGTCCGCGGGCTTGAGCGCGGCCGCCTGGAACCCCCGGCCGAATGCGTTGCCGTACTGGAGTGCCACGCTGATGAGGTCCCTGGCGCCCCGCACGGTGCGCGGGGCGGGCTCCAGCAGCGCCAGGTCCGCCGCATCCTTCTCGGTGTAGGTCAGCGGGGGAAAGCGCCGTCCGAGCTGGTTGACCTCGCCCGCCTTCTCCCAGACGGGGCGGACGATGTGGACCATCTTCCAGTGGGCCACCCACTTGCCGCTGGCGCCTTCGCGCTGTTCCCTCTCGGCCCCGGCCACGGCGCGCTTCATGCCCGCCGAGACGCCCTCCGGCGTGCCCACGGGGATGTTGGTCTCCATGCCGCCCTGCCAGAGGGCGAAGTTTCCGTTGAGGTCGGGCGTGTTCACGGCGCGGCGCACGCGGTCTTCGTAGGTCCGCATGTAGCCGTAGGTCATGACGATGGCGTCGATGTTGGGGTTCACGAATTCCGGATCCCAGCACAGGGCGTCGGAGACGCTGTTGATGTAGTCCCAGCGGCCCGTGTTGAAGCCCACGAAGTGTGGGCTCAGGGCGGCCCTGATCTCCATGAGCTGGAAGCAGGCCTCGACCTGCTCCACCAGGACGTAGACTTTGATCGTCCCGACCTCGAGCCCCAGGTGGTCTTCCAGCGCCGTCAGCATGTCGTTCCAGAGGGCGGCCTCCTCGGCGGTCTGGATCTTGGGCAGGTACAGGACGATCGAGGAACCGTCCGCGAGGAGGCGTTCGTAGTTCGTCGTCACGTAGAGGGCGAGGTCCGCGATGGAGGCCGAAAAGCCTGCACCTCCCGCTTCGCGGACGTGTCGGTCGTCCAGGTGGAGGCCCCGGCAGCGAAAGATCTTCGTCGTGAAGCCGAGCTGCTCCTGCCAGTCGGCTACGATGGGCCGTCCGAAGAAACCCTCCGCCCAGCGGTTCATCTCGCCCGCCACGGTCTCGGCCACGCCGAGGAACAACGGATCCCGCGCGATGGCGAGCTTCAGGTTGCGCTGGTTGTCCAGCGACATGGTCTGGACCTGGCCGAGGGCGTCCTCGCCGTCGAACATCCACCCGTCGGCGCCGGACAGCAGGGCGTAGGCCACGTTCCGAAGTCCGCTTTCCACGGAAGCTCTCGGCTTGGTGGCCGGTCCGGTGCCCTGGATCCACTGCCGCTGGAGATCGCGGGGAATCTCGGACCCTTCGAATTTCCCCTCCCTGGCGTCTCGAACGCGGACGGAGGTGCGGGGGATCACGGAATCCGGAGACAGGAAGTCGATGCGCTTGCGGTTCACGATGCGGTCCTGCCGCCTGGCGATCCGCGCCGCCATCACCGCCCGGCGGTCCGCGTTGAGCGGAGCCAGGGCATCTAGAGCCGAGAGAACTCTCGGCGTAAAGAGGTCTTCATATGCCGTCGTGGTACTTCTGAACTGGAGTCTCTCTGCCATCCGCGTCTCCCGATTCCGCGACAGATGTTTCGCTTCGTCCTGGAAAGCGATAGCCGGCTTTCGCCGGCCCCTCTCTTCCCGCCTCGCCACGAACAGGTCCCTGCATGTCGGCGCAGTGGACTTTAAACTACTATTGCCAGGCCCTATGAGGGCCTCTTGTCGCATCGAGAGAATCTCAGAGAATCTCCAGGTTGATCACCTCTGAACGGAGAACACTCCGCGCCAGGGCGAAATTCCTCGCCGGGGCACGCCTGTGGGGACAGTGGTCCAGTGATCAAGTGACCGAGTAAGCGGTGACTGAGTGAGCAGTGGAACCGTCGATAGTCCATGGTCGATGGTCGACGGCAGACCGCGGACCGCCGACCGCCCACGGCCGATGGTGCCCACCTCCGAAGGCCCGACCAAAGCCGTACTGCGTCCTTTCTTTAGCCTTTAGGCCTTTGGCCTTAGCCCTTATGGAAACCTTCTTCCTCATTTCATTGCCATCTTTCAAATCCGCAATCCCAATTCCCAAATCCCAAATTGCCTTTTCACCGTTTGATCCCCTTGTCCCAGTGGAGGATCACCGTGATGGGAGGAGTCTGCTGGCGCTCATTGGGCGTAATGATGAGAATTTTCTTGCCGTCCCGGCTGACCTGGTACTGGTCCACGTTGGTGCCGGCCGCGAACTCGGCCGTGAAGAGCGCCTTCGGAACACCGGCTTGAAAATCTGAGCCGGCCGTCACCGGCGCGGCCATCAGACTGGAGTTCAGGCTCCTGAAGTAAATCGTCCGGCCGTCGGCGCTCCACTGGGGATCGATGCCGCCGTCGGCCGAGACCTGCCATTTGCCGCTCGGACCGGGGAACCGGCGAACGTAGATCTCGAACCGCCCGGTCTCGTTGGAGGTATACGCCATGTAATGTCCGTCGGGAGAGAAGACGGGCATGCCCTGCGGGAACGAAGCGTGCAGGAAAGCGTAGGGCTTCTTCTTCCCGTCCATTGGAAGGATCCACGTCTGGACCGTTCCCTGAGTCCAGCGGTTGACGGCGAGCAGGCGCCCGTCCGAGGACAGTCCGCCTGGAATGATCCGGTCCTGAGTCGTCCAGAGCTTCTTCGTGGGGCCCGTACCCGACGCCGACTTTTCGTATATGCCGTTGGTTCCGTCGCGATCTGAGGCAAAAATGACGAACTTGCCGTTTTCCGACCAGACCGGCGCGAACTCGTCCTTGGGATCGAAGGTGAGCCGGGACGTGACACCCCGTTCCAGGTCGCGGATCCAGATGTCGCTCCTGCCGGACTTGGCGTCCCGGATACTCATGGCCAGACGTGTCCCATCGGGGGAGAGAGCGCAGGTTTCTACGGCTTGAGGTTTTCCGACCTCCGAGAGTTCCTTGCCGGCGCGGTCGAGCCACGCCAGGCGGTTTTCGCTCGATTCGCCGGTACCGTAGACGAGCGTTCCGTTGTTGGACGCGGAGAAATTCGCCAATCCGGTGGATATGGGATTCACCTTGTCGGCGACGGGCACCGGCTCGCCGGTGACTTTGAGGTCCGAGGCGTCGAAGGGGACCGCCACGAGCGTCTCGTTCTTGACGTACAACAGGAACCCCGGAGGCGCGTACCACCCAAGGGAATCGCTCGCCACGAGTTCTTTCGGCTTTGCCTTGGCATCCAGGCTGCCCGCCATGATGTGCCCCTTGTCCTGCCCGCCCGACGCAAAGTACAGAAAATGCCGGCCGTCGGGGAGGAAAAACGGCCAGGCCACGGTGCCGTCGGAGGAGGACTTCACGGCCGCAGTAGGCACTCCGCCCGAGGCTGAAACCCGCCGTATGGGATCGCCCTGCCTCCCGTCGAAGAGGATGACTCCCCTGCTGCCCCACGAGCCGTCGGCGCCGGAGGGGGCATCGCAGATGGTCTGGGGCGGTGCTCCGGCCAGCCCCACTTTCTGAAGTTTGCCGTGCGCGATGAAGCCGATGAAGCGGCTGTCGGGCGACCAGAAGGGGCGGTACCGGGCACCCTCCGTCCCCGGGATGACGTGGGCCTTGAGCGCATCCATCGGGCGGACCCAGATCTGGGCCTGCCCCCCCTTTTCGCTGGCGGAGAAGGCCACCATCCTTCCGTCCGGGGATACGCGCGGTGCACCGACGAAGGAGGCGTCTCCCGGAGGAGACATCCGGAAGCGGACCTGCTCGGGGGGCCCGGGCGCCCGGAGAACGAATCCGACGGCGAGGGCCGCAGCGGCGAGCAGCAGGAAGGCCGACACGGCCCAGGAAACCCGTTCCCGGCTCTTGCGCTTGCGGACCACCACAGCCGGCGCACCGGCGCGGGAGCCGGCCTCGGCCACCCATTCGAGCTGGAGCTTGACGTCCTTCGCGGATTGGAGACGGTCTTCCGGGTCTTTGGCCAGGCAGGTTTTCACCAACCGTTCGAGGGCGGGCGGCGTCATCCGGATCA
>JBJKRE010000339.1:0-8063 GCA_046704825.1 Acidobacteriota bacterium
GCGCTCACCGCGCGCTACCGTGCCGCCGAACTCATGGTGGCCATGGGGCGAAGGGCGGACGCCATCGCCCTGTACAAGGAACTGGTTTCCCGGACGGAGGGCACGGTGCAGGGCGACTACGCTCGAAAGCGTCTCGAGGCGCTCGAGCAGGAGGCCGCCGCCGGGACTCCCAAGAACGGCAAACCGGATGGAGGACAACATGAGACTGCCGCCCCCGCTCATCGAAAACCTGAGCCGGCGACTCGTCCGAGCGCTCATTGACACGCACGTGATCTCCAGCGACCACCCCGAGCGGACGATAGAGAAGGTGGAGCGGATCATCACCGCCGACCTGTCCGTGGAAGACGAGATCATGGAGGAGGCCCGCGTCATGCTGCTCGAGTACCAGAGCCGCATCAAGGACTCGGACCTCGAGTATCACACCCTCATCGCCAAGGCCAAGGGACAGATCGCCGCCAAACGAGGGTACGTGCTCTCCTCGGGACCCGGCAAGCTGTCGAGGGAGAAACAGCACGACCTGGCCCGGCAGATCGTCGCCATGCTGCTCAGGGACGACGACGTGGAGTACTACGTCGAGGACCGGGATTTCCATCCGGCGGTCCAGAGGGCCGTGGAGCGCGAGCTTGCGAGGGACGCCCAGCGGGAGGAGAAAGCCCGCCAGAAGGTCCGAAACATCAAACGCCACATCCCCGAGGAGTCTTCGGAGTTCCACGCGCTCTACCAGCAGTTTTACAAGGAGCTGCTGGACAAGGAGACCTGAGACCCTTCCGAAGTCCGGCAGGCGGTCATGCCCCGCGGGGGCGGGCGCCGGGCCGCGTGGTATACTGCCCCCTTTCGCGAGGTGACCCATGATGAAGGATTGTTTCAGACAGGAAATCGTAGATTCTCACAAGTTCAGGGAATGCGCCCGGTGCCCGATCTTCGACGAATGCACGCGCGTCGTCTACTTGAAAAACGCCAGGGGCGTGGCCTTCTTCGGGCAGATCGTCGGCATCCTGCTGGGCCTCTTCGGCATCGCCCTCGCCCTCGTGTACTGGCGTGACCTTCCCAACGGAGCGCCCTGGCTGCTGTTCGTCAGCATCGTCTACCTCATCGCCGTGATCCGCGCCGAGAAAGAATACAAGGTGGACAACGAGGAGGGGCAGGCCCTCGCCACGCGCGAGGCCGAGGCCCGACCCGAGGGCGGCGCGCCCGAACCCGCCGCGGCCCACCACTGAGCACCGGCCGCCGGCCGGGCGCTCTGCAGAGGAACGCATGGGACGCTTCTACATCACCACGCCTATTTATTACGTCAATGACTACCCGCACATCGGCCACGCCTACTGCACGATCTGTGCGGACACCTTCGCACGCTACCACAGGCTGAAGGGCGACCGGACCTACTTCCTCACGGGCACCGACGAGCACGGCCAGAAGGTCGAGAAGTCGGCGGCGAAGGAGGGCATCACGCCCCAGGCCCTGGCCGACAGGGTCGTCCAGCGCTACCACGAGCTGTGGCGCCGGCTGGACATCACCCACGACGACTTCATCCGGACCACCCAGGCGCGACACGAGAAGGGCGTCCAGGCGGTTCTGGAGAAGCTCGTGGCGGCGGGCGACGTCTACAAGGCATCCTACCGCGGTCCCTACTGCGTGTCCTGCGAGGCCTTCTTCCCAGAGAACCAGATCGTGGACGGAAAGTGTCCCGACTTCGGACACCCCGTCTCCGTCCTCGAGGAGGAATCCTACTTCTTCCGCCTCAGCAAGTACCAGGAGCCCCTGCTGGAGCTCTACAGGAACCAGCCCGATTTCGTGCTTCCCGAGAGCCGGATGAACGAGGTCCGCTCCTTCGTGGAAGGCGGGCTTAAAGACCTGTCCATCTCAAGGACGAGCATCACGTGGGGCATCCCCTTCACGGGCGACGAGAAGCACGTGCTCTACGTCTGGCTGGACGCGCTCTCGAACTACATCACGGCCCTGGGCTACGGCTCCGGGGACACCGCCCTATACGACGCGTACTGGCCTGCGGACGTCCACCTCATCGGCAAGGACATCCTGCGGTTCCACGCCGTCTACTGGCCGGCCTTCCTCATGAGCGCGGGGCTGCCCCTGCCGAAGCATGTGTACGGCCACGGCTGGTGGATGAAGGACGCCAGCAAGATGAGCAAGTCCCTGGGCAACGTGGTGGACCCCAGACCTTTCATCGAGGAGTTCGGTTCGGACGCCGTGCGCTACTTCCTCCTCAGGGACAAGCCCATCGGCACTGACGGGTCCTTTTCCGACGAGGCCTTCCTGGACCGCGTCAACGCAGACCTCGCCAACGACCTGGGCAACCTGGCCTCGCGCCTCACGAACCTGCTGGAGCGTCAGGCCGAGGGCGCCATCGGGCCGGGCGACGGCAGCCTGAGAGCGCGCGTCGAGGCGACCCTGGACGCCTATCACCTCGCCATGGGCGAACTGTCGCCGAGGGACGCCCTCTCGGCGGTGTGGCAGCTCATATCCGACCTGAACAAGTACCTCGTGGAACGCGCCCCCTGGAGCGCGCCGGGCACGACGGAAGCGCTGGACACGCTTTCAGAGGCCGCCCGCGCCCTGCGGACCGCCGCCATCTGCATCGAACCGGCCATGCCCAGGAGCGCCGCGGCCATCCTGGACGCACTTGGGTTCGACGGCGCGGACTTCGCGTCCTACGGGTGGCAGGACAAGCAGGCCCGCCCCGCGCGCAAGCTCACCCAGCTCTTCCCCCGCGTGGACAAGAAGGCCTACTTCTCGAGACTGGAGAGACCGAAAATGGACGAACCCACCAAGACGGAAGCCCCCCGGGAGGAAGCAGGCGCGACGGCGCCGCCCGCCCCGGAAAAACCCGAGGCCGCCCCGGAACAGGAAAAGCTCACCATCGACGAGTTCAGGCGCGTTCAGATCAGGGCCGGGAAGATCCTGGAAGCCGAGCGCATCCCCAAGAGCAACAAGCTCATGCGCCTGATCGTGGACTTCGGGTCCGAACGGCGCCAGATCGTCGCCGGCATAGCCAAGAAGTACGCGGTCGAGGACCTCGTGGGCAAGACCTGCCCCTTCGTGTACAACCTTCAGCCCGCGAAACTCATGGGGGTGGAGTCGAACGGCATGATCATGGCCGGCAACCTCGACGGCGACCCCATCCTCCTCCAGTTCGCGGAAGAGGTCCCGCCCGGGAGTCCGATAACTTAAAGCAGGTTGCTGGAGAACCCTTATGGGCCGCGCGCAAGTGGCTTGCGGGCCAGATGCAAGGCGCGGCGAGGAAGACAGGGTGGGCACCCTTTCGACGAGCCGGAACGAAGCAGGTGGCCCGCAACCCCTTGCGCCCTGAGGGTTGCCGCGGCACGGCTCCGCCTGCTGCGTTGCCGCTCCTAGACGATGCGCATCGGCATCGACGGCGTCGCGACGCCTTGCATCCGGGGCCGTGGCGCAGGCAACGCGACCTAAAAGGATTCTTCAGCAGCCTGCTAAGCCGGCCTTCGGACGACTCTTATCAGGTCTCCCTGAGCAGTTCCTCGAGGAAGGTCATGTCCAGGGGCAGGCGGAGGTCGGCGGCCTCCCAGAGCGATTCCTGAACGGTGAGCTGGGGGCCGGTGCGCGGCCCGTGGGCCAGGGCGAAGGTCAGCCCCTCGCGCTTGACCAGTTCGACGGCCGGCAGGAAATCCCCGTCCCCTGACAGGAGCACGATGGCGTCCACGCTCCGCCGAGCGGCGGCGTAGACCATCTCCACCGCCAGGAGCACGTCCACCTGCTTCTGCTCGAGCACGGGCTTCCCCGTGTTCTCGTCCAGCCCCCTGAAAGCCAGGCGCCCCAGCTTGACCTCGAAGCGGTCCAGCCGCTGCAGGCGCTGGTAGAAGCCCTCCTTCTTGCGGTAGGCCTCCTGCTCGTCGGCGGTCGGCGAACTGGAGAGGTAGGGCAGGCAGTTGAAATAGACGCAGCGAAGAAGCCTGAAATCGAAAGAATGGCAGATGGCGTGGGCCATGCGCTCGTAGTCCAGTCTCGGCGAGCCGAAGCTGCGCTGCAGAAAATCGAGGTAACCGCCGTCTATCAGCAGTAAGGCTTTGTCAGGCATAACGTTAAGTCTCCTTCTTGACCGTAAATCTTATCATGGGACACGGCGGACGGGGCGGAACCGGAGGAGCGCGTCGCTCCGGGATGCCCGGGGTGCCGTCTTGCCGTGGGAGTCGGCGGCTCTCCCCCCGTCAGGTCCTGACCGTCATGGCGCCCAGCGCAATGGAGTAGAGCTTGGCTTCCGGCTTGTCCGACCGGCTCGGGATCAGCACGGGCGCCGTGGCACCCATGATGACGTGGGCCAGGCGGTACCCTGCGAAATAGGTGGTGGACTTGGCAAGGAGGTTGGCCGACACGATGTCGGGGCACAGGAGGATGTCGGCGCGGCCGGCCACGTCTCCCGAGTGACCCTTCTTGGCCGCCGCTTCGGGCGATACGGACAGGTCCAGGCTGAGCGGGCCCTCCACCTCGCAGTCGGCGATCTGCCCGCAGTGGGCCATGCGCGCCAGCGCGGCGGCGTCCATGCTCGGGGCGTGTCCCGGGATGACGTTCTCAACGGCCGAGAGCACGGACACCCGCGGCCTGGCGTACCCGAGTCTGTGGTAGAGGCCCACGGCGTTCTCAAGGATCTGCCGCTTGGCGATCAGGTCCGGCTGCAGGTTGATGCCGCCGTCGGTGATGCACACCAGGCGGACCTGGTTCCCCACGGGGTAATCGAACAGGAAGGCGTCGGAAAGGAGCCTCCCCGTCCTGAGCCCGCCCTCGCGGTCGAGGACGGCGTGGAGCAGTGTTCCCGTCTGGGTTTTTCCCTTGAGCAGTATCTGGCCCTCGCCCGTCCTGACGAGTTCCACCGCCCGGGCCACGCTGGCCGACTCGTCCGCCGCGTCCACGATCTCGGCGTGCTTCAGCCGGGACGGCAAGGCGTCGATGGCCGGTCCGATGAGCCCGGGGTCGCCCACGAGGATCGCCCGCGCGAGCCCATGTTCCTCCGCCGATGCAACGGCGCTCAGCGCGGCGGGATCGTGACCGCAGGCCACCACCACCGTGAACGGCCCGCGCCTGCGGGCCGCATCCAGAACCGCATCGAGATCAGACAAGCGCGGCGACATGATCCGCCCCCCTCTTGAACGCTTCCAGGCAGGCCTCCTGGATCTTCTTAGGGAACCGCTCCCTGATGGCGGCCTCCCAGTTGTCCGCACTCATTGGGAGCCGGTGGGACAGGGCGCCCAGCATGATGATGTTCACCATGCGGTGGTCGCCCACCTCCTTCGCGATGGTCACGGCGTCGACCCACACGAGCTCAGGCGCCTTATTTTTCAGGATTTGGTCGATGTCCTGGACGTACCCCTGGTTCTTTCGGAGGTTCTGGGTGAGCGGCGGGATCTCCTGGGGGCAGGCGAAGGCCGTGCCGTCCGGCCGGAGGTAGTCCAGGTACCTCAGCGCCTCCAGCTTTTCGAAGGACACGAGGAAGTGGGCGCCGCCCCTGGGGATCAGCGACGAGGGCACCTCCTTGCCGATCCTCACGTGCGTGTCCACGTTGCCGCCCCTCTGGGCCATTCCGTGCACTTCGCTCATCTTGACGTCCAGGCCCGCATCGACCGCCGCGAGGGCCAGCACCCGGCTGCTGGTCAGGATGCCCTGGCCGCCCACGCCGGAAAACAGGATATTGATGATGTCCATGGTGTCCCCCTCACTAGGCCTTGCTTGCCGGGGCCGTGATGGCGCCTTCTTCGCAGACCTGTTCGCACACGCCGCACCCCGTGCAGAGATCGGGGTCGACGTCCGGGAAGCCGTCGCTCTCGTGCAGCGCCATGCAGCCCACACGGATGCAGGCACCGCACCGGTTGCACAGCTCGACGTTGATTTCTACGGCCTCGCCCTTCTTGATGCGCCCGCCCAGAAGACAGGGCGCGACGGCGACCACGACGGATACCTCGGGCGCGGCCAGTTCCTCATCGAGGACGGACCGCACGTCGTTCAGATTGTAGGGATTGACCTCGCGCACGCGCTTCACGCCCAGGGCCCGGCACACCTCGGCCACGTTCAGCTGGGGCGCGTCATTGCCACGGATGTCCTTGCCCGTACCGGGGTGCGGCTGGCCGCCCGTCATGGCCGTCCAGCGGTTGTCCAGGACCACCAGGGTGGCGCGGCTGCCGTTGACGATCATGTCGATGAGCGCCGGGATGCCCGAATGGAAGAAGGTGGAATCGCCGATCACGCCGACCGTCTTGCCCTTCTCCTTGGGGCCGCCGAACTTCTCGAGCCCTTCGGCCATGCCCACCGACGCCCCCATGCACAGGCACGAATCCATGGCCGCCAGGGGCTTCAGGGCGCCCAGCGTGTAGCACCCAATGTCCCCCATCACCCTGAGCTTCATGTCCCTGAAGAGCGTGAAGAGGCCCCTGTGGCTGCAGCCGGGGCACAGGGTCGGCGGCCTCACGGGCAGCTTGAGGTCGCCGAGGTCCACGGTGACTTTCGACCGGGCCTCGCCCGTCAGCGCCTTTTCCACCTCGGGCAGGTTCATCTCCCCGGTGAAGGGGAAGAGGGCCCGCCCGCCGGCGATCTCGATCCCCGCCGTGCGCATGACGTCTTCGATGTAGGGCTCCAGTTCCTCCACCACGTAGAGCTTGTCCACGGTGGCGGCAAAACGGCGGATCCTCTCGACGGGCAGGGGGTTGGTGATGCCGAGCTTAAGGATGGAGGCGTCGGGGAAGGCCTCGCGGACGTACCCGAAGCTGACGCCGGAGGTCACGATTCCCACGCCGGACGTTCCCTTGAGGACGGGGTTCCAGCGGTCGCTCTCTTCGGTGAAGGCGAGAGCCTTCGTCAGCCGCTCCTCCACCTTCAGGCGCCGGACGCGCGAATGGCTCGGCAGAAGCACGTTTTTGGGAATGTCCTTGAGAAATCCCTTCGGCTCGAAATCGTCGCGGTCCGCGAGGTTCACGACGCCCGTCTGGTGGCATACGCGCGTGGTCATGCGGAGCAGGACGGGCGAGTCGAACCGCTCCGAGAGGCCGAAGGCCTCGCGGGTCATCCAGCGCGCCTCTTCCGGGTCGCAGGGTTCCACCATCAGGACCTTGGCCGCGCGAGCCATGTACCGGTTGTCCTGTTCGTCCTGGCTGGAGTGCATGCCGGGATCGTCGGCCGAAACCACGACGAGCCCGCCGTTGACCCCCATGTAGGACGAGGAGAAGAAGGGGTCCGCCGCCACGTTCAGCCCCACGTGCTTCATCGTCACCAGGGCGCGGACGCCCGCGAGAGACGCACCGACCGAGACTTCGTATCCGACCTTTTCATTGGGCGCCCACTGCACCTGAACGTCGTCGTAACGGGCGAGGGCTTCCAGTATCTCCGTGCTCGGGGTCCCGGGGTAACCGGATCCGAAGTCCGCGCGGGCCTCCCACGCGCCTCGGGCCACGGCCTCGTTCCCCAGCATGAGTTTTCTCATGGTGTTCCTCCAGGGTAGTCTATCGCCTTCTCCTCGCCGGCCAACACACGGAACGCGCCGTCGGCGAGGGCTTCCATTTCAAATTCTCCGGGGAACCGGAACAGGGGGCCGAGGAAACCGACCCGCGCGGTCACCCACTGGCAGAAGAGCTTCGAGTGCGCCAGCCCCCCGGTCACCACCACGCCGTCCAGCAGGCCGTTCAGAACGGTTGCCATGGCGCCGATCTCCTTGCCCACCTGGTACGCCATGGCCTCGTAGACCTCCCGGGCCTTCTTGTCGCCCTGTGAGATGCGGGCCTCGACCTCCATGGCGTCGTCTGTGCCCAGGTAGGCCAGGAGCCCGCCCTCCTTGGTCGTCATCCGCTTCATGTCCGCGGCCGTATACCTGCCCGAGAAGCAGGCCCTGATGAGGGGCTGTGTGGGCAGCGTGCCCGCTCTCGTGGGCGAGAACGGCCCCCCCGAGTTGGCGTTGTTCGTGTCGATAATCCGGCCGCCCTCCATGGGCACGATCGAGAAGCCGCCGCCCAGGTGGGCCACCACGAGACGGCTTTCGGCGAGCTTCTTGCCGATCTTCCGGCAGGCCATCCGCGCGGCCGCGTGCAGGTTCAGAG
>JBJKRE010000340.1:0-8323 GCA_046704825.1 Acidobacteriota bacterium
CCCAGGCCCAGACCGTACCGTCGCTCTTGAGTGCATAGCTAGTAGCGTCCCCGGCCGAGATTGCAACCACATCTGTCAGTCCGAGGGTTCGAACCGGGTGGTTCCTCCCGTAGTTGGTCCCGTCGCCGAGCTGGCCGCAATAGTTGTCGCCCCAGGCCCAGACCGTCCCGTCCTCGAGGAGCGCAAGCGTGTGGTACCAGCCGCAGGCAACGGCCGTCACTCCCTCAAGGTCGCCGGCACGGACGGGTACAGACGAATCGCGGTTGCTCATGTTGCCCAGCGCGAAACTCTGGTTCTGCCCCCAGCCCCATACCGTTCCGTCGTCCTTGAGCACGGCAGCGTGGCCGTACCCGCTCGAAACCGCAACGACCCCGCTCAGACCGGACACCTCCATCGGAGAGAGCGCCCGGAGAACGGTCTCTCCGAGCTGTCCGTGTTCATCGTCACCCCAGCCGTAGAGCTGCTGCCCCCCCACCAGGGGCGTCCTCCTGGAAGTTTCGACAGCCGGTGCCATAAGGGCCATCGCAACAAACACGCCGACACACACGATCCGAATTCGGCTGAACATGGAAACACCCTCCCAAGGCGACGGGCCCTCGTTTCGGAGCCCCTCCATGCTTCATCCAACGGTGTGATTTCTGGCTTAGATCAATTCTAGGTCTATTGTCTACGGCTGACAAGCCCGCGGGCCGCCCGGGACCCCGGTGCGCAACACCCCGGGGCATCGGAATTCCCGGCCCCGTCGGCGCGGCCTTTCCCGTTCTGTCCACCTTGATCGGGACCGCTGCGGCTCCCGCTTGCACGGGTCCTGTCTCCTGGGGCACACTGGTGCCCCGATGGAGGCGTCATGGCCCGCATGAACGGTACAGGGATGTCCGAACCCTGGTTGGTGTGCTTCGAACTCCTGCCGAAGGTCTCGAGGACCTTCGCCCTGTCCATCGCAGGTCTGCGGGAACCGGCGCGGGGGGCCGTCTGCGTCTCCTATCTCCTGTGCCGAATCCTCGACACAATCGAGGACGCCCCGGGGCTGACCGCCGCGCAGCGCTGGGGGCTGATCGCGCCTCTGCTGGAGCGTCTCGCCGAGGGAGGGCGGCCCGACGGGGCCTGGTTCCGGGCCTCGGAAGACCTGCTGGCGCTGCGCTCCTCGGAGGCGGACATGGCCCTCATGCGCCACACGAACGAGGTGCTGGACTGCTTCGAGGCCTGCGAGGAGTCCGCCCGGCTGGCCATGGCACGCTGGGTCACCGAGATGGGCAAGGGGATGACGGCCTGGAGCGAGCGCATGGGAGAGGCCCCCGGTGCCACCAAGACGCTGCCCACCATGGCCGCCCTGGACCGCTACTGCTATTACATCGCGGGGACGGTTGGCTACCTGCTGACGGACCTGTTCTTCGTCTACTCCGACCACGTGGACAGCCCCCTGTTCTTCAGGCTCCAGGCGGACGCCGAGGCCTTCGGCCTCGGCCTGCAGAAGGTGAACATCGTCAAAGACCTGGGCGACGACTACCGGCGGGGATGGTGCTTCATCCCCACCACCTTCATGGACGAGGCGGGCGTCTCACCGGCCGACTTCGAGTCGGCCGCGAAAGCCGACGCCGTCCACCGGGCGGTCCTGCCGGTTCTCGTCTCCGCCGCGGGGCACCTGGAACGGGCCTGGGCGTACCTCGAGCGGTTCCCTGTGGAGGAGCGGGAGATCCGTCTCTTCCTGGCCTACAGCCTGTTTTTCGCGCTGGAGACGCTGGGCCTCGTGGCGAAGAACCCCGCCGCCCTCGTCAGCCCGAAGAAGCTGAAGATAAGCCGGCTCGACGTGGCCCGCCTGGTGGCCGAACTCAACGCCGTGATCGGCCGCCCGGCCGCGCTCGAGAAGTTCTACCGAAAGACCGCCGCCCCGCTGGAGGTCTACCTTCGACGCTGAATGCGCCTCGTGTTTAGTGTTTGGTGTCCAGTGTCAGGTTGTAGGGCAAGTCTACGAAGATACCTCTTTAGAATTGGGGGGAGAGTCCAGAGACGCGGTCGCGGGGTGCCTGCGGCACCTTGCGATCGGCCACGCCGGGGCAGCTCGTGAAGCACGATGGGGAAGGTCTTTGAATGGGCTTTCCGCCTGCCCCGATCATGGCTGATCGGCGCTTCGCGCACCGCGACCTCGTGCTGAATCGGTAGTGGCACCCCCCACCTTTCGAGGGTGCGCCGACGGGAGCGGACCCTCTCCTTTGTCAGATTTCACGGCCCGGCACCTCGACGTACAAAAGTACGACTCGGCGCCGGACCGCTCATCTTTCGCGGATAGGGCCCACTCGCGTCGGAACGCGGCTTCCGATGCGTCGCATCGAAAGCCACCGCTTATGCACGCTGGCTCCAGCTGCAAACATCAGTCAGAAGTGCTGGTAGTCTTGTTAACGAGAGATCCTTGATAACAGCTGCCTTTTGGACTGATCAAATGATCGGGTCGATGGCAGGACGATGGCCGCGGAAGGCAGGCGGGAGAGCAGGAGATTCCGTCAGCAGCCGAGTCCTGTGTTTGGGGGCCGTCGGAGGGCTGGATTCTCCCCTGCGCGGGAATGACGGGGTGAATCGGCACCTGGTTTCCTACAGGCAACCACCGGATGGTCCCTGGGAGCAACCTTCCGGTCGCGATCTTCGAAGGCTCGTCTATGGCCGTTTGCAGTCCTGCCTTTAGCCCTTAGCCTGTGGGCCTTAGACCTTTGAAAACAGCCCCATCTTTTGCTTCATTGCCGCGCTTCAAGTCCCAAGAGGGCTTCGGGCGGCTTCCGCCGGCCGCTACAACGGCTCGAGACGAGCCGTTTTCAAATCCGAAATCCCAATTCCCAAATCCCAAATCCTAAATCCTAAATCCTAAACGGGCCTTTAGCCCTTAGCCTTTAGCCTTTAGCCTTTCTTCTGGTACGTCCGCCGGCTGCCGCTTTCGACCTCCACCTCGACGAGGTCGGCGGCCGATACCGTGTGGAAGGACATCACGACCAGGTACTCGTTGGCCGGCTCGAAGGTGTGGGGCACGTTCTCCGGAATGACGTAGATGCTCCGTTCCGGAAAGGCGGGGTCGAATGGCTGGAGGACGTCGCTGCGGCGTCCGATGGTGAAGCGTCCGCCCCCGGACAGCACGGCCATGTGCTGGATGGAGTTCGGGTGCCTGTGGGCGGGCGGCTTGGCCTTGGGCTTGAGGACGAAGACCCACGCGCTCTTGATGCCCGGCGGCAGGCGGCCGCTGACGAAATCGTCGGGCAGGCTGGCGCCCGCGAAGGGCTGCTTGCTCTTGTCGAGCTGCGCGATCAGGTCTTCGGTGATCGTCCGGACCTGCGATGTCTTGCCCCACCCGCCGACCAGTTGCGCCAGTTTGGAAATTCTGAAGGTAGTCATAGGAAGGACCTCTCCTGAACGGTTCGGCGCATCGGGTCCCGCGCGCGGCCGGTACACGCAATTATACACAATTTCCGGTGGGTGAATGGGGGACACGGGAAGAAAGCGCTGGCGGGGGTGGTGCGCTTGCGGGCTCCGGCAGGCTCTTGCATCTTGAGGGGCTTCTACCGTCTTATGGGCACACCGGTCCTGCAAGGGGTGCAACAGGTCCGATGCGGCGGCTGCCGGAGCCCGCTTGCGCGGTCATCGCGGGCTCCGGCCGTCGCCGTTTCATAGCCGGCCGGCGAATGCCGTGCGAGGGGGCGAATCGTCTCCCCACGGGCAGGGCCGATGCAAATACGTGGCTTCAGACGGTGACATGAAAAACGGGCGCCCTTTCACCGTTTACGGTCACGCTGACCTCGTATTTGCCGGGGGCAAGCTTCACGTTGTTGCCGAAGTGTGTGGTCGCGGATCCTTTGTTCGCCACGTGCATGCGCGCTACGGGGAGCGCCTTCCACCGTAACATGCCGGTCGTCTGGCGCGCGTAGCTGATTTGGACCTTCGCGTCCTCCACCGCTTTTCCTTGCTTCTTGATGAAGACGACCATGTGCTTGTTGGGTTGATCGGACGCTTTCAGCGTGACGGCCTTCGCCCCGCCGTCCCTGACCATTTCGGCCTTGGGTCCCGTAAAGGACTCGGCAGGCAGGACCTTCAGCGTGACGGAGTAGTGCTTGGTCGATTGGGTCACCGATATCGGCGAAGCCGCGTGCGCCGCCACGCAGACGGCGCCGAAAACCAAGACTGACGATAGCAGGCAGGTCATGGGTTTTCGCATGGTTAACCTCCTGTAGATGCTCTCTAAACCGCCGGCTCGCTCTCCTTATGCCATCGAAAGTACGATGTGTGACGAAGGACACAGGGGTTCGGGCGGGACGGTGGTAGGGCCGGGGGATGGGAAGGTCGCGAGGGCCGGCCGCGCTGGCGGGCATGTGGCGATAAGCAGGCCCGCGAGGTCGCGGGCCTTAACCCGGGAACGCCAGGCCTCTTCCTACGTCGTCCTGGGTGTCTTTGACTTCCGGGTCCCCGAGTACAGTTCGTAGACGAGCATCCTGCACTCCATGGGTCCGTTGAAGAGCCGTATCTTCCGCTTCGCGTGCAGGCCCACGCACTTCGCCAGGGCCGTGTTGCCGGTCAGGACGCAGGCCGTCCACCCCCCGCAGCGCTGTTTGAGTACGTCGCCGAGCGCGCCGTAGAGCGCGGGCAGGTCCTCGTCCGCGCCGGCGTGATCCCCGTAGGGCGGGTTGGTCACGATCAGCCCGCGTTCCCCCCTGGGCCCGAAGTCTCGGACGTCCCGGCATTCCAGGCGGACCCAGCGGTCCACCACGGCCTGGGCGGCGTTCGCTTCCGCCGCCTTCACGGCCCCCTTCGACCGGTCGCTTCCGAACAGGGGAAAGGCGGGTCGGACGACGTGCTTTTCGGCCTCGGAGCGGATCTTAGCCCACGCCTTCCCGTCGAAGTCCGGCCACCGCTGGAAGCCGAAGGGGCCGGCGCGCAGGAGTCCGGGCGCCGTGCGGGACGCGATGAGTGCCGCCTCGATCAGAATCGTCCCCGATCCGCAGAAAGGGTCGGCGAAAGGCCTGCGGCCGTCGTACCCGGCCGCGAGCAGCATGCCCGCCGCCAGCGTCTCGTTGAGGGGCGCGGAGACGCTCTTCACCCTGTAGCCCCGTTTGTGGAGGGGCCCGCCGGACAGGTCGAGGCTCACGGTGCAGGTCCTTCCGGCCACGTGGACGACGACGCCCACGTCGGGGTCCCGGCGGTCCACGTCGGGCCTTCGCCCGTAGCGCTTCCGGAAGGCGTCCGCCACGGCGTCCTTGACCTTCAGGGCCACGAAGCCCGAGTGGTTGAAGGGGGAGTTCTTCACGGTCGCCTCGACGGCGAAGGTGCGGTCCAGCGACAGGACGTCCGGCCAGGGCAGGGCCCGCGCACCTTCGTAGAGGGCCTCGGTGCTCCCCGCCTTGAAGGCCCCGATGGGGAGCAGGATTCGGCGGCCCGCCCTCAGCCAGAGGTTTGCGCGCCACGCGTCGTCCTTTTTTCCCTTGAAGGCCACGATGCCGGGCGACACGTCGAGCACGGTGAGCCCAATGGCCCTCAGTTCGTGGCCCACGACCTCCTCGAGTCCCTTCGATACCGTCACGATGTACCGCACCGCCGCAGACCTCCCGGACCAGCTTAGCGCATAACGGGCGGGGGACAAAAAAACCCCGGCCCTGGGGCCGGGGTGCAGGCGGGGATCCCGATGACCCCCGAAGATGAGACTGAACCTCGTCAGGCCATGAGGGACTCTCTCACAGAAAGCGTGATTTTGTAGAAGACCGTGATCATGAGCATGCCGATGCACCAGATGCCCGCGACAATGGCGATCTCCGTCAGGGTCGGGATGTAGCTCGTGACCGCTTCGAGCGGCGAAGGCACGAAGCCGGCGATGATGAGGCCGATGCCCTTGTCGATCCACAGGGAGAGGAACACGATGACGCAGGTGAAGGCCAGGATCTTCTCGTTGCGGCGGTATCGGGGCACGATGAGCAGGACCAGCGACAGGGCCGCCATGAGGACCGAGGCCCACATCCAGGGCACGAGTTCGGTGTTGCCGTCGAGGCCGACGTACAGGAACTTCAGGTGCGCGGCGTCCTCCGGGATGTTGCTGTAGAGGGCGGTGAAGACCTCCATGAGGATGAAGAACGCGTTGATGATCATGGCGTAGGTCACGATCATCGCGAGCTTCTGGATGGCTTCCTTGCCGGCGTCGAACCAGGTCGTCTTGCGGATGATCATGGCCAGGAGAATGAGCAGGGCGGGACCCGCGGCGAACGCCGATGCGAGGAAGCGGGGCGCCAGGATGGCCGTGAGCCAGAAGGAGCGGCCGGGCAGGCCGTTGTACAGGAAGGCCGTGACCGTGTGGATGCTGACCGCCCAAGGAATGGAGATGATGATGACCACCTTGATCCAGTGCGGCGGCGGGACGCCCTTGCGCTCGGCGCTCAGCATGACCACGGAGATGACCGCGTTCAGGAGGAGGTAGCCGCTGAGCGAGATCATGTCCCAGAACATCATGGAGTTGGGCGTCGGGTGCAGGATGATGTTCATGACCCGCATGGGCTGCCCCATGTCCACGAAGATGAAGAGCATGCACATGGTGACCGCCGACACGGCGAGGAACTCGCCGAGGATCGTGATTTTGGAGAAGGCCTTGTAGTTGTGCAGGTAGTAGGGCAGGACGACCATGACGGCCGAGGCCGCCACGCCGACGAAGAAGGTGAACTGGGCGATGTAGAGCCCCCAGCTCACGTCCCGGCTCATACCCGTCACACCCAGGCCGTTTTGCAGCTGGTAGAGGTAGAACAGGAACGCCACGAAGATCAGCGTGAGCAGGCTGCCCACCCAGATCCAGTACCTCCGGCTGCCCTGAACGGCTTTTTCGAACATGAACATGAGCGGCACCTCACACGATATAGTAGATTTCTGGATGGGTACCCAGTTCGGGCTTGCGCCGGATGGTGTAGTGTTTTCGCAACAACTCCCGCACTTCCGATTCGGGGTCGTCCAGGTTCCCGAAGACCATGGCCTTCTGCGGACAGGCCGCGATGCACGCCGGCTTCTCGCCCACGGCCAGGCGCTCCTCGCACAGGTCGCACTTCTCGACGACCCCCTTGGTCCGCGTGGGGAAGTCGGGGTTGAGGTGTTCGATGTGGGGGCGCGGGTCGAGCCAGTTGAAGCTCCGGGATCCGTACGGACAGGCGGCCATGCAGTACCGGCAGCCGATGCACCGGTGCCAGTCCATCATGACCACGCCGTCCTCACGCTTCCACGTCGCCTGGGTGGGGCAGACGCGGACGCAGGGCGGCTTGTCGCAGTGGTTGCACAGCAGGATGAAGGGCTCTCCCTTCAGGTTCGCGTCGTCGTAGGGGTTCTGCTGTTCGGGGAAGGCGTCCTCGTAGGGCTCCTTCCAGATCCACTTCACGGCGTGCTTAGGGTCCTTGAACTGCGGGATGTTGTGGGCCTTGTCGCAGGCGAGGATGCAGTCCCTGCACCCCTTGTCCTTCAGGCATTTGGACGCGTCGATGACGATCGCCCAGCGGGTGGACGCCGCGGCGCCGCCGCCCGCCTTTACGGCCCGGCCGCTCGCCAGCGCGTCGACGGTGGTCTTGCCCGCGATCGCCAGCGCCGAAGCCGCCCCCGCAACGCCTAGGAATTTCCTTCTGGTGATGCTCATCCTTTGCTCCTTTGGGCCAGCTTTGGGTCGACGTGGCACTCCCAGCAGTAGGGCGTGACGCCCGCGTAGGTGTGGCACCGGTCGCAGAACTCCTCCTTGTCGTGGCACTTCAGGCAGGTCTTGGTGAGCCCCATGGTGTAGGTCTTGCCGTCGTAGGCCTTGTAGGTCCGCAGGCCCTGCCGCACGACCTCCTGGCGCCAGGTCATGAGGATCTCCATGTGTGACGTCCGCATGGTCTCGACGGGGGCCACGCAGTCCTTCTCCTTCGTCGGGAGCTTCAGCTCCGGCGGTTTGGAGGACGTTCCCGCGGCGAGGTCGTACCAGACCGGGAAGGTGATCAGCGCGAGGAAAACGAGAAGACCGGCGATGATGAAGCCTCTGTCACGCATCGGCTGGTTCCTCCTTTCCCGAAAGGGGCGTGCCCCTCAGGTCCGTCGTCCTCTCCTTCTCGCCCTTCATGACGAGCGCGTTGCCCACCAGTTCGTGAATGCCCCCCACCTCCACGTCGCCGACCCAGTAGTCCACGACGGCGGGCAGGGTGGCCTTGTCGATGGCGCAGATCGTGGTGAGGAGGTTGGCGCCGTACTTCTCCTTGACGTACTTGACGGCACTGCCGCGGGGCAGCCCGCCCCGCATCCGCATCTCCAGGTTCTCGTCCGTGCCGAGCCCGGCGCCGCTGCCGCAGCAGAAGGTCTG
>JBJKRE010000341.1:0-2842 GCA_046704825.1 Acidobacteriota bacterium
GCTGAGACACAGAGACGTCTCGCTGATGAGGACACCCCAGACCTCGTGGTGCCCCAGGGCGCCCTGTCCGGGCTCGATGCGAGCCCCTCGACCATGATCAACATCCCGGGCTCGCGGATGTTCGAGATCCGCGACGCGCTGGCCGTGTACCGGCGGGACTTCCCGGACGGCGAGCAGTTCGACGCGAGCCAGGGCGACGGGGGCGCCAGCCTTCCCGGCGTGCCCGCCGGGATCTGGGATCGGGCCAACGACATCCAAAAGGCCCCCGGGTCGGGCTACGACCAGCCCTTCGGCACAGCCGTCTTCCGCAAGGCGGTGGTCGAGCAGTACTGGGGACTGGACGCGGCCACGGGCTGGGGGCCGGAGAACGTGATCGCCTGCCAGGGTGGACGCGACGCCCTCGTCAAGGCCTACGACGCCATGCAGTTCCTCGGCCACGGCCGCCGCGGCGACTTCGTCGTCACCTCGCGCGTGCCCTGGATCTCCTACAACTGGGGGCCCTACGCCGTCGGCGCCAACGTGATCCTCGCCCCGGGCCGCGAGGCCGAGGCCTGGCAGCTGACGCCCGAGGGCGTCGCGGCCTGCGTTGAGTGGGCGGCGAAGCTCGACAGTCGAAAGGTCGCAGGCCTTGTGGTCACATCCCCGGACAACCCCACCGGCCGGACCATCCCCATGGAGCGCCAGATCGAGATCGCCCGCGCGGCCTTCGCAGCCGGCGTGCCCTTCGTGCTCTTCGACTGGATCTACCACCGCGTCACCGATGGCGAGCCCCACGACCTCAACCGCTTCCTCCTGTCCCTGGCGCCCGAGGAGCGCGAGCGCTGCGTCATCCTCGACGGGCTCACCAAGTCCATGGGTGCCAGCAACGTGCGCAATGCCCACCTGGTGGCCGCCAAACCCTTCGTCAAGTTCATCCAGAACCGGGCCTCCCACGGCGTCATCCCCTCCTTCCACAGCCAGGCCGTGGCCATGGCCGCCTACGAGATGGGCTTCGACAAGGCCGCGGCCACGATCGTCGAGCCCACCAACGCCAGCCGGAAGGTGCTCGGCGGCTTCCTGGAGGAGAAGGGCCTGCGCAACATCCTGGGCAAGGGATACTACGCCTTCATCGACCTTGGCGAGTTCATGGACAGGGCGGGCATGAAGGACAGCGCCGCCATGGGCTCCTACCTGGCCGAGCGCTTCGGCCTCGCCGTGGTGCCCGGCGTCTACTTCAGCGAATACGGGGCCCGGTGGATCCGTTTCTCCTATGCGCTTCCGCCCGACAAGACGCGGCGGGCCGCCGAGCGCCTCTGGAGCGCGCTGGAAGCGATCGGGTAGACGGGAGAGCGGAACACCCCGAGCACCGGAATGGACGCCCTGCGGACACGACCCGTTGCCGTGACCGGAGGGACGCACGCGAACCGATCCCCACCGGAGGACGCCGCCCGACATGAAAACCACCGACTGGTCCAAATTCGGCGAGAAGGTCCGTCTGGCCGTGGAGGCCTCGCTGGACACGCACTACGGCGGGGGGCTCAGCGGTCTCGAGCTGGAGTTCAACGTCCTGGACGGCGCCTTAAGGCCCGTCACCGTGGAGGGCTACGGGCCGAAACGCCGGTCCTTCGCCGACTACCTCCTGGCCGAACACAAGAACGGCTGGGCGCAGGACCGCTGCCACCTCGAGGTCTTCCACTGGATGGTGGAGGTGGTGACGCGCCCCTACTACGGCATACACGGCACGGTCATGGAGGGCCGCATCCTGGAGTCGGTGGTCCTGAACGCGCTGGCCCGCACGGGCCTGGCATTCGGCGAGCGCTTCTACCCACTGCACGGCAACCTGCCCTGTCCGGTGGCACCGGCCGAGGACAGCATCCCCGACGGGTGGCCCCTGGCCAAGAAGAAGTACCTGGCCCGGTGCGTGGCGCTCTTCGGGGCCAAGCTCGCCACGGCTGGCATCCACACCAACCACTCCTACCCCGAGGCCCTGCTCTCCTGGGACTTCTTTCACCTGCCCCGGCACCGGCGGGAGGGCCGGACGCTCATCGACTTCCGCACGGAGGCGGTGATCCGGGCCACCCGGCTTTTGCGGCCCTTCTGCCCGCTCTTCGTCGCCGTCACCGCTTCCACGCCGCTGGCCTGGGAGGGGACGGGCGAAGACCGCGCCGTCGTGCTGACGGAGAACGACTCCAACCGGCTCCTGACCTTCCCGAACCCGCCCGAGCTGGACGTAGCGTACCTCTACGCCAGCCACCAGGACTACATCCGCATCTCCTACGACCTGGTCCGGCGCGGCGTGCGCTTCGGCGCCAACAACTGGACACCCGTGAGGGCGCGGTCGGACGTGGACCCCGTAAACCGGAACATCTTCGCCACGAGCGAGCAGCTCGCGAACCTCTATCAGAAGGGCCTGTACCGCCCCGGCGGCGAGGCGGGCGTGGAAGAGGCCGAAAAGGCGCTCATGGTGGAGAACCTCTGCGCCCGGGTGGACCTGCCCATGAACCGCGTGGAGGTCCGCACCGACGAGGGCGGCGACTCCTTCGAACTGGCCGCCGCCAAGGTGGCCTTCAAGGAACTCCTCATGCTCAGGATATACGCGGACGAGAGCTTCGGGGCGAACTACGCCTACGACGCGGACGACGTGGCCCTCGCACGCCGGAACGAGGACGCGGCGGCCCGGCACGGCCTGGAGGCTCAGATCGAGGACCCCTTCTCCGGTGGAAAGATCGGCATGCGGGCATTCCTCGCGCGCACGCTCGACGACCTGGCCCCGCTCGCCGACGCGCTTGACTACGGCGACCTTATCGCGCCTTTGGAGGCCATGGCCGGCGGCGGGCCGAACGAGGCGGAGACGGTTCGCCGC
>JBJKRE010000342.1:0-3875 GCA_046704825.1 Acidobacteriota bacterium
ACGTCGTAATTGTAGATGAAATCCATGCCCAGGATGCCGTAAACGGGCCCCGGAAACTTCTGCGGGACGTCTGTCGCCTGAATCCAGGGCGGGGTGCTCTCCTCGCCGCCGACAGAGAGCGTCACGCCGGTCAGGTACTGCAGCGTGAACCATCCCGATGCACTATTGCCGTGCGCGTCCTCGGCCCCGCTGGACGCGGGATTCAACCCGAGCAACGGGCAGAACTTCGCGGTGAGCAGGGTCGTGGCCGCGCCCGTGTCGAACAGGAAGGGGTACGGCCCCCTGCCGTTGATGGAGACGGGGACGAGCGGGACGCCGTCGTACCAGCGGACGGGTAGGACGACGTCGGGCTTTCCGCCTAAAATGGTCTCCGCGGAGGTCCCAGCCGGCCAGACAGCGAACCGTCCCTCCCGCCTGTCCCATTCGACCACGTAATCCAGGAAAGGGCCGAGGCCCATCCGGATGCGGTTCCACCCGTAGGGGCTGCTCCGGTATGCTGCGGGCAGGTTGGCTATCTCGATCCCCCCCAGCTTGAAGTGCTCGAGGAGAACCTGCCGGGACACCTTCGGATCCGCCCCGATGCTGGACGTGGTCGTCTTGCCCAGGACGGTCAGCCCCAGTTTCTTTTCCAGTTTCCATCCCCACAACCGGACCGCCTGGCTGCCCGAGTCGAACGAGAGGTCCGCGGTCATCCGCCCGTTGAGCAGCACCTTGTAGGTGGGGCTGTTGAGCCTCGTCCGGACCTCGTCCGGCAGTTCGCCTCCCTCGGCGGTGGATGTGCCTCCTCTCCCGCACACACCCCGTTCGATCTTGAGCTTCTCGCGGATCGCCGGGCTGTCGGGATGCCGCTTCACGAGTTCCTCCAGGAAGTCCAGCCTGGCCGGGCACCGGGAGGCCAGGGCGGCCTGGCGCAGCGCGCCGTCGGTGAAGGGGATGCGGGCGGCCCGGGCCCTCGCGGCGAGCTTCGCCGCCTCGTCGAAACGCCTGTTGGCCAGGAGGGCGGCGAGCAGCCTGGGCAGGACTCTTGCCGCCTGCGCGTGCTCCTTCATGAGCGGCCACCATGCCTTGACGGCATCGGCCGTGTGAAAAGTCACGAAGAATATGTCTCCGGAGACGACTCGGGCGTCCGGATTCCCGGGGAACGCTTTGAGCAGATCCCTGCCCGCCGAGAGCGCGTCCTTCCACCGGGCGAGGTTCAGGAGGCACTGCGCGCGGGCCGTGGCGAGCGTCGCGTCGCCCGGCGCGTCGGCGCACTCCTGCTCCAGGAGGGGCAGGGCCTCGGCCGACTTGCCTTCCGCCATGAGATTCAGACCCGGAACGGTCACAGACGCCGCGGTTTCTTTCACCGCCAGGGGCTGAACGCCCGGATTCCGGGCGAAGTACCCCGCACCCGCGATCCATGCGATGCCGAGAATCGTTGTCACTACAGTTCGTCGCACGTCATTTCCCCACTCAGATGCCACCCCAGGCGGATGCGGGTGCCGGCGGCCGTCAGGACGTCAAAGCGTACCGAAGAAGCCACCGATGAAATGGCCCAGGAACATGCTCAGCAGCAAGGCAACCATCGAAAGCAAGAAGCTGCCCCTGCTACAACGATGAAGGACTCATTCTTCCTCAAGAGGACCCCTAGGCCGGCCAACTCCACCAACCAGGCGACGAGGCTGGATACCGTGGGGTAGCTGTTGAACGCGAAGCATGCCGTGCTCACCAGAAAGCCCACGATGACGCACCAGCGACCGATCGAGTCCAGCGGTCCGCGCCTGGCGCCCAGCACCCTTCCGAGCCCTGCAATCATGTAGCTGATCGGGTCTCTGCCGGGATCGAGCAAGGGTCCCTTGCCGGCCTTGGTCTCGGCAACCACCGCCGGCAGGACCTGGAACCTGCGGAGGAAGATGCTCAATACCACGAGAAGAATGAAGCCCGACGTCGAGAGGACAGCGAGAACGGGAGCTTCGGACCCCATCAGAGAGAAAGCGACGGCCGCGAGAAAGCAGATGGCCATGCCGAACCCGAACATACCAAAAGCGATCGGGCTGCTCCTGACGATCAGCCGCTCACCGCACTTGGCGCAGATTGCGGGATACTCCATGGTCCTGGCACCCGCCTGGAACTTTTCCTTATAGACGAACTCCGTGCAGCACTCGGGGCACCAGTATTCATGGGCCCTGCCTTGCCATGCAATCATCCTGCTCTTCCTTCAGCGTGCATTCACGGGACCGCTGACGGGCTTCCAGGCCTGGGCCATTTTCATGGCCCGCAGGGCATCTTCCTGCGTCACGCCGTACGTCTCGGGCTGGTCCATGCGAAACCGGATAGCCGCCTTGCAGCCGTGGGCCGCCGCGAGGAACAGGTACATCTGGGAGAGGACGTCGTCCTGCACCCCGGCTTCCCCCGAGTGATACAGCTTCGAGAGTTCGAACTGCGAGGCCCCGTCGCCCCGCGCGGCCGCTTCCCGGTACCACTTCAGGGCGGCCTTCCATGCCTTTTCGCGGGCGTACAGACGCCCCAGCCCCGCCTGAGCGGGGACGTCCCCCCGGACCGCGGCTTCCTGCAGCCAGTAGGCGGCCTGTCGGTCGTCGCGCACAATTCCGCGCCCTTCGGCGTAGCAGAGCCCCAGGCGCCGCTCGGCTTGAACGTGGCCCTGCAGGGCGGCCTTCCGGAACCAGCCGGCGGCCGCGGGGTAGTCCCTCGGCACCGCCTGGCCCTCCTCGCACATGATGCCCATGCCGTATTCGGCCTCCCGGTCGCCGCGCCTCGCGAGCAGGGCCACGCCCGCGCTGTCACCGGATGCGAACGCGTCCTGCGCCGTCCCGACCGTCCGGTGCTCCACCACGAACCAGAAGAACGCCCACCCCGCCAGTACGAAAACTGCCATCAGTGCGATACGAGTCCGCATGGTCCACCCCCTGTCCGTTAAGCCCATCCGTTCCCAAGAGGAAGGGGCCGGTTCAGGCAGAACACCCGTACCGTTTGCGACCCGGAAAACCGCGGGCGTCCGTCGCGCCGACCGATGGATATACGTCAATCATAAGTCCGGGGAAACGTCAGCGCAATGGAGCGCCGTCAGCCGCCCCCCTCCGGCACCGCTGTCGGACGTGCGGGCCGGTCTCGGTTACTGGGCGGGGCCTCCGTGCCCCCGCCGCGCCGCCGGGGACCGCCGTCCTTTTCGATGTGGCCCGTCCCTTCGTCGGGGGGACCCGGCTTCGGCCGCGGATGGGGAGTGGGAGGCGGGGGAGGAGGCGGCGGGGGGTCGCGGCGTCTCCCGGGACCGCCTCCGGGCGGACATCCGCCCCCCTGCCCGGTTCGCGGGATCAGGGCCCCGTCGCCGCCGCAGGAAGGGCCGTAGGTGGGGTAGCCCCAGCCCGAGTCTCCCACGAACGCGGCATCGTCGTCGTACGAGTTCTGAACCGGCGCCTCTTCCGGTTCTACGGGCGGGACGTAGACGGCGTCGGGACGGTAGTCGTGCCACTCCAGATCCGGCAGGGCTATCACCGTCGGGTCGCGCTTGGCGACGCTCTCCACCGGCGGGGACTGGATACCGTGGATGAACCCGTGGTCCAGGCCGCCGTAGGGCGCAAAGGCGGCGGCGCCCCCGGTCCGGGACGGGAGCGTGGCCCGCACCCAGACGTGGCGCCCGTCGGCGTAGCTGCCCAGATGGCGGTAGAAGTCGGTGCCCCTGAACGCGACGCACTTCGCTATGACCGACTTGTCCACGGAAACGGTGCCCACCGCCCAGTCGATGCCGCCGAAGAGGACGCCCGCAGCGTACCAGCCCCGTCCCCAATCGACGCCCGCCCGATCCTGCGAACCGGGCACGGGCAGCCAGGCCTGCGGATAGGAATCGGACTCGTATTGCCCACCGGGGCCGTAGACGG
>JBJKRE010000343.1:0-8175 GCA_046704825.1 Acidobacteriota bacterium
TCCCGGCGGGGCACGCCCTCGAGAGGAAAGCCCTGGGCGACGTGCGCGCGGGCATCGTCCGGGCCGCACTGCGGCAGATCTGGGCCGAGAAGGCGCCGGCGATCATCGTGGTGGCAGCGGTGTACGGTCGCACTACGCGAAAATACGGGGAAAGGGGCGTTCGCTACGTGCACATGGAAGTTGGGCACGCCGCACAGAACCTTTGGCTCCAGGCGGTGGCTCTGGGCCTCAAGGGGGGCATCATAGGCGCTTTCGACGACGACGCTCTGCGCCGGATGGTGAAACTCGGGAAAGACGAAGAGCCCCTCTGCATGCTGACGGTCGGACACTGATACCTGCCGGGGCCTGCCCGTTCAGCGGTTCGAAAGCACCTTGTCCACGAAGAGTCCGACCGATTCCCTGGCACCCGGCGTGACCAGCATTCCGCCGTCGTTGTGCCCGCCCCGCAGCAGGACGAAGGTCTTGGGCCCGGCCGCCGCCTCGAACAGGGCGCGCCCGACGGCGTAGGGCACCACGTCGTCCTGCGCGCTTTGCATGAAGAGCTTGGGGCACGCGATGCGGGGCACCCTCGAGGCGGAGTCGTACTTGATCCGGACGAGCAGACGGGCCGGCAGCCAGGGATAGTAGTGCTTCGCCATGGCCACGGCGCTGGAGAACGAGGATTCCACGATGAGGCCGGCCGGTTCCTGCCGGGAGGCGAGTTCGACGGCCACGGCGCCGCCCAGGGACTCCCCGTAGAGCACGATCTGTTCGAACGAGAACCCCTTCACGGCGTGCACGAAACGCGCGGCCGCGGCGGCGTCGAGGTAGGTCCCCCGCTCGGAAGGCCGTCCAGTGCTGGTACCGTAGCCGCGGTAGTCGAAGGCCAGCACCGAGAGGCCCAGCCGGCGGAAAAAGTCGATCTTGTCCAAACGGCTCGAGATGTTTCCCGCGTTCCCGTGACACAGCACGAGCGCGCCGCGCGCCTCGTCGGCCGGAATCCACCACGCCCCGAGACTTTCGCCGTCAGACGTTTCAAGCCGGACGTCCTCGAACGGCATGCCGAACGCGTCCGGCGTGGCCTGGATCCCCTTCTCCGGAAAATAGAAGTACGATTCCTGACTGAAGAACATGATCGCACACACCCCCGCATAGACCAGCAGTATCACCAGCCCCCACAGGCCCACCCTCGACGCGATCCGGCTCATCTTCCCGCCCGTCACCGAGCCCTCCTCTCCGCCCGGAACTCAGGCGGGCTGCAGCCGCTTCAGGCGCCAGGCCGCCGCCAGGAAGCTCGTCAGGATGATCAACAGGCTTAGGCCGCCTATGTCCAGCGACGCCATACCGTAGTCGGCCCCCGGTCCGCGTCCCAGCAGGTGGGCGTAGTAGTGATAGACCGGCTTTGCCGAGAGAACGATCACGACGCCCACATAAATGAGCGACAGGAACATGTAAGTCAGCCCCCACGCGCTCATGACGGCCTTGGCAGGGTTGCGGGCGTCGAAGACCGGCGCAATCGACCCCATGCACAGCGCCAGGGCAGCCAGCGCGAGCGAGGAAGCGACCGCCAGAAAGACCGTGTAGGTCAGGGCGTCCCCCGACACGCCCAGAAAGCGGTTGGACCCGTAGAGCGTCAGCGAGGCCAGAAGCGTCAGCGGTACGGCGGTGAAGAGGTACTTCGCCCACAGGTAAGACCACACGTCAATGGGGAGGACCCGCGACGCGAAGTACGCCTTCCCTTCCGACCCCACCGCCGTGAAGGCGAATCGTCCCGCCACCGACGCCACGATCAGGCCGAGGGTCGCCAGGTTCCAGTAGGCCACCGCCACGCGGAATATGGCGAGCTGGGTGGGCATGTAGCGCACGTTGAACAGGTAGATGACCACCAGGGCCCCCAGGATGATGAGCTGGCCCCACTGGGTCGGATCCCGGAAGAAGAGGAGAGCGTCCCTCTTAAGCAGGGCCCTGCTCTTCCGCCCGGCGGGCGCCGCCGCGACGAGACCGCCCAGCGCCCAGGCCCCGGGGCGGAACCGCGAGCCCCCGCGCTTCATGTTCGCCTGCTCCTGCGAACGGGTGTACCCCTTCCAGTGAAGCAGGCGGAGCAGGACGACCAGGCCGATCAGGCTCGCTCCGCCAAGGGCCGCCAGCCGGGCCATGGCGGCCATGGCCTGCGGCCACAGCCCCTCGCCCCCGCGCACCACCACGTCTGCCAGCCACGTTGAGGGCAGGAGCGATTCGCTGGGCAGGTGGATCGATCGCAGCACGTCCAGAACCTGTGTGGAGGAGGTGGGGTTCATGAGCGCCTCGGGCCGGGCCAGCCTGAACAGGATGACCAGAAGGCACAGCATGACAACCGTCATGACCGTGAGGATCTGGTGGAGCTTGCGGGCGGGGAAGAAGCGCGCCAGGACCGCCGTGATACAGATACCCCAGGCGAGGGGTATGGCGAGGTAAAGGGCGAGGCCCGCCAGCGACAGGACCAGTGTCCACGGGTCCTCGGGATGGAGCCCCCAGTAGGCGGCCACCACGGGCACGAGGAGCAGGGCGACCATGTAGCCTGCGTTTAGCCCCGCCTCGACCGATCGGTACCCCCTCAGGTAGCCGCGCCGGATGGGGAGCGCCAGCAGCAGCGAGAGGTCCTCGTCCAGGTAGAGGTAGGACAGGGCGCTGACCGCCGCCGAGAACAGGAGGAGCGTGAAGGTGGTGAGCAGGACCAACCCCATTAGCTTGGCCGCCACGGCCACCAGCAGGATTTTGGGGATGTCCGGGTTGTCCAGCAGGTTCTCGAAGATCCTGTGGAAAAAGAAGTAGTCGCCCAGAAGGAACAGCGCGCCCAACGTGGCGAAGAGAAGCAGGAAGACCAGCCTGGACACGCGGGGCGGCCAGAGCTTGTGCCAGGTGGTCCGCCAGCGGACCCGTGGAAGGACGGAAAGAGTCATCGACACTCCAAGCCCCTACAGGGTACACGAAAAGAGCTGGGAAACGGAGCGTCCGCCGGCCGGTCCCGGCGGATGGTTATCGCCCGTAGCGTCCAAGCAGCGGCACGAACACGCAGCGGTCCAGGGGTTCGGTCTCCAGCCGCCCGCCCTCTTTTCTGTAGCGCAACAGGACCTGCCCCCCGCCCTCGTCCACCGGCGCAACCAGCACGCCCCCGTCCGCCAGCTGCGACAGGAGGGGTTCGGGCACCTGCGGGCAGGCGGCCGATACCAGCACCCGATCGAACGGGCCCTCGTCGGGCCAGCCGAGCCCGCCGTCGCCGATCCGGAAGCGGACGCCGCGGGACCCCGCCGAGGCGAGATTCCGGCGCAGGGCCGCCTCGAGTTCCCCGTGCCACTCGATGCCGAAAGCCCTCGCCCCCATGGCCTGCAGGAGTGCGAGCACGTACCCAGAACCCGCGCCAACCTCGAGCACCTTCATGCCCGGCACCACCTTGAGGGCGTCCAGCATGACCGCCACCATGTAGGGCTGGCTGATGGTCTGCCCCGCGGGGATGGGCACCGGGTGATCCCCGTATGCGTCGGTCGTGAACCGCACCGGGACGAAGAGCGAACGGTCCACCGACAGAAAGGCCCTGAGGACACTCCGGGTGCGGATGCCGCGGCCGTAGATCTGGCGCCTGACCATGTTCCGGTTGTGGACCGAAGTCCTCACGGCAAAGCCCCCCCGCGGCTCCGAACCGCGATCAGCGCCAAAAAGAGCACCCCTGCGAGGACTGCAAGCCCCGCATCCAAACCGAAGGCGACGCCGGGACCGAACCGGTCCCACATCAGACCCATCGCCAGGGATGCCGGAAGCAGCGCGACGCCTCTGACCGCATTATATAACCCCAACCCCGACCCCATGAGTCCGGCCGGGACCAGGTCGCTCACGTAGGCCTTCTTGACGCCCTCCTCCACGGCTTGAAAAGGGCCGTAGAGAATAAACAGCACGAGCACGCCCCACCGGCCCTCAACCATGGCGAAGGCCGCGTACAGGCACGCGTAGTAGAAGAAGGACAGGAGCGTGATCCTGCGCCTGCCCCACGCGTCGGCCAGGGCGCCGATGGGCCCCGCCACCGCGGCGTAGAAGAGGTTGAACCCCATGTAGACGAGCATGATTTGCGCCTCCGTGAACCCGACGTTCTTCGCCTTCAGGATGAGGAAGACGTCCGAGGAGTTAGCGACGGTGAACAGGGCCGTGACCCACAGGAAGTCCCTGAAGGGTCCGGCGATCCTGAACGCCCCGCGCAACGACGCCCCCCGAAATCCCTTCGGCAGGACGGGGACCTTTTCCCTGATAAGGACGATGAGGAGGCACGCCACCACTCCGGGAACGATGCTGACCCAGAAAACGGTGCGGATGCTGGTCTTCATGCCCCACAGCATCAGCGCGGCCAGGGCGGGCCCGACGGCCGCTCCGGCGGTGTCGAGCGCCCGGTGGACACCGAACGCCCGCCCCCTCGCCTCCGGCAGCGCGGCGTCGGCGATGACGGCGTCCCGGGGCGCGGTGCGAACGCCCTTGCCCACCCGGTCGGCGAAGCGCGCGGAAAAGACCGTCTGCCAGGTCCCCGCGGCTGCCAGACAAGGGCGGGCCAGCAGGGACAGCCCGTACCCGAGGAACATGGGTATCTTACGGGTCCGGAAGCGGTCCGAAAGCACACCCGAGAAAACCTTGAGGATGCTCGCCGTCGCTTCCGCCACCCCCTCGATGAGCCCTAGCGAGGCGCGCGACGCGCCCAGGACGCTCGTGATGAACAGCGGCAGAAGCGGGTAGACCATCTCCGAAGAGACGTCGTTGAACAGGCTCACGGCGCCCGCGATCCAGACGTTTCTCGGCAGGGGCTGCCTTCTCCGGGGCATGGCCCCATCATACCCGCGGCCCGAAAGGGCCGGCAAGGCCGCGTGACGCCCTGATCAAGGGGCGAAGGACGGCTTTTCAACTCCGCCCGATTCCTGTTACTCTCTTGCCGGGAGGGTCGCACGTCATGAGCCTGCTCGACGAAATCAGGGCCAGAGCCGCCCGCCGCAAACAGAGAATCGTCCTTCCTGAAACCGGCGACGAGCGGACCCTCGCGGCCGTGCCGCTGATCCAGGCGACCGGTTCGGGCGACATCGTCCTCGTAGGCTCGCCCGAGGCCGTGACGGCCAGGGCTCACTCGCTCGGGGTCTCGCTGGCCGGGGTCGAGGTCCTGGACCCGGCCGAACCGCGCTTCGCCGCCCGGGCCGCGCGGGTCTACCTCGAGCGCACCCGCAGCCGCGGCGTCACGGAGCACGAGGCGCGGACCGTCGCTGCGGAGAAGCTCTACGCGGGCTGCCTGCTGGTGGCCATGGGCGAGGCCGACGGAGTGGTCTCCGGCGCCACGCACACCACCGCCGATTCGGTCCGGGCCTACCTCCGGTGCTTCGGCCCGGCGCCGGGCATCCGGACGGTCTCCTCCTTCTTCCTCATGGTCACGCCGAAGACCGAGTACGGAGAGAGCGGGGTGTTCGTTTACTCGGACTGCGGCATCGTGCCCTATCCGGACAGCGCCCAGCTCGCCGAAATCGCCTTCTGTGCTGCCGAGTCCTTCCGGACCCTTGTTCAGAGCGAACCGAAGGTCGCCTTCCTGTCCTTCTCGACCAAGGGGTCGGCCAAGGATCCCAGTGTCGAGAAGGTGGTCCGCGCATTGGAGACCTTCCGCGCGAGGGCGCCTCACATCGCGGCCGACGGCGAACTACAGGGCGACGCCGCCCTGGTTCCGAAGGTCGGCGCGTCCAAGGCCCCCGGGAGCCCGGTGGCCGGCCAGGCCAACGTGCTCGTCTTTCCGAACCTTGACGCCGGCAACATCGCCTACAAGCTGACCGAACGCCTGGCTTCGGCCGTGGCCCTGGGCCCCATCCTCCAGGGGCTGAGCGCGGCCGCCAACGACCTCAGCCGCGGCTGCTCGGCGCAGGACATCGCCGACGTCGCCGCCATCACGGCCGTGCAGGCGCAGGCGCTGAAGTCCGCCGGGCGCTGACACCATGGCGAAGGGCGGCAAGGGGACCCGGACAGGCCCGGAGGGCGTCGCCCACGGCGGAGGAAGCGCCTCCGCGAGAGCGGCCGTCCTCATACCCGCCTTCAACTGTGCGCCCTACATCGGGGCCGTCGTCGGCGGCCTCGGCGACTTCGACCTCGACGTCTGGGTCGTGAGCGACGGGTCCACCGACGGTACGGACGAGGCGGCGTCCCGCCGGGGGGCCACCGTCCTGAGCAGGCCGTTCCGTTCCGGAAAGGGAGCGGCCCTGCGATGGGGACTCGAAAGGGTGCTGGGTGCAGGCGGATACGAATGGGTCCTCCTGATGGACGGCGACGGTCAGCACCGCCCCGAGGAAGCCGGCCGCTTCCTGGCCGCCATGGCTGAGTCCTCGGACCTGCTGCTTGGGACCCGCATGCTGCAGCCCGGGGCCTTTCCCCCGAGCCGTCTGAGGGCCAACCGCTACGGAAGCCTGGTGCTCAAGTGGATGACCGGCCAGGCCGTGCCGGATACGCAGTGTGGCTTCAGGGCCTTCCGGAGCGATCTCCTGCGGCGGATGAGGCTGGAATCGCGCGGCTTCGAGATCGAAACCGAGATGCTCATGAAGGCCCTCCGCCTCGGCGCACGGTGGCAGGCGCTGCCCGTGAGCGCCGTCTACAACGGCCAGGGCAGCCACTACCGCCCCGTGGCCGACACCTACACCATCTGCATGGCGGCCCTAAGGTATGTCCGCGGATAAGGTCTACGAGGAGTGGAACGCCAACCCATTCAACAGGGGGTGGGTCTTCGGCCTCGCGGACACGGGGTGCAGACTCCTGCCACGGAGGGCGCTCTACTCCGTGGCGGACAGCATCATGGATTGGTACCAGGGCCGAAGCCCGGAAACGGCCGCGGACGTGGCGGACAACATCGCCAGGGCATTCCCCACCCTGTCCGGCGCCCGCGTGCGGTCGCTGGCCTCCTCCACATTCACAAACTACGGCCGGGGGGTGGTTGACTATTTGCGTGCGTCCTTCGACCCTCCGGCGATCGTCCCCGACCGGGGCGCATCGGATCGCCTCCGGGCTGTGCGCGGCGGACGCATCATCGTGACCGCCCACATGGGCAACTGGGAGATCGGCGGAGCGGCCCTTGAACCGCTCGAAGGACCCGTGGTGATCGCGGCCTTCCCGGAAAAGGATCCGGCCCTGGAGGCCTACCGGCGCAACAGGCGGGAAGCCTACGGCCATTCCAGCCTCGGGGCCCGCGAGAACACGGGCTCCCTGTTCAGGCTCAGGCGGGTGCTGGAGGAGGGCGGCAGCGTGATCGTGCTGGCGGACCGCGCCGTGGGGAAGGATTCGGTGGACGTGGTCTTCAGAGGCAGGCGGTCGCGGTTCCTCAGGAGCCCGGCGCTCTTCTCCGCACTGACGGGAGCACCGCTCGTGCCCGTGGCGGTCATGGCCGAGGCCCCCGGCAGGTACGCGGCGTACGTCGGCGAACCCCGGGCGGCAGGACCGGGCGAAAGCGACCTTCGACAGGCGATGCAGAGGACCGCCGATTTCTTCGGAGCCGTTTTGGAGCGGTACCCCGATCAGTGGTACAATTTTTTCCGGTATTGGCGGGAGGGACTATGACTAATCTGGAAATCACCTCCGAACCGAAGGGCGACGCGTGGGTCATTCACCTCAAGGGATTCCTGGATGCCCACAGCCAGGAACTCTTCGGAGATGCCGTTCGCGAACACATCCAGAAGGGCCGGTACAAACTGGTTCTGGATTTCAGTGAACTGATCTACATCGGCTCCTCCGGCATCGAGGTCATTCTTTCCAACATCCAGCCCATCAGAGACAAGGGCGGCGACATGGTCCTCTGCGGCATGACGCCGAAGATTTTCAAAGTATTCGACCTGCTGGGGCTGCCCGCGTTCTTCACCATCAGCGATACCGTCGAAGGGGCCCTGAACACGGCTCATGGCTGATCGCTGGACGTACCTGCGTCCGGCGGGGACGGCCCGCTTCGAGCACAAGGACAAGGGCTCGGTCTTCACGGGCCTGCTCGCTCCGGCCGCCTGTCCCGAAGAGGCAATGACCTTTCTCGAGGAGGTCCGCAGGCGGTACCACGACGCGACCCATCACTGCTGGGCCTATCGCACGGGCTGGGACGAGGTGCTGGACAGCAGGTGCAGCGACGACGGTGAGCCCTCCCACACGGCCGGAGTCCCCATCCTGTCGACGCTCGAAACG
>JBJKRE010000344.1:0-10561 GCA_046704825.1 Acidobacteriota bacterium
AGGCCGGCCCGTTCCGGAGGCCGGGGCCTCCCAGTCCGGCCTGGCGGGCCCACCTGCGCGCGAGCGCGGAGGGTGTCTCCCCCTTCGGCGCGGTTCTGAGCAGCATGCGCATGACATCGGCGTCTGCCACGCCGCAGCGCCGCCCCATGAGAAAGACGTAGGGCAGCTTCAGGATCTCCGCGTCCGGAAGATCGCGGGGCATGGCCGCCAGGAGGCCGTGCGCGTCACGGTCCCTCAGCCCCAGCGCCCTCAGGTGCGCCAGGCTCTCGGCCGCGGCCAGGACCCGGGGCAACCTGTCGGTCTCGAGCTCCCGTGCGAGCGCGTTCAGGTCCCGCGGCGAGATGGGGCCAGTATCCAGGGTGTCGGCCAGCTCCTCGGTGGCGCTCCAGTGGTAGGCCGCCCCGTCATCTTTCAGGCCCTTCGCTTTCAGACCGTCCACCAGGAGCCGGGCGGCGCGGGTCTCCTCCACCAGACGCGCCGAGAGCTTCTCGAGGAAAGGAGAGGGGGCGCGTTTGGCGAGGCACTCCACCATCCTGGCCACGTAGCGCCGGGTGGGCAGGTTCTCCTGCTGAAGCCGGTCGAGCCCGGACAGGACGGGGACCAGCGACGCCTCCGGGAGGCTCGAACGCTCCGCGGCCGCCAGCAGCCGACCGAGGTCCGTGCCCTCGCCCCTTTGGGCCGACGGCGCCGTCGCGGCCAAACCAAGAATCAACAGGAAGACGATGGCCCTTTTCATCTCACAGCCTCAACACGGCGTTTTCGTGCCCGAGTCCGTCCGGCCGCACTTCCACGGCGTTGGGATCGGTCTCGTAGCGCCTGCCGTCCACCAGGAAGAGGTACTCGTAGCGGCCGGATGTCAGGTTGAGCCTCACGGTCCAGGTTCCGTTCCTGCCCTTGACCATGGGCGTCTTGCGCGGGTCCCAGTCGTTGAAAGTGCCCACCAGGGCCACGCTCGCCGCCTTCGGCGCGTAATACACGAAGGTCACGGAAACACGGTGCTCGTCCGGGGTCGCGGATACGGCGCGGGCCTTTTCCGCCACCGGCTCACCCGGCCCGGCGGAAAGGGGGTGCCGGCGCTGGACGACCAGTGTCCAGATGCCCGCCATGATGCCGGCAAGGACACCCAGGACGGCCAGCCTGTATCCCCACGCGGCAAACGGCCCGTCCAGCCGCCAGAGCAGTCGGCGGCTCCAGGGCGCCGAGGGCGCCGGCAGGCCCTGAAGGGATGCGATGATTCCGGGAGCCAGGTCGTCGGGAGGCACGTCCCGGCGGAGCCCCCGGATCCTTTCCGCAAGGGCCTTCAGGCCCGCATCCGCTTCAGGGTTCCCGGTATCGCGTCTCATGCCCTCATCCTTCCGGCGTCACCTTCCAGGCAGGCGCGGAGCAGGTTGAGTCCCCTTCGGACCCGCATTTTCGCCGCCGAGAGACCGATCTTCAGGCGCAGGGCCACCTCCGCCAGCGGCAGATCTTCGTGGTACCTCAGGAGCACCGCGGCGAGGAGAGCCCGCGGCAGGCCCGAAAGGCATTCCAGCAGTCGCCTTTCGTCCTGACCGGCCGCGACGTGATCGGTCGCCGAACTCGCAGGACCGGACAGCATATCCTCGCGCACGCTGTCCACGGGGACCGTGCGACTCTGACGCCGGCGCTTCTTGCCGTGATCGTAGCAGATGTTCGCGCAGATGCCGAAGAGCCAGCTGAGGAACCGCGTCCGCCCGTCGAATTTCGCGAGGTCCCGGTAGGCCCTGAAAAAGGTCTCCTGCACGATCTCCCCCGCGTCGTCCCTCCGCCCCGTCATCTTGGCCGCGAAGTTGAACAGCGCCGGTGTAAAGACCTCCACGATCGGCGCGAACCGTTCCGGTTCGCCCCGCAGGACCGCGCTGATCCGGTGCCGCACCTCCCATTCCTCCATGCCGTCATGCTCCGCCTCTCATCACAATATCCGTTCCTCCGGGCCGAAAGTCACGTCCGGAGTCGGGCGGGCCGATCAATAGAGCCAGAGGGGCACACCCTCGTCATTTCTCAGCTGGAGTGTCTCGCCCGATTTCACCTTGGTCACGGACAGCGCCACGTTGCAATCGGGGCACTGGATCGCGCGGACGCGGACGGTCTCACCCTTCTCGAGCGTGAACCCCTGCTGCTGCATGTACCAGAACGGCCCCAGGGCCACCTGATACTCGCCCGAACCCGCGGCCTTGAGCTTCACCGTGTTCCGGTGGTTCCCGAGCCCCACGTCGAGCTTCTTGACCTTGCCCTGGACCTCCTGTAGGGTGCCCGGCTGGACCGACTGGCCGGTGCAGTAGCAATCCGCCTGAAGCGCGGTACCCTGACCGTTGCCCTGACCGTTACCGCGTCCCTTCCGCTGGCCCTTCCAGAGAGGACTCCCGTCGCTGTCGCGCAGCACGATGCTGACGCCTGCGGTCAGATTCTCGACCGAGAAAGCCACCACCTCGGTTTCGTCCTTGTTGATGCACCCGGCCACCTCCGCGGTCACCTGGTCGCCCGGCGCCACCGTAAAGCCCTCGGAGACGAGGTACCAGTAGGCGCCCAACTCGACCGTGAGTGTCTCGCCGGTGTCGGCCGCAAGCACAAAGCTGGGATGCTTTTCTCCCGCTGTGATGGACACGGAGGTCACCTCGCCGGACACCGTTCTCAGGCTCGCCAGGTCCACCTTGCCCTTTCCCTGCGCCGCGGCGGCCAGCGTGAATGCGGCGGCCAGCAGGACCAGGATCCCTCGCATCATCATCCTGTTCATGGTTCACCTTCCCTTCGTAAACGTTCACCCCGTTTCGGGCGGCTCCCTTACCGCCCCTATGGAGTTGTTTCCGGAGGCGGACAAAAAGTCACATGCTCACCGGACCGATCCGCAGGGAAGATCGCCGTGCACCGCGTGTTGATTTCATATAGCCGACGGGTATAATGACCGACCAGGCGATGGAGTCCGCCTCAACTGCGGCACGTGGACCGCTGATGACTCCTACCCCGCACATGTAGAGATTGCAGATGCACCCGATCAGGTCCTCGCTGTGACCGGACGGGCGAAAGGAAAGGGATTATGGTGCAGAAGATCGTATGGATAGCCCTGGCGGGGGCGACCGGCACCCTGGCCCGGTACGGCCTCGGCGCCCTCGTCCAGCGCTGGTTCAACCACGGGTTCCCATGGGGGACCTTCGCCGTAAACATCCTGGGCTGCTTCGTCTTCGGCTTCGTATGGACCATGGCGGCCGAGCGGCAGCTACTGTCTCCGGATCTCCGTGTGATCGTCCTCGTGGGCTTCATGGGCGCCTTCACCACCTTCTCGTCCTTCATTTTCGAGTCGGGACAGATGATCCGGGCCGCCCAGTGGCTGATGGTGGGGGCGAACCTGTTCGGTCAGGTCGTCATCGGCACGGCCGGGCTGTTCCTCGGGTTCGCACTGGGACGGATGGTGTAGACTATGGGGGAGGATACGATGAGACTGCCCCAGGAAGCCGAACTTCTGAGGATCTTTATCGGAGAGAGCGACAAACACGGGATGCGCCCGCTCTACGAGGTGATCGTGGAGGAGGCCCGCAGGCAGGGCTTCGCCGGGGCGACCGTGCTCAGAGGGATCATGGGGTTCGGCGCCAACAGCCGGCTGCACACGGCCAAGATCCTCCGCATGTCGGAGGACCTGCCGATCGTGATCGAGATCGTCGACACGGCCGATCGCATCGACGCCTTCCTGCCCTACCTCGAGAAGGTGATCGGCGAAGGTCTGATCACCCGGGAAAAGGCCCGCATCATCGCCTACCGCCATTCGGATTCGAAGGGCCGGAGCGGCGGCTGAGGAACTTGCTTTTCAAAGAGCAAAAGAACGGGGCGGAAGCAATGCTTCCGCCCCGTTTCGCTTTAAGCGCTTCGGCCTTCCGGCGCTCAGCGTTCGGGCACCGCCTTGTACCCGTAGGCCAGGACCCCGGACTCGCCGGCCTCCTGGATGCGCCGGAACTCGATGGTCACGGGAAGGCCCACCTCGAGTCGTTCGGGCTCGCAGTCGGCGATCTGGCAGTGCAGACGCGTGCCGTCGCTCAGCTCCACGATCCCCATGCAGTAGGGCGCCTCGTCGGAAAAGCCGCGGGGCGGCGTACGGATGACCGTGTGGGTGATCACCTTGCCCTCGGAGGGCAGGGCGTAGGGTTCGAATTCGCGCCCCCCGCACTCGTCGCAGACCACGCGCGGCGGGAAGTGGACCTTGCCGCACTTCGCGCACTTGGTCGCTTCGAGCCGGTAACGCTGGGGGGTGTTACGCCGGACGATGGGTGGTGTAATCATCACAGCACCTCCAGGATGTGCACGACGGCCGAGCCGCCGGAGCCGCCCATGTTCTGGGCCAGCCCCCGCCGCGCCTTGGCGAGCTGGCGTTCGCCGGCATCGCCCCTGAGCTGGGACACCACCTCGTGGATCTGTGCGATGCCCGTGGCGCCCACGGGGTGACCCTTGGACTTCAGGCCGCCGGACGTGTTGACCGGGAATTTGCCGTCGCGGGCCGTGAAGCCCGTGCGCGTGGCTTCCCCGCCCTTGCCCTTCTCAACCGCACCGAGCGCCTCCAGCACGCAGATCTCTGCGATGGTGAAGCAGTCGTGGACTTCGGCGAAGTCCACATCCGTGGGGCCGATACCGGCCATCTTGTAGGCCTTGGCCGCCGCGACCGCCGTGGAGTTGAGCCACGTGATGTCCTTGCGCTGATGCAGGGCGATGGTGTCGGTGGCGTGGGCCGAGGCCGTGATCTTGACGGCCGGCTTCTTCGCGAACTCCTTGACGCGATCCGCTGGGCACAGGATCACGGCCGCCGCGCCGTCCGTGATGGGCGAGCAGTCGAGGATGTTCAGCGGATCGGCCACCTTCACCGAGTTGATAACCTGGTCCACGGTGACCTTCATGCGGTACTGGGCGTGCGGGTTCAGCATCCCGTTGGCGTGGTTTTTCACCGCCACCTGCGCCAGGTCTTCCCGCTTCGTGCCGTACTTGTGCATGTGGGCGGTGGCGATCATGGCGTAGAGACCCGGAAAGGTCACGCCGTGGAACGCCTCGTAGTCCTGGTCGGCCGCCGTGGCCAGCGCGTAGGTGGCCTGGGCGCCGGAGACGTCGGTCATCTTCTCCACGCCGCCGCAGAGGACGAGGTCGCTCATGCCCGAGGCCACTTCGAAAAAGCCCGAGCGGAGGGCAAGCCCGCCGGAGGCGCAGGCCGATTCGACCCGCGTGGCGGGGATGGGGGCCTGGCCCAGGTAGTCCGCCAGCATGGAGCCCAGGTGTTCCTGCCCGATAAAGAGACCGGGGGTCATGGACCCGACGTACATGGAGTCGATGTGGTCCACGCCCGCGTCGTCCATGGCCTCCAGGGCGGCCTTGACGAACAGGTCCCGCAGGGAGTCGCTCCACAGCTCCCCGAAGTCCGTCATGCCGATGCCGATGATTGCTACGTCGCGCATGGCCTCAGTCCTCCACGTTCTTCCGGATCTTGCGCCGGAACTTGGTGTACGTGCCGTAATCCAGGTAGAAGGGGTTGGTGTCCAGGTAGTGCCGCGTGTGCTTGGCCTTGTCCTGGACGGCCGGCAGCTTGTCCGTACACGTGAAGATGAAAGCGTCGGAACCCGCGCCCGAGCCGAAGGAACAGAACAGGACCCGGTCGCCCGGCTTCGCCTCGTCCAGGATGGCCGAGAGCCCGAGCGGGGAAGCACCCGAGTAGGTGTTCCCGAGGGTGGGCACCAGAAGGCCCGTCTTCACCTGGTCGTCCGTGAACCCGAGGGTCTTGGCCATGCGGACGGGGAACTTGCCGTTGGGCTGGTGGAAGACGATGTACTTGAAGTCCTCCTTGGCGGCCCCGGCCTTCTTGAGGATGCCTTCGACCCCGCCTCTTACGTGCTTGAAGTAGGCCATGTCGCCCGTGAACCGGCCGCCGTGACGGGGATAGTGCATGTATTCGCGCCGCCAGAAGTCGGGCGTGTCCGTCATGAAGGAGTACTGGCAGTCCACGCTGGCCACCACGTCCGTCTTTCCCATGAGGAAAGCCGCACCGCCCGCCGCCGCCGAGTATTCGAGGGCGTCGCCGGGCGCGCCCTGGGACGTGTCCGCTCCGATGCCGAACGCGTACTCCACCTCGCCGGATTTGACCAGGCTGTAAGCCAGGAACATACCTTCGGACCCCGCCTTGCAGGCGAATTCCAGGTCTGCGCAGTGGCAGTCCGGGACGGCGCCGATGGCCTCTGCCACCGCCGTTCCCGTGGGTTTGACGGCGTAGGGGTGGGACTCGGACCCGACGTAGATGGCCCCGATGCTCGCGGGCGACACACCCGAACGGCGAAGGGCGTTGCGCGCCGCTTCCACGGCGATCGTGATGGTGTCCTGGTCGGGGCCGGGCACGGACTTCTCCCGCAGCATCAGCCCCTTCTTGTAGCTGGGCGCATCCGCACCCCAGACCGAGGCGATGGATTCGACCTTGATCCGGTAGCGGGGAATGTACGCCCCGTAGCCGACGATTCCTACCATGTTGTCCTCCTCGCTTTGTTATGAACTCGGGCAAAACAGATGTCTATACGGTATACGATGGCCGTACCCGCTGGCAAGGGCGGGGGGAATTGGGATTTAGGATTTGGGATTTGGAATTCGGGATTTGGGAAAACGTCGGGGGACGGGCCTTCGAAGGCCCGCATACGTCCTACTCACCTACTTACCTACTCCCCTAATCCCGGCTCCACCAGGTGCCGATCACTCGACTTCCACGAGTTCCCTCCAGGCGGCCTCGATGGTCTCGCGGTGGAGAGCCCAGGCGTCTTCCAGAGAATCCGGCGGAGCGTCCCCGCTGAGCCCCGCGGCGGAGGCGGCCCACAGGTCGTGCAGGGTGTGGAGCCCCCGGCTCAGCTGGTTCACCGAGGGGGGGCGGTCGAGGTGCAGCCGGCAGCGGTGCAGCAGGGCGTCCTGGAAGGCGCGGGCCAGGTAGAGCCGCCTGCGCCATTCCTCGGAGATCAGGCCCGATGCGGCCAGGCGCCGGATCAGTCCCGTTCCTCCACCCGGTTCGGGCGGGAGGCCGGCCCTGAGCTGGAGGACGAGAATCAGCATGTCCGCGTGCCACAATCCGCCGGGCCAGAACTTGACGGCGCCCTCCAGGTCTCCGGCGGCGTCCCCCAGCCTCCGCCTCAGATCGAGGAGTTCTCCCAGTTCGGAGGCGGCCGCCCCACGGGTGAGGGACAGCGCCCAGATGAGGCGCAGGACGTCGCCCCCCAGCGCGGCATCCCCCGAAACCACCCTGGCCTTGAGGTAGGCGACGCGCTCCCAGAGCCGGGCGGCGTCCTGGAAGTACTCGCGGAAGGCTTGCAGGGACTGGATCTGGGGGCCGGACTGGCCGTAGGGCCTGAGGCGGAAGTCCACGTCGTACAGGGCCCCGTGTCGCGTGACGGCCGTGAAGGCGTCCACCAGGTCCCTGACGAAGCGCTCCTCCAGCCGGGCCGAACGGTCCGGGTCCTCGTCGAGGAGCCACTGCGCCCGCTTGACGCACACCAGATCCAGGTCGGACCGCGGGTGCATCTCCCCGAAACCGTGGCGTCCCAGGGCCAGAAGCGTCAGGCGCCCCGCGAGGAACCCCGGCGGGAGGTCTTCGCGGCTCTCCGTCCGGCGGCACACCGAGTCGAAGACGGCTGAGCAGACCCCGTCCGCCAGCCGCGTGTGGAGCCGCTGGGACCAGGCCATCGAGTCGCCCATGACGATCTCCCTCGCGTGGATGAGGAACAGCGACGTCTTGTGGACCTCGCGGATGCCGTCGGGGCCCAGGGCGGCGAGGTCGAGGGCGTCGAAATCCCCTTCGAGGTTTCTCAGCTTCTCGAAACTCATGCGTTCGACGAGGAACGGCCATCGAAGGACGGCCTCGAGGAGGGGCCCGCTCCGGCTGACCAGTCTGAAGAGAAGGCGCACGAGACGCGGCTTGTTCAGCATGGCCTCCAGGGCGGCCTCTTCGGCCGCCAGGGACCCCACCAGGCGGGACAGGCACACGAGGCCGCGGTACGGGTCCGGCGCCCTGCGGAACTCCCGCTGGAGCGAGTAGTGGATCCGCAGGAAGCTCAGGCGTCGCTGGGGCGTGTCCAGGTGCGCCGTCAGGATGCCGTACATGGAGGCGAGGTAGGGCAGGGCCCTGTCCGGGTCGTACACACCGCCCAGTCTCAGCACGTCGCGCATCCCCTCCCGGCTGAGCAGGAGGGAGAGCTCGTCCGCCCCGGGTTCGCGCTTCTCGAGGTCCTCGATGGTGCGCCGGAAGAGCCCCGCGATGATATCCCTGGCCTGTGCGATCCTCCGCTGGGCGTCCTGTGGCGAGGCGAGGCCGAGGGCCCTGGCCAGCTTCGCCCACTCCTCCCTGCTGGATGGCAGGGCGTGCGTCTGTCGCATTCCCTGCACCTGCGCCCAGTGCTCTGCCCTGCGGAGCAGGATGTAGGCACCGGAGAGCGAGGCCGTGTACCGCGCGGGCAGGATCCCCTTCTGGTTGAGCTTCTGGAGGCCCAGCAGCGTCTGCCCTTCCCGGACCCAGCGGTCCTCCTGCCCGTGCGTCATCTGGAGGACCTGGCACGTGAACTCGGCATCCCGGATGGCCCCTGCACCCTCCTTCACGTTGCGCCGGGACTCCTGCCTGCCCAGCCTGGCCAGTTCGTGCAGGGTCTTTTCCCTGGAGAGCCGCACCTGCCTGGCGATCCCGCTCCAGGAGTAGGGCTGGTAGATGATACCTCGCATCCGGCGGAGGAACAGGGCGCCCGCTTGGGTGTCTCCCGCGCAGGTGCGCCCCTTGATCCAGGCCTGGCGCTCCCAAAGGTCCGACCACTCGCGGTAGTAAGAGAGGGCCGCGTCGAAGGACAGGGTGAGTTCGCCGTCCCGGCCCCGCGGCCTCAGCGCCGTGTCGACCTTCAGGCACGGGCCGTCCGGGGTGGGCCTGGTGAGGAGGGCGACGGCCGACTGCACCCACGCATTGAAGAACGACTGGTTGGGACGCCCCGCGTCCGTCTCGCCGTCCGAACGGTAGAAGCAGACCAGGTCCACGTCCGACGCGTAGTTCAGCTCCGCACCTCCGAGCTTGCCCAGGGCGAAGACCGCAAGGGTGCACTCCAGGGACCGGCCCTCCTTCGTCACCCACATGGGCATGCCCATGGCATCCCGGATCGGCTGGTAGGTCAGCACGAAGCTCCTCGCGATGAGCGTGTCCGCCAGACAGCTGAGTTCCCTCGTGACCTCTTCGAAGGGAAGGATGCCCAGCACATCCTGGAGGAGGATGCGCGCCGTCTGCAGTGAGCGGAAGGCCGACAGCACGGAGGAGGGGTCGTCCGAGCTCCGTGCCAGGAAGAGCCTGGCCAGCCGTTCTTCCATTCCCTCCCGCCCGAGGCCTGCTGTGTCGTTGACCTGGTTCGTCAGACCCGCGAACTGGGCCGGATGCCGCATGAGAGCGAGAAACAGGGCCTCGCTGCACGCGCCCAGGTACAGGAGGTGAAGGAAGGGCAGGTCCCGGGCGGGCAGGCCGTTTGTCTCCGCCCACCGGTGGACGAGGAGCGCCGCACGATCCGCGTCGGGGAGCCTGCCCCAGTGCGCGGCGAGCAGGCGCGCCTGGGAAGCGGTCAGATGAGACGCGAGAGCCCTGGCCCCTTCGGAATCCTTCATGGAACGCAGTGTACCCGGACACTCGAGCCGAGGACAACGGCCCTCGCAGGCATCGGGCTGCCTGCTCCGCCCTGTGAAAGGTCTGACCATAGCAGCACGGTGCCTCTCTTGACACCCGGCAAGCGGCTTCCTATCCTTGTATGGGGAGGTGCTTCATGGAGCCGATCATCCTAGTGCTCACGACCGTCGGATCGGAAGACCAAGGCATCCAGATCGCAGAGACGCTGGTGGAAAAGGGCCACGCGGCCTGCGTGAACATCATCAAGCGCATCCGCTCCATCTATCGGTGGAAAGGCGAGATCTGGGACGACGAAGAGTTCATGCTCGTGATCAAGACGCGGGAGAGCCTCTTCCAGACCGTCAGGAATACGATCAAGTCCATCCATTCCTACGAGCTGCCCGAAGTCATCTGCGTGCCCGTCAGCCAGGTCAACGACCGGGTGCAGGCGTGGATCTGCAACTCGACCATCGATGTGGGCAATCCGAAGGAGCCGAAAGAACCCAAGGACGGCCACAAGGGCAAGAAGACCGAGTAAGGGTCCACGCTCATTCCGACCGCGGCGAGTTGAAAGAAGGCCGGTGCCCGAGAACGGGCACCGGCCTTTCTGGTCCCGAGGCACCTTCGATCATACCGGGACGTCTCAACTCCCTTTAGATGCGCTCCACCGCCATCGCGACTGCGTTGCCGCCGCCGGGCGCGCCGGGGGGCGCGCTTCCCAGGGAACCTCAGCCGGTTCCCTGGGACGAACGCTTTGCGTCCTGTTACCCTCCGCCCTCACGGGGGAAGACCTTCGCGCGGAGGAACCTCCCGGTTCCCCCGCACTCCTTCCCCACCTCGGCGGCGTTCTCGATCATACCGGGACGTCTCAACTCCCTTTAGATGCGCTCCACCGCCATCGCGACTGCGTTGCCGCCGCCG
>JBJKRE010000345.1:0-11080 GCA_046704825.1 Acidobacteriota bacterium
GTATGGACCAGAGCCGGCCCAGGGCGCTCGCCTCGTGTTTGGCCTTGAGTCCCTTTTCCTTCGTGAGGCTCGCCACGCCGGTCAGGGTCAGGCTTCTGCGGGCACGCGTGGCCGCGACGTACAGCAGCCTTCGGCTCTCGGCGAGCTCCCGCTTGGCGTCGAGTTCCTCGAGGACCTGGTAGGCGAGGCTCTTGGCGCGCGTGCGGGCGTCCGGGGCGGGCGCGATGAGGATCGGGCGGCCAGCTCCCGGCATCCTGGCCATCCGGAGCCCCGGGCTCTCGTTTCGGGAGCCCCCTCCGGGGTTCCTGTCGAGGTTCACGGCGAAGACGTGGTCGAACTCGAGGCCCTTCGCCTTGTGCACGGTCATGACGGACACGGGCGAAAACGCGCCCCTGGGATCGGGCGGCGTGTAGGCCTTGTCGAGCAGACGGGCGATTTTCAGCAGCGCCTCCTCATGGGGGAGTCCCGAACAGGCGGGGAGCAGGGCGAGGAAGGCGCGCGCGTTGGCGACCCCGGCCGCGCCGTAGTACGAGGCGGTCGCGGCGGGACCGCCCAGGTCCTCCCAGAGGCGGCCCAGCGTCACCTCGTACGGTTCCCGGCCGAAGGCCGCCAGGGCCTGTGTGAGCTTGTCGGCGAGGGGGGAGAGGGCCGTGTCCCCGCCCGCCTCGGACAGGACGCGTTCCCGCCAGGTCCCCGTCCCGTCCGACAGCCTGAGAATCTCCGAGGCGGGAAGGTGCGACCAGGGCGCCCGCAGGGTGCCCGCCCAGGCCACGTCGTCGTAGGGCCGCGCCAGGGCCGTGAAGAGGTTGGACAGGTGCCGGACCTCGGGCCGGGCGGCCAGGTCCTCGCCCTCGACGAGCCTCAGCGGCACCTTCAGGTCGGACAGGGCGGAGAGGTATGCGGAGAGCGCCGTGCGCGCCGGGAAGAGAAGGGCGATCCTCGCATCGGGCTGGGCGGCGTGGAGGGTTGCGATGCGGCCCGCGACGTAGGCTGCCTCCCGCGTTCGGGGGGGCGGCCCTCCGGCGGGGGTGCCGTCCTCGTCACTCTCCTGGTGAAAGACCGCCATTTCGATGGAGACCGTGCCGGGCGAGTCGGGCAGTCCCGGTTGCGACGGCTGGAAGGCCACCTCGTCGTTGTTGGGGTTCGGGTCGGCCATCACCCGTTCGAAGAGGGCGTTGCAGAAGGCCACGAGCCCGGGACCCGAGCGGAAGTTGGCCGTCAGTTCGAGGGGGCGCAGGGGATAGGCCGGCTCGCCCGGTCTGACCAGGCCGTGGGCCTTGAGCTGGGTGAAGAGGGCGACGTCCGCCCTGCGGAACCTGTATATGGATTGCTTGGGGTCTCCCACCACGAAGAGTGTGCGGCCGTCAGCCGGCTCCCATCCCTCACAAAGCCGCGAGAGGATCGTCACCTGCACGTCGTTCATGTCCTGGGCCTCGTCCACGAGGACGTGGCGGAGGTGTTCGTTGAAGAACACGAGACTTTCGCTGGGCACCTCGGCCCATTCGAGCGAACGGAGGGCGGCCGATTCCAGTTCGAGGTAGTCCAGACCCGCACCGGGTATGCGCGTCCGCAGGCGTTCGACGGCCGCCCCGACGAGCGCGAGCACGTCCGCGAGGGCCGGGAGGTCGGCGGGATCGTCTCCCGCGGACGGCCAACCCCGGACGGTCGCGAGAGCGGCGACGACGTCCGCGGGGAGGCTTTTCACGAAATCGGCCGAATCTGTGGCGTTGAACCCTTTGTAGAAACCGCTCCTGGCCGAGAAGGACCTGTAAGGCGTGCCGCCGCCGGTGAGAAAGACGTCCGCTGCGTCCTTCCAGGCCGCCAGGCCCTCGAGCCCCGAAGGAGGCACGTGGTCCGCCAGCTGTGAGGCTTTGACGGCACCGCCGGCCTCCAGGGTTTCCTTCAGCTGGCGCCACCGGGCGGCGCGGTCCAGGAAGTAGGCCCTCGCGGGTGCGAGGACCTCCTCCGCGTAGCGCTCGAGAATGGTTTCAACGTGGGCGGCGAGATCGACAGAGGCCTCGTCCATTGCGCGCCGGAACAGGTCGAGCTTGTCCCTCCCTTTAAGGAGCGCCGAGATCTGTCCCGACAGCGCGTCGGGGCGGTTGTTGGCGGAAGCGAGGCGGCGCTCGAAGGCGGGGCGCAGCTCGGGCGCACGGCCCGCGGCGACGTCGCCGAAGAGTTCAAGGACGGCGGACTCCACCGCGTCGTCCTGGTCCAGGTCCTCCAGGATACCGGTGCCGGGGGGCACACCGGCTTCCAGAGGCCACCCCCGCACGACGGAGGCGCAGAACCCGTGGAAGGTCCCCACCCGGTAGGCGTCCGGGTTGCGGAGGGTGTCGGGGGCGATGCGCTCGTTGGCCAGCGCCTTTCGGCCAAGGCCCAGCATGAAGGCGTCCCATTCGCTTCTCGGTTCCGCACCGGCCCGCGCGCGCTCGAGCACGTCGAGGATGCGGGACTGCATCTGGTTCGCGGCCTTGCGGGTGTAGGTGAGGGCGAGAATCTGCCTGGGCGAGGCTACGTCGGCGAGGAGCACGAGGAAGCGGGCCGTGAGGAGGTCCGTCTTCCCCGAGCCGGCGGGGGCCTCCAGTATGAAACTTCCTCGAGGATCCAGCGCGCGCATGCGCACGTCGTGGTCGGGGGCCATCCGCGTCATTCGCTCTCCTCGCGGTCATCGCCGGTCCCAGCGTCGAAGTAGCCGCACAGCTTGTCGTACGGGCAGTAGGCGCAGGCTCCCGTGTCTCTCCGGCCGGCGCGTCCGGGCGCGGGTCTGGGGTCGGCGGCAAATAGTCCGCCGGACGGCTCTTCGAGGCGCGCCGCGACCGCCCCCTCCCAGCGGGGGAGGAAGGTCCGGAAGTCAAGGTCGTCGGTCCCGCGGGGCTTGTCTTTGAGGGCCTTGACCGCGACGGCGGACGGCTTCTTGAGCGGGATGAAGCCCCCCGTAACGGATGCTTCTGCGGCTTCGACCCCCCGGAGCCTTCCTGCAAGAAGCGCTGCCGCGTAGGCCGGCAGTTGTGGGTGCGCGAAGTCCGAGAAGAATTCTCGGGTGTCCGGGGGATCGCCGGTCTTGTAATCCCAGAGGGCAATACCGTCAGGGCCGCGCGCGTCGATCCGGTCCACGCGGCCCGACAGGGTGGTGCGGCCGCCTCCTGCGGGCACGCCCTCGAATTTCACCTCCGCGCCGGCGAAGCGCCAGCCCTGCCGCGCCCGTTCGCGCTCCGCATCGAGCCACTCGGTCAGTATCCCCGGCGCCCGGCCGTCACCGAGGAGCCTGGCGCGCTCGGCCGCCCAGTAGGGCGATCCCGCCTCGGCTCCCGCCTTCTCTTCCACGACCCGCAGCGCGGTCTCCTCCAGCAGGCGGAGGACCGCGCCGCCGTCATCGGGCCAGCCCCGAGCGTCCTGGCGGAGGGCCTCAACGAAGGCGTAGAGGACGTCGTGGACGAGGTTGCCGCGCTGCATGTGGCCGATGCCGAGGGGCCTGTCCGGCAGGGGGTCCAGTCGGATCAGCGCGCCGCAGAAGAACTGGAAGGGGCACTGCATGAGCCGCTGGAGGCCCCCGGTCACGGTCATGGCAGGCGGAAGGCCGGCGGCGACCTTTTCGGTCGCACGCAGAGAGGCCGTGCTCCGCGGGACCGCTAGCCCCTCCAGCCCGCCCCTGAGCCAGCGGGCCCTCACCCACGCTTCGGGCGGCGCCTTCCAGAGGTCGACGGAGACGCCCCCCTCCCCGGCGGACGCCTCGTCTCCCAGGAGAGGGCTCGGCAGGTAGGGGTCCTCGTCGCCGGCCTGCGCCGCGCGGCTGACGTACACACGGTCCGATCCCGAGAGGAGCTGCTCGAGGTCGTCCCCTGCGGCCTTCCACTGTCCCTCGGGCGTGGTCTCGGGCAGGACAGCCCTCTCGGAGGGGGAAAGGAAGGGGTAGTCGCGGGCGGATGCCGGAAGCGACCGCCCGTGGCACCCAACGATCCAGAGCGCGTCGAACGACAGCCCCATGGCCTCTCCGGCGGAGAGAACCTGAATGCCGGCGGTTTCCGGAGTCTTCTCGATGACCTGCACGCCGTCCGCGGCGGCCGAGAGCCAGGCGGCCGCATCGGCCGCCCGGCCGCGGACGGCGCCCGCGTCTCGGCGGAGATCCGAGACGACGCTCTGCAGGTGGTCGCGTGCCAGGGCGTCGGTCACGCGCACCTGACCGCCCGCGAACGTCGGGAAGCCGAGGGCCTCCCAGATCCCTTCGAGTCCGCCGAGCCATTCGTCCAGGGGCCTTTCGCGCCAGAACGACATCTCCTGAAGTCCTTTCAGGGCGAAGCCCGCCGAGACGAGGGCACGGATCGCGTCCACCGGTCCTTCGTGTCTGCCGCGCTCCCAGAGCACTTCGACGAGTGTCTTCCTTTCGGCGGGGCGGTCGGTCCTGACGTATGGCGACGAAAGCAGGGAGGCCAGCAACGGACCGGGGTCGGTTTCGCCGAGAAGGCGCAGAGGCGCAAGGGCGGTCCGGAAAAGGGGGTGGTCGACCAGCGGAACGCCCACCGTCAGGTTGTACCTGAGGGCGTCCTTCTCCAGGGGTTCGCCGGCGGCCAGTTCGTCGAGGCACCTGGCCACGACGGGCGGGTAGGCGGGGTCGAGGACGACGACGCCCAGCCTCTTGAGTCCGGCGTTCCAAGCATTCAGAACCTGCGCGGAAACGGCGAGGCACTCCTGTTCCGGGGTGGCGTAGACGGCGACGCCCGGTGCCGGACCCGATGCGCGGCGCGGCGTGAAAGCGACGAGTTCCGCCCTGGCCCCGAGTGCCGAGAAGAGGGACTCCTCAAGGGGCGTGGGCCTCGAGAACCCGGCCAGGACGATGCGGTCGGGGAGCGCCAGGCGTCCGTCCCCTACGGCGCCGACGACAGACCCCACCACAGCCTGCCAGGGCCACAGCCCCTCCGACCTGAGCCGGTCGCGGAACAGCCTGGAAACGCGCGCGCGCCACTGGGCCAGATCGGCCGGAGCGTCGGGCCTGCCCTCGGGCATTCCCTGTTCGCCGAGGAGATCGAAGGCGTCCTGGAGTTGAAGGTACACCGCGGGCGAGGGGGCAAGGCCCTCGGGCGGGGGGACGTCGGCGACGGTCCGGTGCCAGAGGCGGAGGGCGGCGGCCTTCATGAGCGGTCTTCCGGGTTCCCAGAGTTCCTGGTGGCGTATGCGGACCCAGCGCCTGAGGCCGTATATGGGCGGAGAGGTCCAGCCGGAGAGCCCCTCTCGCATGCGCTCCAGGCGGAACCTGTGCAGGACGCGCCTGGCCAGGCGCCCCCGGGCCGTCAGGACGGCCGCGCCGTCCCGGGCTTCCTCGACGAGGGCCTGCTCGAAGTCTTCCGCGCTGTCGAATGTCCGTTCGTCCAACCGCCACTCCGCGTCTTGTGCGCCTGCGGGCGCAGTGGCCAAGTGATCCAACTGGGGATGCCCCTTGAAGCGGGCAAGGGTTAAAGGCGAAAATCTAAAGGCTAAAGAAGAGATCCAGGACGCTCGAAGGGCAGCTTCGAAGACCCGGCCCCAGCCGCTTTCGCTTTTAGCCCTTAGCCTTTAGGCCTTAGCCCTTGGAGAAAAACAGGAATCCTCTCTTCCTTTCTCACCGCCTCACCGTCTCGCTGTGAAACAAGTCTTTGATCTAGTCCCCCAGTGGTTCGAATCCTCCTCCTTCCGTCTTCCTCGTCAGTATAGCCGACATCGGTTGCCGGAAGGGTGTTTTCCGTGCCCCGGACTTGGGCTACCATTAGGGTCTGGAGGTTTTCATGCGAAGCGGATTTGTAGCGGTGGTCGGCCGGACAAACGTGGGGAAGTCGACCTTGGTGAACGGTATCGTCGGCGAGAAGGTGGCGATCGTCACGCCCAAGCCCCAGACCACGCGCAACGTCATTCGAGGCATCTTCAACGACCCCCGGGGGCAGATCGTGTTCCTGGACACGCCGGGACTGCACAAGCCCCGCACGCAGATGAACGAGGTCATGATCCGTCAGGCGCTCCAGAGCGTAGAGAACGTGGATGCGGTGCTCTGGCTTATAGAGGCCCGAAAGCCCCTCCGGCCTGAAGAGGAGGAGCTGGCACAGCGGCTTGCAAACCTGAAGGCTCCCCTGGTCATCGCCGTCAACAAGGCGGATCAGCTCAGGGACAAGGCGGAACTCCTGCCGCGGATCGCAGAACTGTCGTCGCGCTTTCCCGACGTCAACGTCTATCCCATGTCGGCCCTGGACCCCGCAGACAGGGACGGTCTGGTGGACGTGCTCTTCCCGATGATGCCAGAAGGGGAGCCCCTCTTCCCGCTCGACGTCTACACGGACCAGCTCGAGAGACAGCTCGTGGCAGAGGTGGTCAGGGAGCACGTGTTCATGCACACCTACCAGGAGGTGCCTCACTGCGTGGGCGTCCTGGTGGAATCCTTCGAAGATCCGGAGACGGAGGGGGACAAGGTGGTCGTGCACTGCGCCATCCTCGTCGAGCGGGAGAGCCAGAAGCCCATCCTCATCGGGAAGGGCGGCAAGAACCTCAAGATCATCGGCACGGGCGCGCGCAAGGAACTGCAGACGCTGCTGGGGTGCGGCGTGGAGCTCCGCCTCTTCGTCAAGGTCCGGCCCGAGTGGCGGGACAACCGGGCCATCCTCAGGGAGATGGGCCTGGCCTGACCCGCCGTACTTTTGACCACAGAGCTCACAGCGCACACGGAGGCCTGCTCCGCAGGCAGGTGAGAAGTTAGGGGGAAAAAGGGAAAGGCACTGCGGCAGCAGGCGCGTCTTCGAAGGGCTGCCCGCGGCTGGATCACTTGATCCCTGGGTCACTTGATCACTTGTTATCCACAGTGAGGCAGTGAGGCGGTGAGGTTGGCAATTTGGGATTTGGAAGGTGGGATTTCGGATTTGAACACGGCAGTCGGTGGGCCTTCGAAGAACGGATTACAGACCGCCGACGCCAATACCCAAGGACGCCTTCGAAGGCAAGCCCGCGACTGTTCACTCGATCACTGGATTACTCGATCACTACCGTAAGAGGTGCCCGTAGGGCGGTAGGGTTGTCAGGCGCGTGTCCTCTACCGGGCCGCCGACCGTGAAATGGTAGAGGGACTGGAAGGATGTACCCTCGATCCCCAACAGCTTGTGGACCTCGTCGTCGAAGAAGCACCCGATGCCCGTGCCCCGCAGGCCCGCCGCCTCGGCTTCGAGGTAGAGCGCCTGACCCACCGCTCCAGCCTCCCAGAACATCCGCCTGTACCACCATGCCCCGCGCGCCAGCGCGCTGTCGAATTCGGCCAGCATGCCGAGAGAAAAGGCCGAATCGCCGGCAATGTCCTGGAGGCAGGACAGGACCTTGGCCGGCCGGCGTAAATCGCCCGTCGCAAGGCACCTGAGCGGCAGGCGCGGGGGGCAGCCGTCCACGGCGCCCCAGGCCCAGTCCCTGCCCGTAAAGGCACGCCGCAAGAGGGCCTCGGCTCCGTCGCGTCGGGGGAGTGCGTAGAGACCGGGGGGCAGGCCGTCGACGCGGTGAACGAAGAGGACGAGGTGGACGAGGGGTTCCCAGGACAGGGCGTCGAAGGGCGGTACGGCCCCAAACGGCATGAGGCGTAGCAGCAGGTGGAAGAACCGGTCGGCGGGGATGGAGGCCACTCCGTCGTAGGCAACCGCGCTGCGCCGCTGCCGGATGAGCCTGGAGGCGTCCGGACCGGTGATCGGCGGCCCCTTGACCGGTTCGGGGGCCGGAACGGAAGACCACGCGGGTTTGGTGGCGGGCTTGCGGGAAGCTTTCTCCGCCTCGTCTATGACGTCCCACGTCAGACGGCTTTGGCTCAGCCGGTTGGCGCGGCCCGACCAGTCGCAGGAACTGGCGGCTTCCACGGTCACGTCCGGCGCTACGGCCCGAGGAGCGGGGCCCACGCAAAGCAGGAGGTCGGGAGCCTCGCGCTCGGCGTCCCCGAAGTCGCCGTCCCGGTCCAGGCCGAGAACTGCGGCCACGACGTGGTCGGGCCACGCGTCCAGAAGGCGCGCCGACCACCCGAGCGCACCCGCAGCGTAACGGACCGCCGCCAGCGCGTGGCCGGCGTCGTGCTGGCAGTAGCGGTACGCTCGCTCGCCGTACTTCCAGGCTTCACGCCAGTGTATCGAGGCGAGCCCCACGAGGACGCAGCCGGACGGGAGCAAGTGTTCGAAGGCCCCGGCGGGAGGGAGGGCGCGCCGCTCTAGGGCGTGATCGCGGCTCGCGTAGTGGTACACGCCGGCTGTCAGGCCGGGCACCCCGGGGCAGACGAGGTAGCCTTCGGTGGGGTGCAGGTTGCCGCTGGAGGGGTTGCATCGCAGGGCCCAGGCGGTGCCGCCGGCCGCCTTCCACGCCGAGAGGCCGAGAGAGAGTTCCAGGAGGAGGCCGAGGTTGGACGCGTTGAGTCCGGCTGGGGTCAAGGCGCCGGGCGCGTGGAGGGCTTCCCAGGGCGCGTCGAGCTCGGCGGCACGGGGCTTGAGCGCGACGCGGGGCGCACCGTCGAAGACGCGGAAGGGATCGGGCTGGTTGGCCCAGTCGAGGTAGCCGGGCCCCTCCGCGTAGCGATCGGGGTGGTGCTTGGTCCGCTCGTGATAAGCTCGGATCCTTTCCACCGGGTCGGACATATGGAGATCTCCTCTCGTCCAGTAAGCAATATAGTGCCAGGAAAAGGGCGGGCCATCGGAAAGGCGTAAATCGGAAGGCGGAAGTAAGCGATGGACCACGGCAGACGGAAGGCCTTCGAAGTGGTCGGTGATTCAGTTGTGGGTTATGAGTCTTGAGTTGAGGTACTACTTCATTCAGGCCGCAAAGCGCCCTGCGGCGGGCGGCCATCCGCGGCCCGCAATCGACAGTCGACTATCGACGGGGAGCTCGGCCTTCGAAGACCCGCCTCAACTCGATCACTCGATCGCTTGATCACTTGATCACTCGGTCACTGCGCCGAAGGCGCCCAATCACTCGATCACTTGATCACGCGAAACAAAACGGGCGGCCATACGGCCGCCCGCGCAAGAGTCGGTCGTTTCAGCGCCCCTACCCTATGTGGAGTCCCGTCACGAGGCCGTTCAGGATTCCGGGGAAAATGCCCAGGTACAAGGTGGCCGCGCCCAGGAGGGTCAGGACGGCCAGGCTGACGGGCCGCGCGGTGGGTGCGGGGGCGGGTTCCTCACCCTGGGTGGAAAAGTAGAGGGTCACCACCACCTTCAGGTAGTAGTAGGTGGAGATGACGGCGCCCACGAGCCCGAGCGCGGCGTACCAGTAATAGTGCCCGTTGACGAGCACCTTGAAGACGTAGAATTTACCGAGGAACCCGACGGTGAGCGGGATGCCCGCCAGACTGAACATGAAGAGCGAGAAGATGGCGGCTACGTAAGGCGCCGTGGTGCCGAGGCCGGCGAAGGAGGACAGGCCCTCGTCATGGTTTTCGGGCCGCTCGACGATGCCGGCCACCGTGAAGGCGCCGATGTTCATGAAGAGATATGCGGCGAGATAGAAGAGCACGGCCTGCAGCATGGGTTTGGTGAAGGCCGGGACGGCGAGGGCCCCGATGGCCAGAGCGATGAAGCCGGCGTGCACGATGGATGAGTAGGCCAGGAGGCGCTTGATGTGCCGCTGGGTGATGGCGATCATGCTGCCCACGAAGATGGTGATGATGCCGATGGTCATGAAGAGGGAGAACCACTTGCCCGACAGGATCGGGCTGACCGTGAACACGGACAGGAAGATGCGGATGGCGCCGGCGGCCGCTGCGGTCTTGCCGCCCACGGCCATGAGGGCCGTGATCGGCGTGGGAGAGCCCTGGTAGACGTCGGGGGCCCAGAAGTGGAAGGGGATGAGCGAAAGCTTGAAGAAGAGGCCCACCAGGAACAGGAAGAATCCCAGCATCAGGATGGGCTTGCCGAGCGAGAAGACGCCGGCCGAAAAGCTCGCCGCCAGGCCGCCGAAGTCGAGAGAGCCCGAAGAGCCGTAGAGCAGCGCCATGCCGAACAGCAGGAAGGACGAGGAGAAAGCGCCCAGCAGGAAGTACTTGAGCGACGCCTCGACCGAGTTCCTGTGCTCGCGGAGAAAACCGGCCAGGATGTAGAACGAGATGGACATGGTCTCGAGGCCGAGGTAGAAGGTGATGAGGTTGGTCGCTGAGGCCAGGATCATCATCCCGAATACGGCCAGGGCTATGAAGCCGTACAGCTCGACCTTGTGGGACTCCTTCTTCTCGAAGTAATCGATGGAAAGGAGGGCCACGAAGACCGCCACGAGGACGAAGAGCCCGTCGAAGAAGAGGCCCAGCTTGTCGCAGGAGAGCAGGGCCCTGGGGACGACCTTGCCGCCGTCGCCCCAGAGCATCATGACCGGGGCGCCGCCCAGGACCAGGTAGGCCAGCACGCCGAGGTACCCCATCGTGCGGCCGTTTTTGATGACGACGGCGAGCAGGAAGAGAAGACAGGCCGCAAGGGCCATTCCCGCCATCGGTAGCACGCCCATCAAGAGATCACCCATGCAGCTCCCCCATCAGGAGAAAAAGAACAAGAGCACGAGGACTGCCAGGATCAGGAAGAGGAGATAGTTCCTGATATAGCCCGTCTGGAAGAACCTCAGCAACATGCCCAGAACTTCGTTCGTGTAAGCGACGACATTGACGGTTCCGTCGACGAGCCAGCGGTCCACGCCGTAGGCGATTCGGGACATCATCACGAAGGGCTTGATGATGGCCGAGCTGTAGATCTCGTCGACCCAGTACTTGTTGAGGAGCGTCCTGTACGGCACCTTGAAGGCGGCCGCGAGCTTGGAGGGCGTCTCGGTCTCGCGGTAGTACCACAGGGTAGCCAGGGCGATGCCGATGAGCGCCACCAGGACCGACAGGCCCATGGCGCCCCACTCGGCCGCCGCGCTGTGCTCCACGGCGTGCTCGAGCGCCGCGCCGTGCGGGTGGAACAGCACGGGGGCGAACCACGTCTCCCAGAAGTTCTCGTGGCCGCCCAGCCAGATCTTCGGCAGGCCCACGTAGCCGCCCGCGAAGGCGCCCACGGCCAGCAGCCACAGCGGGATCGTCATCCACTTCGGCGCCTCGTGGATGTGGTGCTCCACCTCCGGC
>JBJKRE010000346.1:0-3791 GCA_046704825.1 Acidobacteriota bacterium
CTTCAGGGAGTCGTCGAAGTCCCCAGCCCTGCTTGAAGACGGAGAGGCCTCCCTCGTGATCGGCGACCCGGCCATGACCCTCGGAGAACTCCCGGAGGCGGTCAGCCGGCACGACCTGGCGGCCCTCTGGCGCCGGGACGCCGGCCTGCCCTTCGTGTTTGCCGTCTGGGCGGCGCGCAGGTCCTCCTTCACCCGAACGGTCCGCGAGACACTGGAGGCTTCGCTTTCCTACGGAATGGCACACCTGGAGGGCATCGTCGATGCCTTTTCTCGTTCGCTCGGACTGGGTCCTCAGACCGTGAGGCGCTACCTCACGCACCACCTGCACTACACCATGGGCGCAGCCGAAAAACAGGCCCTCGGGCGCTTTTTTACCCTAGCCCTTAAGGAGGAGGTCCCCCATGACCGCCTTGCCGTCCCTGACGTCTCTGCATGAAGTGCAGGGCATTCTGGATAAAGTATTTGATGGAGGTCGATTGACATTTGAGGAGGGCCTGCGTCTGCTGGACGAGGCGCCGTTCCTCGAGCTGGGTCAGGCCGCGGACGCCGTACGCGCCCGCAAGCACCCCGACAACGTGGCCACCTTCATAGTGGACCGCAACATCAACTACACGAACGTCTGCGTGGCCAACTGCGCCTTCTGCGCCTTCTACCGCCGCCCCGGCGACCCAGAGGGGTACGTCCTGGACATGGACACCCTCCTTGGCAAGATCCGGGAGACCGTGGAACTGGGCGGCACGGGCATTCTCCTGCAGGGAGGCCACAACCCGGCTCTGCCCTTCGAGTTTTACGAGGAGATGCTGGGGAGCTTTAAAGAGCACTTTCCCCAGGTCCACATCCACGGTTTCTCGCCGCCCGAAATCACCTTCTTTTCCAAGCTCTACAAGATGCCCCTCGCCGACGTCATCGGGCGGCTCAAGGCGGCCGGTCTGGGCAGCATCCCCGGTGGCGGTGCGGAGATCCTGTCCGACGAAGTGCGCAAGAAGATGGCGAGGGGCAAAGCCACGGTCACGGAATGGCTCGCCGTCATGCGCGAAGCCCACGCACAGGGGCTCAGGACCACGGCGACCATGATGTTCGGATCGATCGAGACCACGCGGGACATCCTGATCCACCTGCAGCACCTGAGGGACCTGCAGGACGAGACCGGGGGCTTCACGGCCTTCATCCCCTGGACCTTCCAGCCGGGCGAGTCGACGCCTTTGCAGGAGGCCCCGGCCACGGGCATGGACTACCTTCGGGTGCTGGCCCTCTCCCGCGTCTTCCTGGACAACTTCGACAACGTCCAGGCCAGCTGGGTGACGCAGGGGCTGAAGATGGGGCAGGTGGCCCTGCACTTCGGGGCCAACGACATGGGCTCCATCATGATCGAGGAGAACGTGGTGGCGAGCGCCGGCTGCCGGAACCGCACCAACGAGGAGGAGCTGAGGCGCCTGATCGCCGATGCGGGCTTCACGCCCGCCAAGCGCCGGACGCTCTACGAACCGGCCTGAGGGCGGGACGAATTTCAAAGTGCCGGCCCGGTCCACGCGCAGAGCGTGGAAGTGAAATGCGCGGCGTGACGTGCACGAGCACCCCGATACCCATACTTTTGAAGGGTTTGACCCGTGCGCCGGACCGGCCTATCATAAATGGCTTGATGGAGGGGCACCATGGATGAACTCAAGAAAACGCCGCTGAACGCCGAACACCGGGCGCTGGGCGCCAGGATGGTGGATTTCGGCGGCTGGGACATGCCTGTTCAGTACACCTCGATCGTCGACGAGCACGTGGCCGTCCGGACCCGGGCGGGGCTCTTCGACGTGAGCCACATGGGGGAGATCTGGATCGAGGGCCTGCAGGCCCTGGACCTGGTCCAGCACCTGACGAGCAACGACGCGTCGCGGCTGGCCCTGGGACAGATCCAGTATTCGGGCCTGCTGACCCCCGAGGGGTGCTTCGTGGACGACATGCTGGTCCACAAGATGGCCGACGACCGGTACCTGCTGGTGGTCAACGCCGCCAACCTCGACAAGGACCACGCGTGGATCCGGGACCAGAGCGCTGCCTTCGACGCCAAGGTCGTCAACCGAAGCGACGAGACGGCCCAGATCGCCGTCCAGGGACCGGAGGCGACCGGCATCCTCCAGAAGATCGTGGAGGACGTGGACCTGGGGCCGATCAAGTACTACTGGTTCACCTACGGGACGATCCTGGGTGAGGAGGTCCTGCTCACGCGCACGGGCTACACGGGCGAGGACGGTTTCGAGATCTACCTGAGCCCCGCCAAGGCCCCCGAGGTGTGGCGCGCGCTGCTCGCCGCGGGCAAGGACGAGGGCCTGGTCCCGGCGGGCCTGGGCGCGAGGGACACGCTCCGGCTCGAGGCGGCCATGGCCCTGTACGGCAACGACATCGACGACACCACCACCGTGCTGGAGGCGGACCTGGCGTGGATCCTCAAGCTGGCCAAGCCCGCATTCAACGGCCGGGACGTGCTCGAGCGGCAGAAGGCCGAGGGTGTGAGGCGCAAGCTCGTGGGATTCGAACTGAGCGAGCGGGGCATCCCCCGCCACGGCTACGAGTGCTTCCACGGCGGGAAGAAGGTCGGGCACGTCACGAGCGGCACCATGGCGCCCTACCTGAAGAAGGCCGTCGGCATGGCCTACCTGCCCGTCGAACTGGCCGAACCGCGCACCTCCTTCGAGGTCGACATCCGCGGGAAGAAAGTCGCGGCGGTGGTCGTTCAGAAGCCTTTTTACAAGAGGAAGAAGAAAGATTGAACCGGGACCGGACGAACGTTTGGCAGGTGGTATCAGGCTCGCACGGGCGAAGGGCGGCGCACCCGGCCGGAGCCCCGTGTCATGGGAGGGCCACATGAACATTCCCGATAATCTCAAATTCACGAAAACGCACGAGTGGGTCAAGGTCGAGGACGGCACGGGCACCATCGGCATTTCGGACTTCGCCCAGCAGGAACTCGGCGACATCGTCTTCGTCGAGTCCCCCGAAGAGGGCACCGACATCGCGGCCGGCGACGCCATGGGCAGCGTGGAGAGCGTCAAGGCCGTGTCCGAACTGAACGCGCCCGTTTCCGGGACCGTGACTGCGGTCAACGAGGAACTCCAGGACCACCCGGAGGTCCTGAACCAGGATCCCTACGGTCAGGGCTGGGTCGTCAAGGTGACTCTGTCCGCTCCGGGCGAACTGGAGAGCCTCATGGATGCGGCGGCCTACGCCAAGTACGTCGCCGAAAGCGAACACTGAGGACACCCATGCGCTACCTTCCCGCCAGCCAGGAGGACATCCGCGCCATGCTCGCCGCCGTCGGCGTGAACAAGGTGGATGACCTCTTTTCCTCCATCCCCGAACCGCTCAGGCTGAAGGCGCCGTTGAACCTGCCCACGGCCGTGCCCGAGGGGGAACTGAAGGAACGTTTCATCACCCGGTCCACTCGCAACGCCTCCCTCACCTGCCGCCCCTCCTTCCTGGGCGCGGGCGCATACACCCACGGCGCGCCCGCCGCGGTGAGCCAGCTGCTGCTCAGGAGCGAGTTTTTCACGGCGTACACGCCCTACCAGCCGGAGCTTGCGCAGGGGACCCTGCAGGCCATCTTCGAGTTCCAGACCATGATGGCTGACCTCACCGGCATGGACGTGTCCAACGCGTCCCTGTACGACGGCGCCTCCGCCACGGCCGAAGCGGCGCTCATGGCGCACCGCATTCAGAAGGGCGGCCGGGTGCTCGTGGCCCGTTCCGTCCACCCGAGCTACCGAGAGGTCCTCAAGACCTACGTGCAGCACCTGGGTCTGACC